>NZ_DLMO01000149.1:0-4094 GCF_002479325.1 Brevundimonas sp. UBA7534
TCGGGAAGGCCGCCGAGACCCCAGAAGCGCCCTGAATCCAGGACAACGGGGAGGGTGGGGACGCCGAGCGCCTTGTAGAGAAACTCCACGCCACGCCGGAATTCGATCGGTTCGCCGACCCCCTTGCGGGTGCCTTCCGGAAAGATCAGCACGGGGCGTCCGAGCGCCAGGGCCGCCCGACTTTGCAATGTCATCTCCCGGAGGGAGGCGGCCGCCGATGCCCGATCGATCAGAATCATGGGCGAGTGCCTCAGGTACCAGCCCATCACCGGGATACGCAGGAGTTCGCGCTTGGCCACAATCGCAACATCAGGAAACAGGATGAGGGCCGCCAAGGTTTCCCAGGTCGATTGATGGTTGGAGACAATCAGGCCCGGCATAGGATGAACGTGCTCCCGGCCCCGCTCCCGATGCCGCAATCCGACGACGCCAGCCAGCAGGGCCAGAACGCCGCGGGCCCAGACCCGCGACAGCATTCGCACCGCCGTCGGCGGGGACCCGGCGATCGATACGAGCGGGATCGCCAGACCAAAAAGCGCGGTCCAGAGTCCCCACAGGCCGCCAAACGCGAGTGAACGCAGCGCAGACACGAGACCCTCCGTTCACGCGACGACTGGGAGGAACGCTCCAATCACTACAAGGGACGCCGCGGCGGTCCTTCCATTACATGTCGGGGGTGACACGCCCGTGCCGTGCCCCTGAGCGCAAAATAGCAAGGCATGGGCTTCAACGTTGGGTTTGGGCCGCAAACCGCGTTGCCTGTAATGTCGCCCATACTCCGGCGTCTCACCGTGCGACTCCTCTCCACCACGGTGAGCCCGATGATCAAGGAAGCCCTCCGGTCCATTCTGCCCGACCGCACCGCATTCCACCTTCTCGCCACGGCGCTTGGCCGCGCCGTACAGCATGGCTCGCTCGTGGTCATCGATCCCTGGGGACAGCGCCATGTCTTCGGCCCGGACGACACGCCAACGGCGAGCATCCGGGTCACGGATCCCCGCATCCCGGGACGCGTCCTGGCCGACCCCATGCTGGGCGTGGGTGAAGCCTACATGGACGGCACGCTTGTTCTGGAACAGGGTTCGCTGCGTGACTTCCTGATGATGGGTGTTTCCATCGCAAGTGATTTCGCCAAATCGTCCCAGGCGGCGCGTGGATTCGCCAGCCCGTCCCAAAAGCCCCAACGGCCCAACCCGGTCGAACGGGCTCGCGCCAATGTCGCCCACCACTATGACCTCTCCGAGGAATTCTATCGCCTCTTCCTCGACCCCGACCTGCAGTACTCCTGCGCCTATTTCCAGGATGGCGACGAAAGTCTTGAACTGGCCCAGGCCAAGAAGAAGCGTCACATCGCCGCGAAGCTGCGTCTGGAGACCGGCGCCCGCGTGCTCGATATAGGAAGTGGTTGGGGCGGCCTGGCGCTTGAGCTGGCGAGCCGGCACGGCGTCGAAGTCGATGGTCTGACGCTCTCACGGGAACAGTTCAAAGTCGCCACCGCCCGTGTGGCGGACGGCGGTCTGGTACCGCATGTGCGGTTTCACCTTCGCGACTACCGTCATGAGACCGGGGTCTACGACCGGATCGTGTCGGTCGGGATGTTCGAACATGTCGGCCCGACGCACTATGGAGAGTTCTTCGATATCGTACATCGATTGCTGGCGCCGGACGGGCTCGCCGTCATCCACGCGATCGGCAGAACGGGTCCGCCGTCGGGTTGTGACCCGTGGATCGAAAAATATATCTTTCCCGGCGGATACTGCCCGGCATTGTCGGAAGTGTTCACCGCCATCGAACCTAGCGGGCTCCGCGTGACTGATGTGGAACTCCTGCCGCTCCACTACGCCGAGACCCTTCGGTGCTGGTCCGAACGGTTCCGGGCTCATCGGGCCCGCGCGGTCGAGATTTACGACGAGCGCTTCTGTCGGATGTGGGAGTTCTACCTTGCAGCCTGCGAGGCGGCGTTCAGGGGCGGCAATATGACGGTGTTTCAGATTCAGCTCACGCGAAGCATCAAGGCTTCCCCGCCCACGCGGGACTACATGATCGACGAGGAACGCCGGTTGATCGTCTGAGCCGAACGACCGGGACCATGTAATGCCGTGGACCCCTGCGCATCTAATCCCGGTCACGACCAAGAAGGTCAGACAGCAAGATCGAAGGGCGGAGCAATAAACGAAGAAAATGTTGTTGTCGCGGTGTTTGACAACCATGCCGAGGCCGAGGAAGCGGTCCGTGAAATCGGCCGCTCGGACTTTCCAGTTCGGCAGCTCACCATCATCGGTAAAGGCTATCACAGCGACGAGAAGGTGATCGGCTTCTACAACGTCGGCGATCGAATCAAGCTCTGGGGCACGAACGGTGCTTTCTGGGGCGGCCTATGGGGCCTCTTCGTGGGCGGCGTTTTCATGACAGTGCCGCTGATCGGTCCCGTGGTCGTGCTGGGGCATCTCGCCGCCATGCTCCTGGGCGCCGTCGAGGGCGCGCTCCTGGTCGGCGGCGTAAGCGCTCTCGCAGGCGCCCTGGCTGGCATCGGCAACCCGAAGGACTCGGTCATCCGCTACCAGGAAGCAGTCAAGGCGGACAAATTCCTGGTCCTGGCCCACGGCGCGCCGGAAGAGATCAAGCGCGTTCAGGTGTTGCTGAAGTCAGCCGCGCCCAGCGACTTGCAGGTTCATCATGGCACCTGCGCCGGCCATGAAGGCCACGCGGCCCAACAGCGGCACCATCACGCGCCGGCCGAGGCGAAGGCCTGAGCTGAGAACGGCGATCCGGCGCGCCAGACCGGCTCCGTCCGCAGCTTGAGATCCGGGACGGAGCCGGATTGGCGCAATTCGCCGGCGACCGCCGTCATGCGCCGAGTGAAGGGCCTCTGATCGCCCGGCCGCTTGAAGCGCCGACGGCCCGCGCCGTCGCCCCGCTGGCATCTCGACGACTTGGTCGGCGGGAAGGTGAACAGACGCATGCACCCTGTAGCGGGCCGTGGCCAAGGCGAGCTCCTCGACCTCCTTGTCCAGCACCGGCGCCGCACAGAGGCCGCATCGAAGCAGAGCCCGGCCTCTGCACAATCGGCCAATTGAGCCGGAGATGTTCACGACTGACGGCTTGGCGTGATCTGGCGCAGCCCACGCAGCAGCCCAGCCTTTCCTGACCACCCACGCGGTGAGGCGGGAGCTGCTCCACGCCGCGCCACCCGGGTTCGACAGGTTGTCTATCCGCGGAACGGTCCCTCCGGGCGACCGGAGATCGGGGCTTTAGTTTCCACCCTCCCGGCCCCCGGCGGCGCGGAGGAGGTCGCCGACCCGACGTCCGTTGAGCCTGCAGGAGGCGATCACGCGGTCGTGGACGATGACCCGGCCGTTCCGGCCCCGAACCGCGACGCAATCGAGCCGGCGGCGGGCGACGAGGCGAGCCAGGCGGTCACGGTCCGCGCGGCCGGTGGCGCTGTGCAGTTCGGGGGCGTCGAAGTCCGAAAGGCGCACCTCGATCCAGGCGGCCGGGTCGACGGCGTCACCCACGCACAGACTGTCGCCGTCGCCGACTAGCGCACGATCCCCTCAAAGGCTTCCCCGGCGCGAGCGGGCAGCCGGCCCTCGCACGGATCGGCCCGGGCGACGGCCGGCGCCAGCAGGAGTCCGGCGGTGATCAGAAGCCATTTCATCGGCCCGTGGTGGCGCGACGCCGGGCCGGGGACAAGCCCGGCGTGGAGAGAAAGGAAGGCCGGACGGCGGGCGCTCCGTGGTGGAGCGGAGAAGGAGACCGCCATGAGACCGACCCCGACCCCGACCCTGATCCGGGCGCCGGCCCCCGAACCACGCGGGCGCCGTCCCGCGTCGCCGACCCTGGTCCCTGCGGCGCTGGACGATCAGACCTTGCTGGCTCTGATACTGGAGCGGATGGATCCGGAGACGGATTCTGCGCGGCTCGCCGCCGCCTTGCTCGAACAGTTCGGGAGCCTCGGCGGCGTCGCCGGCGCGGCGCCCGGCGATCTGGCCCAGGCGTCCAGCGTGGGGGCCGTCCTCCGGGCCGAGCTGACGCTTGTGCGCGAGTTCGCGGTCCGTCTTGCGCGCGCCGAAGCCAGCCGCCGCCCGGTCATC
>NZ_DLMO01000149.1:4222-11910 GCF_002479325.1 Brevundimonas sp. UBA7534
CACGTCCTGGACCGCGCTGGTGGCCTATGTGCGGGCGGCGCTCGCTCACGAGCCGCGCGAGCAGTTCAGGACCTTGTTTCTGGATCGCAGGAACCAGCTGATGCGGGACGAACTCGTCGCCGACGGGACAGTTGACCATGCCCCTGTCTATCCGCGCGAAATCATTCGCCGGGCGCTTGAACTTTCGGCGTCGGCCCTGATCCTGGTCCACAATCATCCCTCCGGCGACCCGACGCCGTCGCAGGCCGATATCCAGATGACGCGACAGATCGTCGAGGCGGCGCGGGTTTTCAATCTGCAGGTCCATGACCACCTCGTCGTCGGCCGGGAAGGCACGGCCAGCTTCAAGGCCCTCGGCCTGATCTGAGGCGGCCATGACCTTGCATCGCATCGTCGCCGCCCTGGGCGGCGATCTCTATTCCGGCGGACGGCGCGCCAATGTCCCTGCGCCCGGCCATAGCGCGCGGGATCGTTCGGTCTCGCTGCTGCTGACCGACAACCGGGTCGTCATTCACGGCTTCGGCGGGTCGGACTGGAGGACCGTCCGCGATCAGTTGCACGACCGGGGCTTCATCGACGATGCCGGCCGATTGACCGGCGGTGGGCCGCCGGGTCCGCCGGTCCCAAGGCCCGATCCCCGTCTTCGTCTCCGGACGGCCTCGGATCTCTGGGCCGGTTGTCGGGGGCTGGATGGCGGCGGCCCCGCCGATCGCTACCTGCGTCGCCGCGCCGTTCAAGCCGTCGCCGCCGCGTCGAACCTCGGCTTCCATCCGGAAACGCCGATCTCTGTCTACCGGCCCAGCGGCCGGGGTCGCCCCGCCCTGATCGCGCGGATCAGCGACAGAGAGGACCGGCTGACGGCGGTGGAGCTGACCTATCTGGACCGGAACGGGCGTCTCGCCTCGGGCCTGCGACTGACGCGAAAGACGGTCGGCCTGGTTCCGGCCGGCGCCGCCGTTCGCCTGGCTTCGGCGGCTGCGGAGATGCTGGTCGGGGAAGGCGTTGTCACGACCCTGTGCGCCATGGACCGCTTCCAACTTCCGGGTTGGGCCCTGATGGCGGCGAACAACCTCGCGGCCTGGACGCCGCCCGCGCGGGTGCGCCGCGTGCTGATCGCCGCCGACCGGGGAGCCGCGGGCGAGGGCTGCGCGGCGCGGCTTCGACGCCGCCTCGTGCCCGGCGGTCTGGAGGTCCGTATCGTCCTTCCAGACCCGCCGTTCGGCGACTGGAACGAGGTGGCCGTCGCCGCGGCGAAAGGAGAGGAGCGAGGGTCTTGATGGGCGCCGGAGCGGCGGGGATGGGCCCCGGCGCCCGGCAGGAGAGTCCCCATGACCGACCTTGTTCCTGTCAGCATGCCCGCGGTCGTCGTCGCGCGCGACGAACGCACCGTCCGCCTCGGCGACATCGGCATCGCCCGCGAGAATCTGCGATTCAATGAGCCGCCGGATGACGACATCCCGACCTTGGCCGCCACGATGAAGGCCGCCGGCCAGCTGCAGCGCCTCACCGTCCGCCCCGGCCGCGGCAGAAAAGAGGAGCCCTGGATGGCATTGGACGGCCGCCGTCGGCGCCTGGCCCTGGGCTTGCTGCTGGACGCGGGGGAGATCGACGAGACCTACCCGGTCACGGTCTATGTCGAGACCGATCCGGCTCGCCAGGCGGCGGCCGTCCTGTTGACCAACACGGCCGTGCCCGTCCATGTCGCCGATATCATCGCCGCCATCGGCCGGATGCTGAAATCCAGGCTGACGGTGTCCGTGATCTCCCGGGCTCTCGGTTACGCCGAGATCGACGTCAAACGCCTGGCCGCCCTGGCCGGGCTGCCGCCGGTCGCCCTCGCGGCCCTGAAGGCCGGGCGCATGACCCTCAAACAGGCCCGGCTGCTGGCCCGTCTGCCGGACAAGGCGGAGCAGGCCGAGCTCGCCGAGGCGGCGCTGGACGGGCATGGATTTCAGGATTGGCGCATCACGGAACGGCTCGACGAAGGGCGGGTCACCGCCCGGGACCGCCGCTGCGCCCTGGTGGATTCGGTCCGCTATGGAGAAGCCGGCGGCCGCACCGAGGCGGATCTGTTCGGGGAGCTGGCGCCCGTATTGCTCGATCCCGACATCCTGACCGACCTGTGGATCCGACGGGCGCGCGCCATCGCCGCCGTCTTCGAGGCCGAGGGGATCGCGGTGCATGTCACCGCCGGACCCGAGCCTGAACTGCCCGATGACCTGGAAGCGCTGGGCTATGTCTACGGCGGCCAGCTTCCGGCTGAAGACATGGCGCGTTACCGGGCCCAGCGCGAGGTGTTCAATGAGCGGGCGGAGACGGCCCGGCGGGCTCTCTCGGAGGCCGGCGACCCCGAGACTGTGGACGCTGCCATCATCGCCATGATCCGCGCCCGGGTGACGGCGGACCAGACGGGTTGCGGCGGGCGGGTGGTGACGACGATGGTTATGTGGCCCGCCTCCGGCACGGGCGTCGATGTGCGCTGCTACACGCCCGAGGAACCCGAGATCGAGGAGGACGGTTCGACCGGGAGCGGTCCACCGAACCAGGCGTCGGCTCCGCCGGCCTATGTCCCTCCCGAAGTGGCGACGCCCGCGCCGGAGATCGACGGCGTCAACCATGCCCTGCACGGCGTGCGCACCGACGTCGCGACGCGGGGACTGATCCGCGCCCTGGCCGATGACCCGGGCGCCGCCCTGACCGCCTTGATCGCGCGCCTGTTCACCGTTCTGGTGCTGCGCACCCATGTGGCGCGCCCGGACTCGGCTCTGGCGATCCTCGCCACCGGGTTCAATCCGGCCGGCGGGCGGGTGATCGAACCCCTGGACGGAGAGGTGCGCCAGCGGCTCGACGATCGCCGCGCGACCTGGCAGGCTTCGGGCGAGACCGTCATCGCCTGGGTTCATGCGCTGCCGCATGGCGAGAAGATGGGTCTGCTGGCCGAACTGACCGCGATCAGCCTCGACGTCCGCGAGGAACGCACGACCCTGATCCGGCGCAGCGCCCGCGCGGAAGCGGCTGAACTGGCCGCGCTCTGCGCGGCGGACATCACCCTGCACTGGACGCCGGACGCGCCCTTCCTTCAGCTTCATTCCAAGGGGCTGCTGCTGGGGATGCTCGAGGCCATGGGGGCCGAAGACGACCGCGCCAGGTCGCTGAAGAAGGGCGAACTGGTCGACTGGGTCGCCGAACAGGCGGCGTCGCGGACCTGGGCGCCGGCCGGCCTGTCCTGGGCGGGCTCGCCGGAGGACGATGCCGACGAAGCTGACGACCGGCCCATCGACGAGCAAGACCCTGCGTTCAACGACGACGGGGTTGGGGCGTTCGCCGTCACCCCGGCCGGTGAGGCCGCGCTCGATCCCGCCGCCGCCTGACCGCCAGTCTTCCTGACGGACGCCGCCCCGGCTCAGCCGGGGCGGCGTAGTCGTGCGAATCCCTGGCGTGGGAAAGGGCGAGGAAAGGGCGGGGCGAGGCGAGCCTGCAGGACCGGGAGGGAGGCGCCCTCCGCTCCAGGCTGCCGGAGCCTTCGCCATGTCCTCGACCCCCAACCTGTCATTGTTCGCCGACCCGGCCGCCGGCGACGCCGCCGCCAATATCCTCGCCGCCGCCCGGGCGTTGGCGGCGCATCTGGCGCGGTCCCGTCCGCTCGACCGCAAGCTCGTGGCCGCCATCATGACGACCGCCTTCGGCGGGTCCGACGCCGAGGGCGCCTGGGCCTGGCGCGACGCCTATGACGCGATAGAGGCGGCGACGGTGCTGCAGGTCCGGCGTCTCGCGCCCCAGGTCGGCCGCCTGGAAGATGCGCCGGCGGAGATCACCGCCCTGCTGGCGGCCGTCTCGGCGCTCGGGCTGACCCAGTCCCGGCGCAGCGAGGCGCAGGTCGCGTTCGATCAATTCTCGACGCCGCCTCATCTGGCCGCGCTCGCCGTCCTGGCCGCCCAGGTGCGTCCCGGCGACCGCGTCCTCGAGCCCTCGGCCGGAACGGGCCTCATCGCCTCGGTCGCGGAGGCCTGCGGTGGGCTGCTGAGCCTGAACGAGCTCGCGACCGGTCGGGCCGACCTCCTCGACGGGCTCTTTCCGGGCGCGGACCGGACGCGCCACGACGGACGCCATATCCATGACCTGTCCGCGGGCTCGGGCGAATTCGACGTGGTGGTGTGCAATCCGCCGTTCTCGAACCTGGCCGCCCATCTGACGGCGGCCCTGAAGGCCCTGGCCGACCATGGCCGGTTGGCCGCGATCGTCCCCCTGAACGCCCTGACGGACGCCGCGCTGCTTCGCCGCCTCTGCGAGGTCGGCGCCGTCGTGAGCCGCATCGCCTTGCCGTCCGGCGGTTTCGCCAAACATGGGACCTCCGTTGAGACCGGTCTGCTGGTGATCGACCGCGCCGAAGGTTCCGCGGGCGCCGCGCCGCTCCAGAGCGCCGATGACCTGCAGAGCGCGGCGCGGATGACAGGGGCGATTTCGCCGCGGATCGGCGCCAGGCCGCGAACGCGCCTGCCGGTGACGATAGACGCCCTGCTGGGACCACGCGCGCGAGGCCTGGCCTTGCCCTCCGGCCGGCTGGCCTTTCTGGGTGGGGCTGCGGCCCTGACCTATGAGGTTCGCGCCTGGACGGGGGAGGGTCGCGATGTCGGGCTATACCAGGCCCACGCCCTGGGGCGGATCGTTCTGCCCGAGCCCCGCCCGCATCCGTCGCCTCTGGTCGAGTCCGGGCCCATGGCCTCGGTGGCGCCGCCGGCGCCGACCTATCGACCGGTCCTCCCTCCGGCCATGCGCGACCAGGGCTGGATCTCGGACGCCCAGACCGAGATGGTCATCTACGCCGGCGAGGCCCACGCCGCGCATCTGCCCGGACAGTGGCGGCTGGACGCGGCGCCCCACCATATGGTGCTCGCGCCCGAGGACCAGGAGGACGCCGTCCAGCTGCGGCGCGGCTTCTTCCTGGGCGATGGCACCGGCTGCGGCAAAGGCCGCCAGATCGCCGCCGTCATCGCCGACAACATGAGCCAGGGCCGGGTGCGCGCGCTATGGCTGTCACGGAACGACGCCTTGCTGGAGGACGCGCGGCGCGACTGGGCGGCGATCGGCGGCGGCGCTCATGACATCGTGCCCCTTTCGAGCTGGAAACAGGGGGACGCCATCCGGCTCGACCGGGGCATTCTGTACACGACCTATGCGACGCTTCGCCAACCGGCGCGGGGCGCCCGTCAATCGCGGCTCGACCAGATCATCGCCTGGCTCGGCGCGGATTTCGACGGCGTCATCGCCTTCGACGAGGCCCATGCGATGGCCAACGCCGCGGGTGGCGGCAAGGGCGCGCGGGGAACGAAGAAGGCGTCGCTGCAGGGGATGGCCGGTCTGGCGCTGCAGAACCGACTGCCCGATGCGCGGGTCCTCTATGTCTCGGCGACCGGCGCCACCACCGCCGAGAACCTGGCCTATGCCGCCCGGCTGGGCCTGTGGGGCGGGCCGGAGGCGCCCTTCATGTCGCGGGCGGATTTCCTGGAGGCCATGGACCGGGGCGGGGTGGCGGCGATGGAGCTGGTGGCGCGCGAACTCAAGGCGCTCGGCCTCTATGTGGCGCGGGGCCTGTCGTTCGAAGGGGTCGAATACGAGCCGCTGGTCCATCCCCTGACGTCCGACGACATCGCGATCTGGGACGCCTGGGCCGACGCCTTCCAACTGATCCACGCCAATCTCGCCGAGGCCTTGAAGGCCGTCGGCGTCAACGACGAGGCGAGCAAGCCCAGGAGCGGCCAAGCCGCCTCGGCGGCCCATTCCGCCTTCGAGGGCGCCAAGCTGCGCTTCTTCGGCCATCTGCTCGCGGGGCTGAAGGCGCCGAGCCTGGTGGCCTCGATCCGGGAGGATCTGGGCCACGATCGCTCGGCCGTGGTCCAGATCGTCTCGACCAATGAGGCGGTGATGGAGCGGCGGCTGGCGTCCGTCCCACCGGAGGAATGGAACAACCTTGCGATCGATATGACCCCGCGCGAATACGTCCTCGACTACCTGCGCGAGGCATTCCCGATCCACCTGATGGAGGCGGTCGAGGGGGAGAGCGGCGAGGTCACCCTGGTTCCGGTCATGGACGACGGCCGTCCGGCCGTCAGCCAGGAGGCGCTGGCCCGGCGCGAGAGCCTGATCGAACGGATGGCCTGCCTGCCCGCCGTGCCCGGGGTGCTCGACGCCCTGTTGGAGGCCCTCGGCGCGGACGCCGTCGCCGAGATCACCGGGCGGTCCCGGCGGGTGGTCGTGGGCGACGGACGCAGGCTGGTGGAACGGCGCGGCGCCTCGGCGGCGCGCGCCGAGACCGACGCCTTCATGAGCGGCCGCAAGCGGGTGCTGATCTTCTCCGACGCCGGAGGCACCGGGCGTAGCTATCACGCGGACCTGTCGGCGGCGAACCGGCAGCGCCGGGTCCACTATCTGGTCGAACCGGGCTGGCGGGCCGACGCCGCCATCCAGGGCCTGGGCCGGAGCCACCGCACCCATCAGGCCTCGGCCCCGCTGTTCCGGCCGGTCACGACGGACATCCAGGGCGAAAAACGCTTCACCTCGACCATCGCCCGCCGTCTGGACACGCTCGGCGCGCTCACGCGCGGCGAGCGCCGGACGGCCGGGGCGGGCCTCTTCCGGGCCGAGGACAATCTGGAAAGCCCATGGGCGCGCCGGGCCCTGCTGGTCTTCTACGGGGCCCTGGCGTTCGGCGAACTCGCTGCGATGACGCTCGAGACCTTCATGACCAAAACGGGTCTCAAGCTGCTCGACGCCGACGGCGGGCTCAAGCCGTCCGACGACCTGCCGCCGATCCACACCTTCCTCAACCGCCTGCTGGCGCTCAGGATCGCCGACCAGAACGCCTTGTTCGAGGACTTCGACCGCATTCTCTCGGGCATCCTCGAGCGCGCCGCCGCGTCGGGGGATCTGGACCGTGGACTTGAAGACATCGAGGCGGAGGAATTGGCGGTTCTGCACCAGGAAACCATCCGAACCGATGTCTCGACCGGCGCTGAAACCGCCCTGGTGACCTTCTCGCTCAGGGTTCGTCGCGACATCCTGCTCTCGCATGACGCGCTGGCCCGGGCCGCCGACGTCGCCCATCAGCTGGTCGTGAACGCCAAATCCGGCCGGGCGGCGGTCGCCGAGCTCGGCCTGACCACCGCCACGGACGAGGACCGGCTGGTCGCCGCCGTTCGCCTGATCCGGCCCGATGGACGTCAGACCCTGCCGGAGAGGACCTTCGAGGAATCGGCCTGGAAGCCCGCGGCGGTCGATGAATGGCGCCGCATCTGGGATGAGGAGGTGGCGGGAACCGACCCCTGGCGGACGCGCGAGCTCACGCTCGCGACCGGTCTGCTGCTGCCGATCTGGGGTCGGCTGCCCGCGCGCGGCTGTTCTGTGCGTCGGGTCAGGGCGCCGGACGGCCGGCGCTGGCTGGGGCGTGTGCTGGACCAGGTCCAGGCCCGGAGCCTCAAGGCGAGCCTCGGCCTGACCGATGTCGGCGAGGCGTGGTCGGACGGGGCGAGGACCGTCGCCACCTTGCTGGATCGCAACGTCCAGCTCTCGCTGGAGGGCGGCCTGTGGCTCAAGCGGTCGCGGGTCATGGACCGCTGGCGGATCGAGGTCGTCGGCGGGCGGACGGACCGGGACGCCCTGGTCGCGCTCGGGTGCTTCGTCGAGATCATCGC
>NZ_DLMO01000150.1 GCF_002479325.1 Brevundimonas sp. UBA7534
TCAGGGGGTCACGTCAAGGATCCTACGGTTACCTCATAGGTGTCGCCTTCGATTACGACGACATTGCTCGGCTCACCGTCTTTGATGATGACGTGGTCCAGCACGAAACCGGGATCATGGTGGGTGTGCTGGCTGCTGAGGGGCATTTCAGCGAGGTTTGATGCGCTGGGCTGGTCGGGCAGAATTCGCAGAGGTTCGGAGCCTCTGGTCCCTCGCCGCCGTGAGACGGGGCGTCGCTTCTCGTCGTCCTGACGTTCCTCCCCGCCTGTCAGCGAGACGACGATCCGCTTCACATCGAAAGGCGCCTCGATCGCGTGTATGCGGGTGATGAGCTTTCGCCATTCGCCCGGTGTGACCCGCGTCCAGCGCCATTCGACATGCCACTTCGTAGGCTGATCATAGGGGTAGATGGTTTCAGGATAGATGCGACCTTTGCCGGCCACCGCAGTCTGAACCGACGCAAAGACGCGTCGGAACGCCGTATGCATTTGCGGGTTGGTGACGATGCGAGCGGCGATCTCGGCCTCGTGCCGAGATAGCGGCCGGTAGGCGGCGATATGGACGGTTGAGGGGTCGTCTGAGGCGCGGCCACTATTGGATGCGTCGAACACCTGCCGGCGGAAGGTTGGCGCGATCTTGTGGCCGCCTTCGACCGTCAGCTTGAGGAACGACGCCGTGCCCCCGAAGACGTATCGGATCAGCTCCATCGCCGGGACATAGTAGCGGTCAACGGGGCCGGACTTTATCTGCCAGACCGGCGCATCGGCAAAGCCGGTGACTGGATAGGGAGGTCGGTCGGTCTTTTCCCATGTCGGGTCGGCATCGCCGAGTTTGTGGGTTGGCAGGCCAGAGATCCTATCGACCTCAATGGTGGCGATCTGCGGTCCCCTTTTATCCGCCACGGGTTCGCCGTTGCGCCAGCGACTTCCAATTGGAAGGCCAGCCACATCGCTCAGAGCCCGGCGCAGCAGGCGCATCTGTGGCAAAGGCTGTGAGCCTTCTCTGAAGCGCCAGCGCCAATCCGCCAGCAGCACCTCACCCATCCAAGCGACAGGGGTGGAATCCACGGCGCCGTACATCACCACTTCCCAGACGGCGTCGTCCTCGGGGAAGTCATCGAACGCATAGGCGGGGCGCCTGCAGGGAGGCTGTGACAACGCTAAACTCGCACTAAGGCCTATTTTCGGAACGGCCGAACATCCAGGGACATCACAACCGGAAGCTTAACGGCTGTGCGATTTCCAGTGGCTGAAATGGGATTGGCCTCTGAAGTAGGGGGGGAGATGCCCCCGCCTTTTGGAAGACAATAGCGGACGAGGCGCCGCTGTCTGTGTGGAGCCAAACAATTGGGCGCCTCTGGTCAGTTCGTGTGGACGGCTTGCGCCAAGCTGGACACGGCATCGGTAAGAGTTGTGGGGCGACAGAGCTATTCAACCAAGCGCCGTCGCCCCACAACGGAACTGACCCGCAGCAATCGGTCTATCTAGAACTAACTGTCGGCTGATGACTCATTTCAGACCTTACCAGGGTCCGCTCTGCGCCCTCAGTCTGACGTAAGCGCCTCCAGAACCGGGCATTCCGGTACTTCCCCGCCCGAGCATTTCGCGGCGGCGTTGGCGAGGATCCGTTCCATCCGCCGCAGATCGGCAATCTTGGCGCGCACATCCTCCAGCTGCACTTCGGTCTTGTGTTTGACCTCGGCACAGGTCTGGGTCCCGGTGTCTGTCAGCGCCAGCAGCGAGCGGGTCTCCTCCATCGAGAAGCCGATATCCCGCGCACGCAGGATGAACCGTAACCGCTGCGTCAGGTCTGGCGAATAGACCCGGTAACCGTTGGCCGAACGAGGCGGCGGGGGCAGCAGTCCGACCTTCTCGTAATAGCGGATGGTTTCGAGGTTGCACCCGGTCAGCTTCGCCAATTGGGCCCGCAACAAGCCCGTCTGAAGCACCATGAAAAAAGCCCTTGTGTCTGTAGCAACTACAGGGATTACGCTGAAATCAGTCAGAAAGAAATCGAGAGAACTTATCGATGTTTTCAGCACCGGAGCCGGAGCCACCGGCATCAACGCCGGACGAGGGCGCGAAGCAGGGCCGATGGATCGCGGGCGGCGCGCTGATCGGCGCGGTGCTGGCGTCGGCCTGCTGCATCGTTCCGCTGGTGCTGGTCATGCTTGGCATTTCAGGGGCGTGGATCGCCAACCTGACGGCGCTTGAGCCGTACAAACCCTATGTCGCCGCCGTCACCCTGGCCCTGCTCGGCTACGGGTTCTGGCACGTCTATTTCAAGCCGAAGCCGCCCTGCGAGGACGGGACCTACTGCGCTCGCCCGCAATCGGCGCGGACCACGAAACTGGCCCTTTGGTTCGGGTTGGCCGTCGTCATCATCGCGCTCACCCTCAACTGGTGGGCTCCCTATTTTTACTGAGAGGAAAGACCCATGAAAAAGACATTTCTGATCGGCCTGGCCGTTGTGGCCGTGGCTGGCGTCGGTGCCGCCGTCGCGTTTGATGGACCGGCACAGAACCGTCCGGCGGCGACCGCCGCTGCCCAGCAGCAGACGACTTTCGCCATTGAGCACATGACCTGCGCCACCTGCCCGATCACGGTGCGCAGGGCGATGGAGAGCGTGCCGGGCGTCAACTCGGTCGAAGTGGACTTCGCCGCAAAGACGGCCCGCGCCACCTACGACCCGGCGCGCGCCACGGCCGCGCAGATCGCGGCCGCCTCGACCAATGCCGGCTATCCCGCCCGCGTCGTACAAAACTAGGCCCCGCAGGCAACAAGACGGCCTTCATCGGCGCCAGAGCTCCCGCCCCCCCGCATGGGGGTGGGACCAGGCCACCAACGCAATGCATCGCGTGCATCCCGGCCTCGGGCTGCAGCCGGGGAAGGCTGCGCGTCTTCAGGATCAAACGGCGTTATGGCTGACAAGGCTGACAAGACGGACGGGACCGACAGCCTGCTGCTGCGGATGGGGGTGATCGGCACCGTCATTGTGGCGCTGTGCTGCTTTGCTCCGGTGCTGGTGGTGCTGCTGGGCGTCGTCGGGCTTTCTGCGCTGACGGGCTGGCTCGATGTTGTGCTGCTGCCCGCGCTGGCCGTGTTCGCCGCGTTGACGGTCTATGCCGTCTGGCGGCGTCGGCGGCGGATGAAGACCACCTGATCGACGGCCCACCGGACAGCGCCGATCGTCAGAGGCTGCAGGCCCCCGAAATGGAGAAGACTGACATGACCGACACATATGACTACGACCTGATCGTGATCGGGGCCGGGACCGGCGGCAACGGCGTCGCCCGGATGACGGCGGCGGCGGGGTGGAAAGTCGCCAGCATCGACAGCCTGCCCTACGGCGGCACCTGTGCGCTGCGGGGCTGTGATCCCAAGAAAATGCTGATTGCCGTCACCGAAGGCGTGGACTGGGCCCACACCATGGCCGGCAAGGGCCTGGAGGCGCGGCCCTCGGTCAACTGGCCCGAGATGATGGCGTTCAAGCGCACCTTCACCGACGCCATGCCGTCGCGCATCGAAGCGGGCTTCCGCAAGGCCGGAATCACCCCGCTGCATGGCGAAGCACGCTTCATCGGGCGCGATACGATCACGCTAAACGGCGAGACCCTGCGCGCGAAGCATTTCCACATCGCCACCGGCGCACGGCCGATGACGCTGAACATTCCCGGCGAGGACCTGCTGACGACCAGCACGGAATTTCTGGAGTTGTCCGAGCGCCCCGACAGGATCGTCTTTGTCGGCGGGGGGTTCATCGCCATGGAGTTCGCCCATATCGCCCAACGCGCCGGAGCCAGCGCCGTCACGGTTCTGGAAATGGCCGGGCGGCCGCTCGGGCCCTTCGACGCCGATCTGGTGGCGATGCTGGTGGAGGCCTCGACCGAACTGGGCATCGACGTGCAGACCGAGGCGAAAGTCCTCAAGGTCGAGAAGCAGGGCGACGAATTCGCCGTGTCCTATGAAACGCCGTCCGGCATCCAGGTGCTGACCTGCGATCTGGTGGTCCATGCGACCGGTCGCGTGCCCAATATCGACCATCTGAACCTGCCGGCTGCAGGGGTGGACGCCGGGAAGCGCGGAATCAAGGTCGACGCCGCCATGCGTACCACCAATCCCGCCATTTTCGCCGCCGGGGATTGTGCCGACAGCGGGCTGAACCTGACCCCGGTCTCGGCCTATGAAGGGCGGATCGCGGGCAAGAACCTTCTGGCCGGGAAGGACGCACGGCTCGTGTCCTATCCGCCGATACCCAGCGTGGTCTTCACCCTGCCGCCGGTCGCGACCGTGGGGCTGTCCGAGACGGCGGCGACGGAAAAGGGTCTGGAGTTCGATACGCATTTCGAGAAGACCTCCGGCTGGTATTCGTCGATGCGGGTCGGGGCGACCACGAGCGGATTCAAGGTGCTGGTGGAACAGAAAACCGGCTTGATCCTCGGCGCGCATCTGATCGGGCCGGGGGCCGAGGAACAGATCAATCTGTTCGCCATGGCCATGGGCGCGGGGCTCACCGCCAACCAGATCAAGGCCATGATTTTTGCCTACCCCAGCTTCGCCTCGGACATCGGATCGATGGTCTGAGGCCACTCACGCGCGCGTCGGCTGAACCCATGACACTACTGGCCCACCCAACAGAACGGACTGCACGATGAACAAGCCCGCAAAGGACCTCGACTGCTGTTCGGGTACCGCGAAAAAATCCGGCCATGCGAGTTTCGACGTCGCCGTCATCGGCGCGGGGTCGGCGGGATTCTCCGCCGCGATCACCGCAGCCGATCTGGGTGCCCGGGTGGCGCTGGTCGGCCATGGGACGATCGGCGGCACCTGCGTCAATGTCGGCTGCGTCCCGTCCAAGACATTGATCCGGGCCGCTGAAGCGGTTCATGCCGGCCAGGCTTCCCGTCGGTTTCCCGGCCTGGGGGGCAGCCTCAAGCTGGAAGACTGGGCTGCGCTCGCGGCCTCGAAGGATGAGCTGGTCGCGGGTCTGCGGCAGAAGAAATATGTCGACCTGCTGCCGGCCTATCCGGGCGTGACCTATGTCGAAGGCCGGGCGCGCTTTGTCGACGGCAGGTTGCTCGTCGATGATGCACCGATGCCGGTCGGCAAGATTATTCTGGCGATGGGCGCGCGCGCCGCCGTTCCCGAAATTCCGGGGCTGGATAGCGTCCCGTGGCTCACTAGCACTTCGGCGCTGGCGCTTGAACGTTTGCCCCGGTCGCTGCTGGTGATCGGCGGTGGGGTAGTCGGTGTTGAACTGGGACAGATGTTCGCCCGGCTTGGCGTGGCCGTCACGATCTGTTGCCGCAGCCGGCTGTTGCCCGACATGGACCCGGAGTTCAGCGTCGCCCTTAAGACCTATCTGGAGGCGGAGGGTATCAGGGTGTGCACCGGGGTCGGCTACCAGCGGATTGTGCACGCGAAGCACGGGATCGAACTCACCTGCGACCGTCCGCCCGGCAAGGGCGCGGCGCGCGACCGGGATGCGGCGGTCGAGGTCATCGCCGCAGAGCAGGTGCTGATCGCGACGGGCCGCCAGCCGAACAGTGACGGCATGGGACTGGAGTCACGGGGCGTCGCATTGTCCCGCCATGGCGGGATCGTCGTCGATGCCCATCTCGAGACCACGGCCCCAGGCGTCTACGCAGCCGGGGACGTCACCGGGCGTGACCAGTTCGTCTATATGGCGGCCTATGCCGCGAAGCTGGCCGCGCGCAACGCCGTCGGCGGCAATGACCATCGCTACGACAACAGCACCATGCCGGCGGTGGTATTCACCGACCCGCAGGTCGCGAGTGTCGGCCTTACTGAAACGGCGGCGAGGGCGCGCGGACTGGATATCAAGGTGTCCTTGCTCGCACTCAATCAGGTGCCCCGGGCACTGGCAGCGCGCGACACACGCGGGCTCATCAAACTGATCGCCGACAAGACGACGGACCGCCTTCTCGGCGGGCAGATCATGGCCCCCGAAGGCGCGGACGCAATTCAGACGATGGTGCTGGCGATCAAACACGGCATGACGGCCGCCGAGCTGGGGGCGACGATCTTCCCCTATCTGACCACGGTCGAAGGTCTGAAACTCGCCGCACAGACCTTCGACATGGATGTAGCAAAGCTCTCCTGCTGTGCGGGGTGAAGCGAGCAATTTGGGCCGCTGCCTCACCCCCGAGCATCAGGTGACGGTCGGGTAGTGCATCGCGGCGGAGAATGTTGTTGTCCGCAATAGAGCGGATTCCCGTGTTTGGCACTCGGAGAGGTCACAGGCATTCGATAGCCCGGAGCCTCGATTGGAATGTCGTCTTGTTGGCGGGCAGTTGGTGTCCGCTCTTGGCGCATCAGCGACGGCGCGCGAGTCGGGAACCTTGATCCGTCGGTCGCGCCGCTCGGCGCGGCGAGCCGCCTATGCCGCCTTATCTTGAGCGTCATTCACTGGCCGCGAGAACGTCGGCGCATGGCGATAGAGAACGGCCAGCCCGCCCGTCATGATAAGACCACCAGCCCCATGGCCCCGCCCCAACGCACGACATCGTCGGGACCCGTCGAGACGAGCGCCGCTGTTAGTGACAGCACCGAAAGCACCAGGAACGTGATGATCGCCGGCCAGTTCGTCCGCCTGCGGAGTCCGCCACTGACCGGCGCGCCTGTCATCGGGTGCCCAGAATTGTGGCCCCCTCTAGCTGTCAGGCTTGTTTGGCTGACAACTGAAAGCCGCCGGCTCCAATAAATCGCTCAGAAGGCAGGCCGATCACATTAAGGAAAGCGCCGCCCATGAACCCGAGAGGGCAGGCAAGCAGATCGAGCCATTCGGCCAGCATGCCCGCCACGGACAAGATCGCGCCCGCGTCGCGAAGAATGAGAGTTTCAGGATTGCGGTAGGCGGCGGAAACCTTGGCGGCGTCGATCACGACGCGAACCGTAACGCCAGGAGCGGAGCCCAAGATCTCCGACACCTCTCTATGATTCAGACCGTACAGGTCGTGATTAGAAACAGCCATCGGCATGAAGGCGTGGGTGGCCGGGTCGTAGAGGAGGGCGCGACGGTCCTCGTCTCCGATGCATAGGAAGCTATAGGGGTGAAGACCTCCGGCGGACGGTGTGATCCTCCGATGGACTGGAATACCCGCGCGGCCGACGAGCCTGTCGTCGGCATCTTTTGTCAGATGGTGAAGAAGGTTGCCGGCGGGGCCAAGGCCAATACTCTCGCCGACGGCTGAGCGGCGGGACCACGCCACATCGGCAAACAGCCGATCAGCGCCGGGCCAGGGCGCCGCGCATGGCTCCGACGGTCCAACGGGCCATTCGAATGGCGACCATTCTCCGGTCGCGTTCGGCTTCGGTTCAGTGGGGTGTCCAGCCAAGGGCTTCCCACGTCTCGAAATGTTTGACGCAGCCTCTGCACTGCCCGCAGGCAAGGTTGCCCGTATGGCATGAGTGAGCCCACGCTAGGACGCTTTGCGGAATCTGGGAGACCTCGACCAACTCAGGTGCGGAGTAGCCGATCGCTGGCGCGCTCACCCTTAGTCCGCCTTCCTGCATTTCCATTAGCGAAGAAATCTTCCCGATGAATTCTGGTCGTCCGTCCGCGTGGTGGCCGTCCGTCCTGAGCGCCCCGATCATGAGTTCGGTTTCACCGAACTGGAGCGCCGCCGTTCCCGCCAGCGTCAGGATCAGCTGGTTGCGGAACGGCCACCACTCGCTCGCCGGTGCCACGGCTGACGCCGGGCGCCCCGCCAAGTCGCCTGAGCCCAAGGCGGAGCAATCCGCCCGAACGACCTCACACCGCAGCCCCATCGCTTCGGCAGCGGCCCGACCAGCAGCCTCTTCGGCCTGGGCGGGCTTCTGTCCGTAATCGACGAAAATCGAGATCGTCGGTCGTTTCCACCAAGCGATGCTGACCGAGTCCATTCCGCCTGAAAGCAGAAGGGCGGCCATCAGGCGGGCAAGGCCCAGATGGCTCTATAGATGGCCGACGCGAAATCGCTGTGTATTTCACACCCGGTACCTTCCATCATTTTCAGGTCTTCGAGGCGGACGTTCTGGGCCAGGCCGACAACGGGGATGCCCTTCTTCACAGCGTACCCGACCTCGAAAATGGTGCCGGGATCCATGCCGTTGAGAATGGCAAACACCACGTCTGATCTCTCCAGGCCTTTAATGTCCTCCGGAGCGACGATGTCCGCCGGGCCAGGCCCCACCTCGTGAACAGGCGAAAACACGTTCGCCCCCATTTCCAAGAGATAGTCGTTTGCCTCTTCGACGAGCCACCGCTGGCCGATGTCGAAGAACGGTCCGGCGAGATAGACGGTGCCCTTGCCTGGCGTCAGAGGCTCGAAGCTCTGTTGACGCAACGCCTCCGGATCGGGCGGAGGCAGGCTGCGGTTTTCGCAATAATAGGCCGTTGCTCGGGAGGCGATGTCTGCTGCCTCGAAGGGGTCGAGCCCCTGAACGCCCCAGAGCGCAGCGAAAGTCGAAGAGAAGACATCCCCAGAACCGATCTTGAAGACGCTGGCTGATTTGTAGAGCGGAACCCGCTGAACCCTGTCGGCTGTCATCACCAGGGCGCCCAGGGGGCCCATCTTCAACACCACCACTTCGACGCCATCGCCGAGCAGCGATTTAGCGGCGATTTCGGGATCTTCGATCCCGGTCATCGACTTCGCTTCCGCCTTGTTGAGGACTATGGCCAGGCGCTCCGCCGTGGAACCGTTCGCGCCGAATGGCTGGGTTCCGAACGAGGATTGAGGGTCGTAGATGGCTTTCTTGGCGTGGACGACGGCGTCGCCTTCGAGCATCCCGTAGCGCAACACCACGTCACCGGAGACGGTGATGGGCTCGTTGGTCACGGTCCCTGGTTGAGGGTTGATCCGGGGCGCGGCCAACGGGTGCAGATAGTCGAAACACACGCTGGCGGGTGTTGGGTGACCTTCGAACGTGGCGCCGCAATCGTCAGCCAGGGCTTGAGCACCGGTCGCCGTGGCGGAATCGACATAGGAAACCAGACGAGCCCCAGGGGCGATTTGCGTGGTCGCGGCCAGCGCTCGGCCTGCCGAACCATATATGGCGTCCCACAGCGGCTCGACGCATCGTTCGCGGTACACGCCGCCGACAATCGTGAACGTGGTCATACGCGGGCAATCCGCACGTCGTAGATGCCGCCGTTGATGGTCATGATGGTGGCTTCATAGTCGAAGCCACGGTCGATGCAGGTGATGACGCTAAGGTAGTTGGCCATTGTCAAAGACCCGGCCCGAACACCAGGTGTTCTCTCCACGACCAGTACGGGGGCGGCGCCTGTCCTATCGACTGCGACCTGCAGGGTATTCCCCGGAACCATGCCTGCAAGAATGGCTGCTTGCGGGCTGTTAATCGGCCCGCGCAGCACGATCATGCATGAATCCGCCGCCCCCCCACCGGCTCCGCCCGCCTGCGCGCCGCCTGTTTGACCCGACCCATAGCTTCTGGAGTCGCTACGCGTTCCGCCACTACCTGACATTGATTCTCCCCCCATTCGAGTAGGGGCAGACGCTCGTCGATCGGCGTTTCACCGTCAATCAGTAGTTTCATCAGTGAGCGGTCCAGTCGCCGCATCGTCCCCCACATGATGGCGTCGATAAGCGATGCCTTGGCGCCGGCACCGATGCAGAAGTCCAGGAAGCGGCGCTCCAGATCCAGGTAATGACGGGCGGGATCGGCCTTGTCCGGGAACACGCCCATGTGGACGCAGGCCCGCACGATATGAACGTCGAGAATGGCGACCGCATCGCTACCGCGCCGGTTCCGAACAATCCACGATGCCGTCTTGGGGCCAATGCCTGGTAGCCCGCACAAGGCGTCTCGCAGCTCCAGATCGCCGAGGTCGTCCTCGTCGATCTCGTTCAGGCCGGCGAGTGTGCCAGCTAGATACTTCGCTCTTTGGGAGGCGAACCGATAGCGGATTTGACGGCCGTGTACGGTCAGGGGCTCTGTCAACAAGCGCTCCGCCCACGCCAGATCGTGCGCGCCTTCCGGATCGGCGTTCAACGCATCGATCACTCGCTCGGAGGCAGCAAGCCCAACTTCCGCCGGGGCGCCATGGCCGCCCAGCAAACACGTCACCACTTCTTCGACCAGCGTGTTGCAGAGCTGGAACCCTTCCGCCGGCGTTCCTTCGAGCCAAGCTTGGCTGACCCAGAACGCCGGGGTTAGGGCGTGTTCGAAAGCGCCCCAGCGGACCCCTGGCATGACCCACTCGTCAGCGTCTGGAAGATCCAGAAAGCGATAATTTCCGTCCGAGCCGCCGATGATGCGTTGCAAGGTCCGAAGCTCCATGTAATGCATACAATTTGTATGCATTACATGGTGTTTGGTCAACCGAAATATGCTCGATACGGACGCTATCAGGCGGAGGATTTCGGAGCTGGGCTTAAGCCAGGCGCAGGTCGCGATCGCCTGCGGAATGACCCAGCCACACCTCAGTAAAATCCTCTCGAACGCCGTCAAGCCGGGGAAGAAGGCCACGTCCGCATTGGAGGCGTGGCTCAGTGGGGAGAAGGCGACATCCACCGTCGATCAGCTCGGGAGGCTCGCTGCACGCCTAGAGGCGACCACGCCTGCAAAACGTATGCATGTCATGCAATTTCTAGCGACGCTTGAGCGCCTTCTCTAGGCGAAAGGCGCCTAGAGAAGGCGGGAGGCAAAGCGGCGGCTTGCCGGCTTCGTTGCCGATGGCGAGATCAGGCAAATACCTTCGACTTAAACCTTGGCGTGCCGATATCCGGGGGTCCTCGATGTTTGGCCATGGCCGAATCCGAAGGCGAGGTCGTCGGTCTGATCGACGAGGTCGTGGCATGGCTGGCTACGGAAGACCCCACGCCGCTGGCGATCCTCGGCGGTTACGGGGCCGGCAAATCGAGTTTCGCCAAACGCCTCGTGACGCAGCAGGCGGCGCAGGCTCTGACGGATCCCAGCGCTCGCCGTCCGATCCTGATCAAGCTCGGCGGGCTGTCCCGCTACAGCGATCTGGAGGGCTTCCTCGGCGCGATGCTGACGAGTCAGCACAATGTCCGGGGATACAACTTCACCCGCTTCCTGGACTTCAACAGCAAGGGCCGTTTCCTGATCGTCCTCGACGGCTTCGACGAGATGAAGCACGCGATGTCCTTCTCGGAGTTCCGCGCGCAGGTCGGTCAGTTCAATCAGCTCATCACACCGGGGGCGAAGGTGGTTCTGCTGGGCCGCCCCTCCGCATTCACCACCGACGCCGAACACCACTATGTACTGAAAGGGCGCATCCCTGCGCAGGATCGCTGGCGCAAGCTGCCGGGCTGGCCCGAGTTCAGGGAGTACCGCCTCGCCGATTTCAGCGACGCGGAGCGCGATCTCTTCATCGCCGGCTTTCTGGCCTATCAGGCCGGAACCTCGGGCGATGGGGGTGCGGATGCGGAGTGGGTCGACAAGCGTCGCCAGGAGGTGTCCGAACTCGCGGCGGCGGACCCTGCGGTTTTCGGACGCCCCGTCCATCTGAAAATCCTCGCCGAAATGGCGGCGGACCGCGAACAGGATCTGACCCGACTGCGCCGAAGCCCGTCGCGCTGGTCGCTTTATGATGAGTTCTTTCAGTCGCTGGCGCGCCGTGAGGCCGAGAAGCCCGCCCGCACCCCCATCGGCGAGAAAGATCGACTTCGTTTCCTGGCCGAACTCGCCTTTTGGCTTTGGAGAGATCGGGCCGCAGCAACGAGCTTCGTCGCGGAGGTCATTCCATCGGACCTTCTCGCGGACTTGCCGGATGGAGACGCGCACGAGGTCGAACACAAGCGTCGGGAGTATCTCGCCGGGGCCTTCCTGGAGCGGAAAGCCGGCGACATCTATTATTTCCCGCACCGGTCGTTCGCCGAATTCCTCGTGGCCTCCCGGATGTTGAGCTGCCCGCCGCAGGCAGGCGACCATGTCCTCTACGGGACCCTCGCGCAGGAGGGCGTTCTGGAGTTTCTCCAGACCCCCGAAAACCAGCCCCGCCTCCGCGCCTGGGCGGAAACCTTCGTCTCGGCGCAGGGCTCGCTCCGGCCGAGTTACATCCGCCTTTTGATCGATGCTTTCGGCGGACCAAACCCGCTCATCCAGCACATTCCTTCAACCTACTGGACATTGCCGATCCGACTGATCGGCGGATCGTTGAAGATCGATCCGTCGAACCTGGCGCCTCTGCGGACCGCGATGATGCAGGCTCGCGTTCCCGAGCTGGCGCTCGCACTGCAGTTGCTCGAGCCTCACGGCGTTCTCGCCTCTGAAGACACTGTCCGTCAGGCGCTGGAGCCGATGATCGCCGGCGTCCTGATCGAACGAACCCTGGGACACGTCCGAGAGCTGCCGCAGAATGATCGGCTCTCGGTCGATGGCGAAGAGGGCGAGCGCATGCGTGCGCTTGCGACCGCGGGGGTAAAGGAAATCGCGGCCGGCCGCACAGGGCGCGTGGTGTCCATGAACTGGCTTGGACTGCTTGAAGGGGCCTGGGCGGCGAGCCAGGCGCACGGCGTCGTCCTCAAGACCCACGCCCCTCAACAAGCCTCGGGTTACCCACCCCTCGAACTGCCTCTCGATGTCGTGCTCTCGACGATCCCGGTGGCATCCCGCCCACGGATTCAAGGGTTTCTGCATAAGCTTTCCGACCTGCGGCACATCATCGTTGTCGCGCGCCGTAACCTGTTGCCGGGCGCGGGCGGGTTCGACGTCGCGGTCTGCAATCCGCCCTTCACCGATCTGGAGGCGCATCTGACCGGGGCCTTCTCGGCCCTGGCCGATGGCGGGCGCCTGGCCGCCGTCGTGCCGATCACCGCCCTCATCGACGAGGGTCTGATGCGTCGGTTGAGCGCCAGGGGGCGTGTCGTCGCCCGGATCGGCTTTCCGCCACGCGCCTTCTCCAGGCACGGCACCAGCGTGGAGACCGGGTTGCTGGTTCTGGACCGGCTCGAGGGCGGCGCCGCGGTCGCTGCGCTCGCGAACGGTGAAGATCTCGCCGCCTGTGCCGCCCTGGCCTCGGCTGTGCCCGAGCGCGTCAAGGCGAGGCCGAGGGTTCGCCTCGAACTCGGGGCGCAGACCTTGCTGGCGCCCCGGGACCGGTCACTCGCCCTGCCGTCCGGGCGTCTCGGCTTCCTCGCGGGAGCGTCCCCCATCACCTATCAGACCCTCGCCTGGACGGGCGAGGGCCGCGATGTCGGCCTCTACCAGGCGCACCGGCTGGCGCGGATCGCCCTGACGGCGCAGACGCCCCACCCGTCAGCCCTGGTCGAGTCCGGTCCGATGGCCTCGGTCGCCCCGCCCGCCCCGTCATACCGGCCGGTCCTTCCGGCGGCGGTGCGTCTCGACGGCCGGATCTCCGACGCCCAGCTGGAGACGGTCATCTACGCCGGCGAGGCTCACGCCGGCATGCTGCCCGCCTGGTGGACGCCGGGAGAGTCGGCTCGTCAGCTCAGGTTGTCGCGGGAGGAGGATGAGGGTTCCGTCCAGCTCCGGCGCGGCTTCTTCCTTGGCGACGGCACCGGCTGCGGCAAGGGCCGGGAGATCGCCGCCGTCATCGCCGACAACATGGCCCAGGGGCGGACCAAGGCCCTGTGGTTGTCGAAGAACGACTCCCTGCTGGACGACGCCCGGCGCGATTGGGCCGCCATCGGCGGCGGGGCCCACGACATCGTGCCGCTCAACAGCTGGAAGTTGGGAGATGGCGTGCGGCTGGATCGCGGGATTGTCTTCACCACCTACGCCACCCTGCGTCAGCCTGCGCGCGGCCAGAAGATGTCGCGGCTCGACCAGATCGTCGCCTGGCTGGGCGAGGATTTCGACGGGGTCATCGCCTTCGACGAGGCCCACGCCATGGCCAACGCCGCGGGGGGCGGCAAGGGGGCGCGGGGAACGAAGAAGGCCTCCCTGCAGGGGATGGCCGGCCTGGCGCTTCAGAACCGGCTGCCGAACGCCCGGGTGCTCTATGTCTCGGCGACCGGCGCCACCACCGCGGAGAATCTGGCTTACGCGGCCCGTCTGGGTCTTTGGGGCGGGCCGGAGGCGCCCTTCGTCACCCGCGACGACTTCCTCGACGCCATGGACAAGGGCGGGGTCGCCGCCATGGAGCTCGTCGCGCGCGAGCTCAAGGCGCTCGGCCTCTATGTGGCGCGGTCGTTGTCGTTCGAGGGCGTCGAGTACGAGCCGCTCTTCCACGCCCTGACCGAGGACGACATCAGCATCTGGGACGCCTGGGCCGACGCCTTCCAGCTGATCCACGCCAATCTGGGCGAGGCGCTGAAAGCGACCGGCTTCAATGATGAGGAAGGCAAGGCCAAGAGCGGCCTGGCCGCCTCAGCCGTCCATTCCGCGTTTGAAGGCGCCAAGCTGCGCTTCTTCGGCCACCTCCTCGCGGGATTGAAGGCGCCGACGCTTGCGGCGTCGATCCGGGCGGACCTGACCGAAGGGCGTTCCGCCGTGATCCAGATCGTTTCGACGAACGAGGCGGTGATGGAGCGAAGACTGGCGTCCATCCCGCCGGAGGAATGGAACAACCTCTCCATTGACCTGACGCCGCGCGAATATGTCCTCGACTATCTGCGCGAGGCTTTCCCGGTGAATCTCATGGAGGCGATCGAGGGTGACGACGGCTCGGTGACGCTGGTCCCGGTCATGGTCGACGGCCGGCCCGCCGTGAGCCAGGAGGCGTTGCGCCGGCGCGAAGACCTGATCGAGAAGATGGCGCTCCTGCCCGCCGTGCCCGGCGTTCTGGACGCCCTTCTGGACACCTTCGGAACAGAGGCGGTCGCAGAGATCACGGGACGGTCGCGTCGCGTCGTCGCGCGCGACGGACGCCGGCTCGTCGAGCGCCGCGGCGCCTCGGCCGCGCGGTCGGAGACCGACGCCTTCATGTCCGGCCGCAAGCGTATCCTGGTCTTCTCGGACGCAGGCGGCACAGGACGCAGCTACCACTCCGACCTCTCGGCGCCGAACCAGCAGCGCCGCTCGCACTACCTGGTCGAACCGGGCTGGCGGGCGGATGCCGCCATCCAGGGTCTGGGGCGCAGTCATCGCACCCATCAGGCCTGTCCGCCGCTGTTCCGCCCGGTCACCACCGACATCCACGGCGAGAAGCGGTTCACCTCGACCATCGCTCGACGGCTGGATTCGCTGGGAGCCCTGACGCGCGGCGAACGCCGAACGGCCGGGGCCGGTCTGTTCCGGGCCGAGGACAATCTGGAAAGCCC
>NZ_DLMO01000147.1 GCF_002479325.1 Brevundimonas sp. UBA7534
TGTTCGGCGGCGCCGGCGTCTATGCGTCCGGCGTGATGTTCGCCCTGCTGGACGACGGCGTGGTCTGGCTGAAGGCGGACGAGGCGCTGGCGCCGGCGTTTCGTGAGGCGGGCAGCCGTCAGTTCACCTATCCGACAAAGGATGGACGGACGATGAGCATGGGCTATTGGACCCTGCCCGAAAGCGCGCTGGACGATCCAGACGAGGCCCTGTCCTGGGCCCGGCGGTCGCTGGAGGTCGCGGTGAGGGCGGCGGCGTCGCGCCGGACGAAGGCCTGATCAGGCGGCGCGTTGGCCGGGGGCGCTGTCCATGGTCGGGGCGCCGGTGATGCGGTTGCGGCCCGCGCGCTTGGACGCGTAGAGGGCGGCGTCGGCGCGTTCCAGCAGAGCCGCGCACGTCTCGCCCGGCCGGCGCTCGGCGAAGCCGGCGGACAGGGTGACGGCGCCCAACTCGTCATTCGTCGACCGACGGCGCAGCGAGCGGGAGGCGACTTCCTGGCGTATGCTCTCCAGCGCGGCCATGACCGCCCCAGCGCTTTCGCCCGGGAAGATGATGGCGAATTCCTCGCCGCCGAAGCGGGCGGCGAAGCGTTGGCCCACGCAGACGCGCGACAGGACGGTGGAGACGTAGCGCAGCACCTGGTCGCCGGTCTGATGGCCCCAGGTGTCGTTGAAACGCTTGAAGTGATCGATGTCGAGCAGGGCCAGGGTCAGCGGCGCCTTCTGGCCCTCGGCGCAGGTCTCGCCCAGCCGTTCGTCGAAGGCCTTGCGGTTGGCCAGATTGGTCAGGGCGTCCGTCATGGCGTCCCGACGGACCTGCTCCAGGTGATCGCGCAGACGCGCGACCTCGTTGTTCGAGGCCTCAAGGCGCTTTTCCAGGGCGGCGGTTTCGCGCCGAACCTTGCGCGTGGCGGTCGACAGGCCGCCGATGACGGTCTTAAGCGCGTCGCCGTCCGCAGCCGTGTCAATGGAGTCCGACGCGCCGGCCAGGGTCTGGCCGTAGTCGGACTGGGTCTTGTGGGCGCGAGCGATGGCGGAGGCGACGCTGGCCAGTTCGCGGTCCAGCACGGCGCCGGCGTCGCGGATCTCGTCGGACAGACGGCCGCGCGGCAGGAATTCGGCCGCCAGCATCTCCGAGGTCTCCTCGGTGATCGCCTGGTTCTCGGCCAGCATCCGGCGAATCTCACGCCCCAGCGGCCCGTCGGGGTCGCCGAGATAGTGCAGCCAGATCTCGAAGTTCAGCGGCGTCGGCCACACGCGGGCCTTTTCCATTTCGGCGATGACGTTGCGCGCCAAGGCATAGGCCTGGGGGCCTCGCACCGCCGTCTCGACCTGATTGGACATCCGCTTCCCCCAAGGGACCCCGTTCTGAGGTCCGCCGAGGGAAACACTACGTGATGTTCCGTAACGCGGAGTTAAACGCGACGCCGGGGACGCGGCTCAGGCCGGGACCACCACCGGACGGCGCAGGAAGGCCGGAATGTCGTCGCCGAAGCCGCGCACGCCGCCCTGGCGCGCAGGCTCGGCCTTGGTCGGGCGCGGCTCGCCGCGACGGTCCGACTGCAGCGACCGGGGCTCCATCGGATCGGCGGCGGGAACCGGCGTTTCCGTCATCGGGATTTCGGCGACCTTTTCGACCTTCTTGCGACGGCTGCGCGAACGAGCGGGCTTGTCCTCCGCCGCGGCCTCGACCGTTTCGAGGGGCGCAGGCGTCGCCTCGACGGTCGCCGGGGCGGATTCCGCCGTGCGCGAACGGCCGCCGCGGCTGCGTTCACGACCCCGCGCAGGCTTGCGGTCGTCGCGCGGACGATCGTGGATCGCGCTGAAGTCGATCTCGTCGAGAACCAGCTCCTCGGGCGTTTTCTTGATGAGCTTCAGCACCTTGTCCAGCGACTTGTCGTCGGCCGGAGTGACGATCATGAAGGCCTCGCCGGTGCGCCCCGCGCGGCCGGTGCGGCCGATGCGGTGGACGTAGTCGTCGGCGTGGTGGGCGACGTCGTAGTTGAAGACGTGGCTGACGTCCGGGATGTCCAGGCCGCGCGCGGCGACGTCGGACGCGACCAGGATCTTCAGCTCCCCGGCGCGGAAGGCCGCCAGGGTCTTCATGCGGTAGGACTGGTCCAGGTCGCCGTGGATCGGAGCGGCGTCGATGCCGTGCTTCTGCAGCGACTTGGCCACGATATCGACTTCGGACTTGCGGTTGCAGAAGACGATGCCGTTCTTGACGTCGGCCCGTTCGATCAGGGCGCGCAAGGCGGTGCGCTTGGCCTTGGGATCGCTGGTGGGGATGCGCACCAGATACTGGGTGATGGTGTCTGCCGTTTGGGCCGGGCGCGAGACCTCGATCCGGGTCGGATCCTTGAGGAAGGCGGTGGTCAGGCGCGTGATCTCGGGCGGCATGGTGGCCGAGAAGAACAGGGTCTGGCGGCGCGGCGGCGTCAGTTTGAAGATGCGCTCGATGTCGGGGATGAAGCCCATGTCGAGCATCCGGTCGGCCTCGTCGACGACCATGATCTCCACGCCCGTCAGCAGCATCTTGCCGCGCTCGAACAGGTCCAGCAGGCGGCCCGGCGTGGCGATCAGAACGTCCACGCCCTTGTTCAGGGCCGCGACCTGGTCGCCCATCGAGACGCCGCCGATCAGCAGCACCCAGTTCAGCTTGGTGCCCTTGGCGTACTTGCCGAAGCTTTCGGCGACCTGGTCGGCCAGCTCGCGGGTGGGGGCCAGAACGATGGCGCGCGGCATCCGGGCGCGGGCCCGGCCCGAGGCCAGGCGTTCGACCAGGGGCAGGGTGAAGGCCGCCGTCTTGCCGGTGCCGGTCTGGGCGATGCCCAGCACGTCGCGGCCCGCCAGCGCCACGGGAATAGCCTGTTCCTGGATGGGGGTAGCGGTGGTGTAGCCGGTCTCGGCGACGGCCGCGAGGGTCGTGGGCGAAAGGCCCAGTTGGGAAAATTCGGTCATGAATCCTTGGGAGAGAAAGCGTCTACGTGCGTCTAAGCAACGGAACCGCCCCTCTGTGGGCGAGCGGGCGGCGCGTATCGCAGACCTGTCCCGAGGCTGGGGGCGATATAGAAGTCCCTGCGTAAAAGTCAAGTATTCCGAATATGTCGCCGCGCCGGAATAAATTCCTATGGCCAAGCTGGAACACCGCTTGACTCTCGGGGTTGGGAGAGCGGCATATAAGAACAAAAGGAGAACTGAAGTGCGGCCCGACCGCGACATCGAAGCCCTGCGCGAACGCCTTAAGGTGCTGGAGGCCAACGGCCATCCGGTCGATGCCGCGCGTTTCGACCTGGGGCACGTGACGGCGGACCGGCATCTGGGCGGACTGGCGGCCCATGCCCTGCACGAGGTTCATGCGGCGACGACGCCGGATGCGACGGCGGCCTTGGGGTTCGCCTTGGGGCTGGCGGAACGCGCGGCGCCGGAACGGGCGCTGGTGTGGGGCGTGCAGACCATGGCGGGGCTGGAGACCGGGCATCTCCACGGGCCGGGCCTGCGCGAACTGGGGTTGGACCCGGGGCGGGTGGTGTTGGTGCGGGTCAAGGAGATGAAGGACCTGCTGGCGGCGGGGGAGGAGGCGCTGGCCTGCGACGCGGTGGGGGCGGTGCTGCTGACGGCCTGGGGCGAGGCGAAGGCCATGAGCCTGACGGCCAGCCGACGGCTGTCCCTGGCGGCGGCGCAGGGCCGGGCGACAGCGATCCTGATGCGGCTGGCGGCCCAACCCCAGCCCAGCGCAGCCGAGAGCCGGTGGCGCGTGAAGGCGGCCCCGTCGCGGGCGCTGGAGGCCGAAGCGCCGGGCCATCCGACCTTTGAAGTCGAACTGCTGCGACATCGGCTGGGCGCGCAGCCGAGATCCTGGATCATGGAGTGGAATCGTGAGGGCGGAGTCTTCCAGAACGGGGGGTGGAACGGCGGAGAAGAACGGCCGGCGGTATCTGGCGGTATGGTTTCCGTTCCTGCCGACCGATCGGCTGAGGCGGGAGGAGGGGCGGTCCGGCGCTTCGGCTGAGGTCGCCGTCGTCTTGGTCGAGAAGGTCAAGGGCGCGTTGCGCCTGGCGGCCGTGGACCCGCGCGCGCTTGAGCTGGGGCTGGCGCCTGGCATGACCCTGGCCGATGCGCGGGCGCGGGCGCCGGACATCCGCGTGGTGGTCCATCGGCCCGAGGCGGACGCGGCGCTGCTGAAGCGGGTGCTGCTGGATTTCGGCCGCTTCACCCCGATGGCGGCGACCGACGGGCCGGACGGCCTGGCGCTGGACGTGACCGGCTGCGCCCATCTGTTCGGCGGCGAGATGGGCTTGGTGAAGGCGGTCGAGGCGCGGGCGCGCGGGATCGGCCTGGCGGTCCGTACGGCGATGGCGGGCGCCCCCGAGGCGGCGCGGGCGCTGACGCGGTTCGGGGGCGGCGGAGTCCATGAGGGCGAGGGCCAGCGCGCGGCGCTGCGCCGCCTGCCGGTCGCGGCGCTGGAGCTGTCGGACAAGGAGACCCAGGCGCTGTCGCGGGCGGGTCTGAAGACCCTGGCGCAACTGGACGATCGGCCGACCGCGCCGATCGCCGCTCGGTTCGGCGCGGCGGCGGCGACGCGGCTGAACCGGGTGCTGGGCCGCGAGGACGTGCGCATCCGGCCCGAGCGGCCCGTCCTGATCGTCTCGATCGACCGGATGCTGGTCGAACCGATCACCGAGACGGCCGACATCGAGGCGGTGATCGGCGACCTGCTGGCCGAGGCCATGGACCGGCTGGACCTGCGCGGCCAGGGCGGTCGGGCGTTCCAGGCGGCCTTCTTCCGCGTGGACGGAGAGGTGCGTCGCATCACGGTGCGCACCGGCCGGCCCAGCCGTGACGCAGCCGGGGTGCTGCGTTTGTTCAAGGAACGGCTGGCGGCGCTGGCGCGGCCGCTGGATCCCGGCTTCGGCTTCGACCAGTTGCGCCTGTCCGTGCCGGTCGCGGACCGCTTGGCGTCGCGCCAGCGCGGGTTCGAGCGAACCCCGCCGGGCGCCGAGGATCTGGGGCGGCTGGTCGATCGACTGACCGCGCGCCTGGGGCCGGAGGCCGTCAGCCGGTTCGAGCCGGTGGCGTCGCACCGACCCGAGCGCGCCGTCCGTCTGATCCCTGCAGCCTTGGCGCCCGCCGCCCCGCCGGTGAGCGCCGAAGACGGCTGGCCCGAACCCGATCCCGCCGATCCGCCGCTGCGGCCGCTGCAGATGTTCGACCCGCCCCAGCCGGTGCTGGCCACGGCCGAGGTGCCCGACCATCCGCCCAACCGCTTCATCTGGCGACGCGTGGATCACCGCCTGGTGCGCGTCGAGGGGCCCGAGCGCATCGCCCCCGAATGGTGGCGTCGGCTGCAGGGCCCGCTGGAGCCTACGCGCGACTATTACCGGGTCGAGGATCAGGAGGGCCGCCGCTTCTGGCTGTTTCGCTCCGGCTTCTACGGCGAGGAGCCGGCGCCCCGCTGGTTCGTCCACGGCGTCTTCGCATGACCGCCTATGCCGAGCTGGCGACGCGCAGCAACTTCTCTTTCCTTGAGGGCGCGTCGCACCCCAAGCACCTGGTGCTGAGCGCCATCCTGCGCGGCCATACCGGCATGGGTTTGGCCGACCGCAACACCCTGGCGGGCGTGGTGAGGGCGTGGAGCGCGTTGAAGCTTTTCCGGGAGGAGGGGTGGGCGCCGGCGAAGAAACGAGAAAGCGGCGGGCTCGGCGAATTCGTCTGGATCGAGGACCCGGAGTTCAAGGATATCGACCGGGAAATGGTGAAGGCGCGGGCGAAGGCCTTCAAGCTGATCCTGGGCGCACGGCTGCGGTTCAATGACGGTACGCCGGACGTACTGGCCTATCCGGAGGACCGGCAGGGTTGGGCCCAGCTGTGCCGCCTACTGACGCTGGGGAACAGCCGGGCCAAGAAAGGCCAATGCGAGATTGGCTTGCGCGACCTGCTACGCGCGCCGGAGGGGCTGCTGTTGATCGTCATGCCGCCGCACCGGCTGGAAGGGCTGGAGCAGGTTCTGCGTCAGGCGAACGACGCGGCGCCGGGCGCTGTCTGGCTGGGCGCCGCCATGCGCCGGACAGGCGACGACCGCCGCCGGTTGGCGCGGCTGAAGGCGATGGGGGCGGCGACGGGTACGCCGCTGCTGTCGGTCAACGACGTGCTCTATCACGACGCCGACCAGCGCGATCTTCAGGACGTCGTCACCTGCATCCGCGAGGGTGTGACGCTGGAAACCGCCGGGCGCCGTCTGGACCAGAACGCCGAACGCCATCTGAAGCCGGCCCAGGAGATAGCGCGCCTGTTCGCCGATGCGCCCGAGGCGGTGGCGGAGACGCAGGATTTCCTGACGCGCGTGGCGTTCGATCTGGGTGATCTTCGCTACAACTACCCCGAAGAGCCGGTGCCCCCAAACATGACGGCGCAAGATCGCCTGGTTGAACTGGTGGCTACCTATGAGCAGCGGAAATATCCGGAAGGCGTGCCGGGCAAGGTCCGGGATATCCTAGACAAGGAACTGGCTTTCATCGCTGACGGCAAACTGGCTCACTACTTTCTGACGATTCACGACATCGTTCGCTACGCAAACAAGGAAGGCATCCTCTGCCAGGGCCGCGGGTCGGCGGCGAACTCGGCCGTCTGCTATGTTTTGGGGATCACCTCGGTCGATCCCAGCAAGCACGATGTGCTGTTCGAACGGTTCCTGTCGACGGATCGTAACGAGCCGCCCGACATAGATGTCGATTTCGAGCACGAGCGACGCGAGGAAGTCATCCAGCACATCTACAAGCGATATGGCCGTCACCGCGCTGGCATCGCCGCGACCGTGATCAGATACCGTCCACGCAGCGCCATTCGCGAAGTCGGCAAGGTCATGGGACTGACCGAGGATATCACCGCCCGTCTGGCGGGAAGCCAATGGGGCAGCTTCGGATCTGACATTCCCGATCGACATCTGGAACAGGCCGGGCTTGAGGTCGGAAATCTGACGGTGGCTCGTGCTGTCGCCATGACCCGGCGTCTGTTGGAGTTTCCGCGACATCTGTCCCAGCACGTCGGCGGATTTGTCCTGAACCAGGACCGGTTGGATGAACTGGTCCCCATCGGCAATGCGGCCATGCCGGACCGCACCTTTATCGAATGGGACAAGGACGACATCGACGCACTGCGATTGATGAAGGTCGATGTACTGGCGCTCGGAATGCTGACCTGCATCAGAAAGGCGTTCGACCTGATCCATGAGAAGCATTCTCGACGCCTGGAGTTGGATTCCTTCGAAGACGAAGACCCGGAAGTTTACCGGATGCTCCAGGAGGGGCGCTCAATCGGCGTTTTTCAGGTGGAGAGCCGGGCGCAGATAAACATGCTGCCAAGACTCAAGCCGGCTGAATTCTACGACCTGGCGATACAGGTCGCGATCGTCAGGCCCGGGCCAATCCAAGGAAACATGGTCCATCCCTATCTCCGAAGACGCCAGGGGCTGGAGGAGCCAGATTACGCTGGGCCAAAGCCGCCGCATGATCCCGATGAGTTGAAGGCGATACTGTGGAAAACGCTCGGTGTTCCGCTGTTTCAGGAACACGCGATGAAAGTGGCCATGGTCGCGGCTGAGTTTTCATCCGGTGAGGCCAACGGTCTGCGCAAAGCGATGGGAACCTTCAGAGGGGACGGCAACCTCTGGAGGTACGAAGACCGAATGGTCAATCGCATGATCGAGCGTGGCTACGACCCGGAGTTCGCGCGCAACTGTTTTGAACAGATCAAGGGCTTCGGTTCCTACGGCTTCCCCGAGAGCCACGCGGTGTCGTTCGCCAAGCTGGTCTACATTTCGTCGTGGATCAAATGCCATCATCCGGCGGTGTTCGCCTGTGCGCTGCTGAACAGCCAGCCGATGGGCTTCTATGCGCCGGCGCAGTTGGTGCGGGACGCGCAGGAGAGCCCGCAGAAGGTCGAGGTGCGGGCGATCGATGTGAACCACAGCGTCTGGGACAATACGCTTGAAGACGGCGCGCGCGGCCTGGCGCTGCGGCTGGGGCTGCGGCAGATCGACGGGTTCAGGCAGGACTGGGCCGATAAGCTGGCGGCGGCGCGCGGCGACGGCTTCACCGACGTGGAGGAGATCGCGCGGCGGACGGGGCTGGAGGCGGCGGCGATGCGCAAGCTGGCCGATGCGGATGCGTTTCGGTCAATGGGGCTCGATCGTCGCGAGGGGCTTTGGGCGGTGCGGCGGCTGCCGGACGACGAGCCGCTGCCGCTGTTCCAGGCGGCCAATTCCGTGAAGAATGGGGCCAGGGAGCTGGGCGCCGAGGGGGCGGCGAACCTGCCGCTGATGCCGCTGAAGGAACATATCGCCACCGACTATCAGACGACGCGCCTGTCTCTGAAAGGGCATCCGATGCAGATCCTGCGGCCGATGTTCCGGGCCGAGGGCGTGCTGAGCGCCGCCGAGGTGCTGGCGCAGAAGCACGGGCGGCTGGTGCGCACCGCCGGGGTGGTGCTGGTGCGCCAGCGGCCGGGCACGGGCAACGCCATCTTCGTGACGATGGAGGATGAGACGGGAGTGGTGAACGCCCTGCTGTGGGCGCGCCTGTTCGAGACCTTTCGCCGCGAGGTCATGGCCGCGCGGCTGATGGAGGTGGAGGGCACGGTCGAGAAGAGCGTCGAGGGCGTGCTGCACGTTATCGTCCGGCGCGTCTTCGACCGATCGGCCGAACTCAAGCGGTTGTCCGAGGACTATGACCTGCAGATCGAGCTATCGCGGGCGGATGCGGTGAAATATCCGCAGGCGCCCCGGTCGCCGACGGGCCGCCATCCGCGCGACGTCCGCATCTTGCCGGGCTCGCGCGACTTCCATTGACCCGGCGCGTCTGAACCTTGGCCGCACAACGACGTTGTGGCGACGAAGGAGACTCCGTCATGGCCGCGCGTCCTACCTGGCAAGGGCATCTGAAACTGTCGTTGGTGAGCTGTCCGGTCGCCATGTACACGGCGACGGCGTCGTCCAGCCACGTCAGCTTTCATCTGATCAACCCGGACACCAACAACCGCATCCGCATGGTGCCGACGGACCCGGACACGGGGCCGGTCGAGCGCTCGGACCTGGTCAAGGGCTATGAGGTCTCCAAGGACGAATATGTCCTGTTCGACGACGCCGACTTCGAACAGGTGAAGCTGGAAAGCACCAAGACGATCTCGATCGACCAGTTCGTCGATGAAAAGGAGATCGACCGCCTCTATTGGGACGACCCCTTCTTCGTCGTGCCCGAAAAGGGGGCGGGCGCCGAGGCGTTCGCGGTGATCCGCGACGCGATGAAGAAGGCGGGCAAGATCGCCATCGGCTGTCTGGTCCTGCGCGGGCGCGAGCGGCAGTTGGCGCTGGAGGTCCATGGCAAGGGCCTGGTGGCCTATTCGCTGCGGCCGCATGACGAGGTGCGCGACGCCGACGAATTCTTCGACGACATCCCCACGATGAAGGCGGACAAGGACATGGTCGAGATCGCCGCCCGCATCATCGCCCAGAAGGACGCCGACTTCGATCCTTCGGGTTTCAAGGACCGCTACGACGACGCCCTGCGCGAGATGATCAAGGCCAAGCAGAAGGGGCAGGGGGTGGTGGCCGCGGCCGAGCCCGAGGACACCAACGTCATCGACCTGATGGAGGCGCTTCGCGCCAGCCTGAAGGGGTCGGCCGGCGCGGCCAAGAAGGCGCCCGCGAAGAAGGCCGCCGCCAGGAAGAGCGCGACGACGGCCAGCAAGTCGACAGCGAAGAAGACGACCGCGAAGAAAACGACACGGAAGACGGCGGCCTGATCAGCCGGCCGCCGGAACCGTCGCCGGCGCACGGCGTCTCGCAAGGACCAGAACCAGCACGAGACCCAGCCCCGCCGCTGCGGCTCCGGCCAGGGACACGGCCGGATAGCCCAGGCCGCCGGCGATCACCGCCCCGCCCAGGGCTGCGCCGATGGCGTTGCCCAGGTTGAAGGCGCCGATGTTCACCGATGACGCCAGGTTCGGCGCATCCGAAGCGGCGGCCATGACACGGACCTGAAGCGGGGGCACGAGGGCGAAGCTGGCCACGCCCCACAGGAAGATCAGGACCGAGCTCGGAACCGCGAACGGCATGGCGACGGCGAAGACGATCAGGATGGCGGACAGGGAAGTCAGGGTCACGATCAGGGTGCGATCGACCGACTTGTCCGCGAACCTTCCTCCCAGCCAGTTGCCCACCGTCAGGCCCAGGCCGTAGGTCACCAGCATGGTGGTGATGAAGCCGACGGAGGCGTGTGTCGCGTCGCGAAGGATCGGCGCGATATAGGTGAAGACGGTGAACATGGCGCTGGAGCCGATCACCGTCAGGGCCAGGGCGGCCAGGACCGGGCCGCGCCCCAGAACGCGAAGCTCGGCGACCACGTCGCCCCCTGACGGGGCGGGCAGGTTAGGCAGGGTCAGCCGCAGGGCGGCGATGACGATGACGCCGATGCCAGCGATCCCCCAGAAGCTGGCGCGCCAGCCCAGCGCGTCCCCGGCCCAGGTCGCCAGCGGCACGCCCACCACATTGGCGATGGTCAGGCCCATGAACATGGCGGCGACCGCGCCCGCCTGACGGTTCGGCGGAACCAGGCTGGCCGCGACGATCGAGCCGACGCCAAAGAAGGCGCCGTGGTTCAGCGAGGTGACGATGCGCGCCGCCATCAGCATCCCATAGCTGTCGGAAATCGCGGCCAGCAGATTGCCCACGGTGAAGATGACCGCCAATCCGATCAGCAGGGTTCGGCGCGGCACGCGCCCGGTGGTCAGGGTCATCAGCGGCGCGCCCAGCATGACGCCCAGCGCATAGGCGCTGATCAACAGACCGGCCGAGGGGATGGAGACGCCCAGATCCGTGGCGATGACGGGCAAGAGGCCCATCGGCGCGAACTCCGTCACACCGATGCCGAAAGCGCCGGCGGCCAGCGCCAGCAGGGGAGGATTCAACTTCATAGGATAGCGCCTCTAATGATCGGACGCACAGATGGACGACGCAGAAGATCGGCGGTAGGGCGTCCTCAAGCCAAGGATTTTTGACATGAGCGCAAAGACGCAGACTTCGGGCGCGGATCGCGCGCGGGAGATGGAGGTGTTCGCGGCCGTGGCGGCCGGCGGCAGTTTTTCGGCGGCTGGACGGACGCTGGGACTGACGCCGTCGGCGGTCAGCCGGACCGTGGACCGGATCGAGGCGCGTCTGGGGGTGCGGCTGATGCTGCGGACGACCCGCGCCCTGGTGCTGACGGCGGAGGGGCAGGCCTATCTGGCCGCGGCGCGGCGGATACTGGCCGATCTGGACGACGCCGAGCAGGGGGTCGCGGACCAGGGGGCCCCGCGGGGGCGCCTGCGGGTCAGCGCGGCCCTGGCGCACGGTCGACAGCAGGTGACGCCGCTGCTGGGCGAGTTCGTGCGGCGCTATCCGCACATACTGGTCGACATCAGTCTGACCGACACGGTGGTCGATGTGGCGGCGGGGCAGGCGGACGTGGCGATCCGCTTCGGGCCGCTGGCCGACAGTCCGTTGACGGCGCGACGGCTGGGCGAAACCGGCCGCACCATCGTGGCCTCGCCGGAGTATCTGGCGCGCAAGGGCGTGCCGCTTACGCCCGAGGACCTGTATGAACACGACTGCCTGAACTTCAACTTTCGCCGGGCCGAGCCGGTCTGGCCGTTTCGCAAGGACGGCCGCGACTACGCCCTGACGGTGCACGGACCGGTGGAAGCCAACAACGGCGAGACCCTGACGCAGTTGGCGCTGGCGGGCGTCGGCGTCACCCGGGTCGGCCATTTCAGCGTGGGCGACGCCATTGACGAGGGCCGCCTCGTGCCGCTGCTTGAAGCGTTCAACCCCGGCGACCGGGAGCCGATCCACGCCGTCTTCGTCGGCGGCGCCAACACCCCGGCGCGGGTGCGGGTCTTCGTCGATTTCCTGGTGGAGACCTTGCGGTGAAGCCGGCGGACTAAAGGCCCATCTTCTTGAGCGCCGGCTTCAGCGAGGCCTCGGACGTGCGAAAGTCCTTCCAGGGATCGGGCTTCTTCAACAGAGCGGCGGCGTCGGCGATGGTGTAGGCGCGGGGATCGAGGCCCGCCTTCACCTGGCCCCACGACAGCGGCAAGGCGATGGTGGCGCCGGGGCGGGCGCGGGGCGACCAGGGGGCGACGGCGGTGGCCATGCGGCCGTTGCGGAGATAGTCGAGAAAAATCTTTCCGCCGCGCGCCTTCTTGGCCAGGGTGGTGGTGAAGCGCTCCGGGTGATCCTTGCGCATCGCCTCCGACACCGCCTTGGCGAAGGCCTTGGCCTGATCCCATTCGACGCGGCTGCGGCCGTCGGACTTGATCGGGACGACGACGTGCAGGCCCTTGCCGCCGGTCGTCTTGACGAAGGGCGTCAGGCCCAGGCCTTCGAGATAGGGTTTCAGCATCCGCGCGGCGGCGATGACGTCGCCGAAATCCAGGCCCTCGTCCGGGTCCAGATCGAAGGTGATCTGGTCCGGCGTTTCGGGATCGCCCGGCTTGCAGCCCCAGGGGTGCAGCTCCAGCCCGCCCGACTGACCGATGGCGACCAAACCGCCCACGTCCGAGACGCCGACGTAGGGCTTGCGCTCCTTGACATCGATAAGCGTCAGCCGGGGACTGTGGCCCGGCATGGCGTGGCGCTGGAAGAAGCGTTCGCCGTCTATGCCGTCAGGCGCGCGCACGATCGACACCGGCCGATCGGCGACATGCGGCAGCAGGCGCGGGGCCGCCGCCTCGTAGTAGCGGGCCAGGTCGGCCTTGGTGACGGCCGGTCGCCCGCCCTGCGCCGGCCACAGCACCTTGTCGGGGTGGGACAGGGTCACGCCCGCCACGTCGACCTTGCCCGCGCGCGCCGACGCCTTGGGCGCCTTGTGGGCCGCCTTTGGAGCGGAGGCGGGGGGCTGAGGCTCCGCGGTCACTTCGCGCGCCGGCTTGTCTTCGCGCAGGCCCTTGTAGGACGCCTGGCGGACGGAGCCCGCCTCGGTCAGGCCGGCGTGCTCGATCTCCGCCACCAGAACGGGTTTCAGCCAGTGGATGTCGCGGCCGCCCTTGGGCGCGCTGTCGCCCGAAAACGGGCTCTTGTCGGCGGCGGCATCCTTGAGGGCGGGCAGCAGGGTCTTGGTCAGGGCGGCGGAGAAGCCGGTTCCGACCCGGCCCATGTAGCGCAGGCCGCCCTTGTCCTTCACCCCGACCAGCAGGGAACGCAGACGCGAGGCGCCTTCCGACGACCAACCGCCGATGACGACCTCGTCACGGCCCCGGCATTTGGACTTGACCCAGGTCGAGGTGCGGCCGGCCTTGTAGGGCGCGTCCAGCTTCTTGGAGATGACCCCTTCCAGGTCCATGCGGCAGGCGCTGAGCAGGACCGCCTCGCCGGACGAGGCGAAATGTTCGACGAAGCGCAGGTTCGGACCGGCCTTGCCGACCCGGTCGCAATAGGCCTGGAGCCGCGCCTTGCGATGCGACAGCGGCTTGCCGCGCAGGTCCTCGTCGCCCTCGAACAGCAGGTCGAAGGCGAAATAGACCAGGTTGTCGGTCTTTCCCTCGGATATGGCGGCCTGGAGCGCGGAGAAGTCGGGCGTATGGTCCTCGCCCAGGGCGCACAGCTCGCCGTCGATCACGGCGTCGGGCCAGGTCGCGGCTTGGGCGGCCAGGGCGGGAAACCGATCGGTCCAGTCCAGGCCGCTGCGGGTGCGCAAGGCGGCCTTGCCGCCGCCGACCGCGACCTGGATGCGGTAGCCGTCGAACTTGATCTCATGCACCCATCCGGCGCCGCCGGGCGGGTGGTCGACCACCTTGGCGAACTGCAGCGGCGTGAAGGCGCGGGGTCGAGAGGCGCTCGACGCGGCGGCGCGGGTCGGCTTGGGCTTGGGCGGGGCCTTGCGCGCGGTGGGGCGCGAGCGGGTCCAGCGGGACTGGCCCTCGGCGATCTGGGCCATCGACCGGCCGGTGGTGACGGAGGCGTCGATCTCGGCCAGGGCGTCGCCTTCGCCCTCGACCGCGTGGTCGTCCTTTTCCTTCAGCAACAGCCAGTTGTTGCGTTTCGACGGTTTGCCGCGATCGGACTTCAGCCGCACCAGCGCCCAGCCGCCCTTAAGCCGCTCGCCGTCCAGCGTCATCTTCAGGACGCCCTTTCTGAAGGCCGCCTCCACGTCCTGGTCCTGGGGCGTCCAGGTCCCCGTGTCCCACATCTGCACCGTGCCGGCTCCGTAGGCGCCGCCGGGAATGGTTCCCTCGAAGTCGCCGTAGTCGAGGGGATGGTCCTCGACCTCGACCGCCAAACGCTTGACGGACGGGTCCCGCGACGGGGCCTTGGTGACGGCCCAGGACTTGAGCACGCCGTCCCATTCGATGCGGAAATCGTAGTGCAGACGGGTCGCGGCGTGCCGCTGGATCAGAAACCGCAGCCGGCCCCGATTGGATCGACCCTTGCGGCCGCGCGGCTCGGGCGTGCTCTCGAAGTCGCGCTTGCCGCGATAGGTGTCGAGTTCGCCGCGCATGGCCTTGCCTCCTTCAGCGTCGCCATGAACGCGCGAAGGGCGGGGCAGGTCTCAAACGAAAATCGCCGGACGGGCGACCCGTCCGGCGATTCTGTTCGAACTCGGGAGGCGCGATCAGCGCTTGCCGAAAATGAGGTCGCCCAGCTTGGCGAAGAAGCCCTTGCTCTCGGCGGCGGGCGCCGGAGCGGGCGTCGGGGCCGGTGCAGGCTTGGGCGCGGCGACTGGCTCCGGCTTGGGCGCGGGCGCCGGGGCGGCGGCGGGCTTGGGAGCCGGGGCCGGAGCCGCGGCCTTGGCGGCGGGCGCGGCCTTGGGCGTCGCCGGCTTCGCGGCGGCCTTCGGGGCCGCGGGCTTCGCCTTCGGAGCCGCAGCCTTCGCGGCGGTCTTGGGGGCCGTGGCCTTAGCGGCCGGCGCCTTCGCTGCGGTCGTCTTCGGCGCAGTCGCCTTGGTCGCGGCGGCCTTGGGGGCCGCGGTCTTGGACGCAGCCTTGGGGGCGGCGGCCTTCGGAGCGGTCGTCTTGGGCGCGGTCGTCTTGGGCGCGGCCTTCGCGGCGGCAGGCGCCTTGGCCGTCACCGGCTTGGGCGCCTTGGCGGCGGCCTTCGGCGCGGCGGGCTTTTTCGCGGCCGCCGGCTTGGCGGCGGCGGGTTTCGACGTTGACGGTGCTTTAGCCATGTATTTCCCCGACCCCTCGGTTTAGACGACGCGGCGTGGTTCAGGCGAAAGCGCCGGGCCGCAACGATTCGCCATGATAGCGGTGTTTGAGAAATGTCCGAGTCCGCAGTTCAGTTAATCGCGCGGGGCCCGCGCGCCGCCGCCGAGGCCGCCGCCGCCGCCATCGACGCCGACCCCCTGCTGGAGGGCGCGACCTATTCCATTCTGGAGGAAGACGAGGACCGCGACGTCTGGCGCATCGACGCCTTTCCGACCTCGCAGGACGAGGTGGAGGGCCTGAAGGCGCGTCTGGCCGATCACCCCGTCACCGTCGCGATCGAGAAGCTGGCGGACGCCGACTGGCTGGCCATGTCGCTGTCGGGCCTGCCGCCGGTCAGGGCCGGGCGGTTCTTCGTCTATGGCGCCCATGACGAGGGACGGGTGCCGCCCAACGCCGTCGCTCTGAAGATCGACGCCGGCGCCGCCTTCGGCACCGGTCACCACGGCACCACCGTCGGCTGCCTGGAGGCGTTCGACGATCTGCTGAAGCGCGAGCGGTTCGAACGGGTGCTGGACGTGGGCTGCGGCACGGGCGTGCTGGCCATAGCCGCCGCACGGACCGGCAGCCGCGTGGCCGTCGGCACCGACATCGACGCGCCCTCCGTGCGGATCGCCAACGAGAACGCCCAGTTGAACGCAGCCAAGGCGTCCTTCGTCCACGCCTCGGGCCTGAACGATCAGCGGGTGCGCCGACATGGCCCGTACGATCTGGTGTTCGCCAATATCCTGGCGCCGCCGCTGGTGGCCCTGTCGCAGGACATCAAGATGGCGCTGAATCTGGGGGGCGTGGCCATCCTGTCGGGCCTGCTGCGGACCCAGGAGCGCCGGGTGACGGCGGCCTACGCCTCGCGCGGGTTCCGGCTGGAAAAGCGCATTCGCCACGACGCCTGGAGCGCCCTGGTGCTGCGCCGAATGGCGTGATCAGAACGCGCTGAAGTCCGGCTGGCCGGTCGAGGCGGCCAGGCCGCCGTCCACCGACAGCACGTGGCCGTGCACGAAGCTGGCGTCGTCGCTGGCCAGAAAGGCGACGACGGCGGCGATCTCCTCGGGCTGGGCGCCGCGGCCCATCGGGATCAGCTTGGCGAACGCCTGCATAAGGGCTTTGTCGTCCTCCATCTCGGCGGTCATGCCGGTGTGAACCAGGGTGGGCGCGACGGCGTTGACGCGAACGCCGTCCTTGCCGCTGTCGCGGGCCAGGGCGCGGGTGAGATTGGCCACGGCGCCCTTGGAGATGTTGTAGCCCAGCATCTCGCTGTCGCCGCCCAGGCCCGAGATCGAGGCGGTGTTGACGATGCAGCCCCTGCTCTTCTTCAGATGCGGATAGGCGGCCCGGCATCCGTACAGCACGCCG
>NZ_DLMO01000105.1:0-145 GCF_002479325.1 Brevundimonas sp. UBA7534
GTCGTCGGCGCCCTGGCCGGGGTGATCGGCTCTATGGCGGCGCTGGAAGCAATCAAGCTGATCGTCGGCGCGGGCCAGCCGCTTGAAGGGCGGCTGCTGATCTACGACGGCCTGGCGGGAACCAGCCGCACGGCGCGGGTGGCGG
>NZ_DLMO01000105.1:396-13383 GCF_002479325.1 Brevundimonas sp. UBA7534
GCGGAATCGCGAAGCGATTCCACCTCAGCCGATCAGGCTCTAAGCCGCCGTGGCGAAGCGAACGGGCCGCGGAAGGTCCGGCAGAGGGTCGGCGAAGCCCAGGGCCGGGTTGCTGAGCACCGTCACGACCCGCTCGCCGCAATAGAGATAGAGGGTCTCGAACCCGACCCATCGCTGGGCCACGTCCTGGAGAGCCTGGTCGGCGGCCTCGTCCGAGGCGGCGTCCAGCACGCAGATGTCCCGCACCGGCACGCCGGGCAGATTGACGATGCAATAGTAGGAATCCAACGCACGCTTCCTCGAACAGGTCGCCGGAAACGAGGCGCGTCGCCGACGGTTCCGCTCCTGAACGCCGTTTTCGACAGGCGTATGAGGCCGGTTCGACGGTCGCGTGAAATGTGCGGCCTAGAGCATCGCCGGGATGGCCCGGGACGCCCATGATCGCGACGCCGCCGTTTATCGGATTGAAACTGGGCCGCCCTCAAGTTGCGCTCCATGAAGAGCGGGCGCCCATCTTGGACTTCTATCCTAGCCATAGCCGGGGTGTTTCTGGCGGCAGGGCCTTTGATCGGGTCGCTTATGATCACCGGCGGGGCGGTGATCTTTCTAACCCTTGTTTTTGGGGGCCTCCCAATTCTCTTCGTCTACCTTCTGGGCGGAGTTCCAGCGGCGGTCACGGGCTTGTGCTCCGGTCTCGCGGCGCGCGCGGGAAAGGTTTGGTTTTATCTGGCCACGGCGACCATAGCCGGCGGAGCTGTCTCGGCGCTGTCCCTGGGCCCGAAGCGGATACTTGACGCCACAGGCGGTCGCATGGGCATGGCCGGCGCAGTTGCGGGACTGATCTGCGCCTTGTTGACGCTGCGCCTTGCGGGCCTGTCCCTGCAGATTCCAGCGTCCGTGAATGACGCCGTCCGGCGATGGGATGCGACAACGGTTCTGCTGGTTGTGCTCGGCGGCGTCTGCATGACCATGGTGGTTTTGAACGCCCTTATGCTTTTAGCGCTGCTTTAAAGCATCGCCGGGATGACCCGATCTGGCGGGCGGTGGCCGTTCTGGAAGGTCATGATGTTGGCGATGACGCGGTCGCCCATGTCCTGGCGCGCCTCCAGCGTGGCCGAGCCCAGGTGGGGCAGCAGCACCACGTTCGGGTGGCCCAGCAGGCCGGGATGGATGGCCGGCTCCTTCTCGAACACGTCCAGGCCGACGCCGGCCAGCAGGCGGCGATCGACGGCGTTCGCCAGGGCCTCTTCGTCGATCAGTTCGCCGCGCGCGGTGTTGACCAGGATGGCGTGGGGCTGGAGCCGGGCCAGGCGGCGCCCGCTCAGCAGATGGTGCGTCTCCTTGGTCGCCGGGCAGTTCAGCGAGATCAGGTCCATGCGCGACAGCATCTGGTCCAGGTCGTCCCAGTAGGTGGTGCCCAGTTCCTCCTCGATCAGGGCCGGGACGGGCTTTCGGTTGTGATAGTGGACCTGCAGGCCGAAGGCCTTGGCGCGCCGGGCCAGGGCCTGGCCGATCCGGCCCATGCCGACGATCCCCAATCGCTTGCCCCACAGCTTGCGCCCGCACATCCAGGTGGGGGTCCAGCCCTCGAAGCGGCCCTCGGCCACCACCTGGGCGCCCTCGACGATGCGGCGGCTGACGGCCAGGATCAGGCTCATGGCCAGGTCGGCGGTGTCCTCGGTCAGGACGCCCGGGGTGTTGGTGACGATGATCCCACGGGCCACGGCGGCGTCCACGTCGATGTGGTCCACGCCCGCGCCGAAGTTGGCGATCATCTTCAGCTGGTCGCCCGCGCCCTGGAGCAGTTCGGCGTCGATCACGTCGGTGATGGTCGGGACCAGGACCTGGGCGCGCTGGACGGCCGCCTCCAGCGCCGCGCGGTCCATCGGCGCGTCGGTCAGGTTCAGTTCGGCGTCGAACAGTTCGCGCATCCGCGTCTCGACCGCGTCGGGAAGGCGTCTGGTTAATACGACCTTAAGCTTGGAGGCGGACATTGCGGACCTTGATCTGCGGGCGGCGATTCAACAGGGATCGGAGCCCGCGTGCGACGGGTCGTGCCTGGGTGTCTAGCAAAGCCGCCATCATCTTCCAAAGCCTTCGCCGTCGCGCCCCGGTTCTGGCGGCCGTGGCGGGCCTGGCCGTAATGGCCGGGGCGGGCCAGACCATGCCGGACGGGCGGCCCACGCCGACCGGCCTGGAGGTGCCGCGCTGGATCTCGCTGAAGTCCTCGCACGTGCGGGCGCGCCAGGGGCCGGGACTGGACTATCCGATCCTGTGGGAATACCGCGCCGCAGGACTGCCGGTGCAGGTGGTGGCCGAGACGACCGAGTGGCGCAAGGTGTGCGATCCCGACGGCGCCGTGGCCTGGATCCACCGCACGGTGTCCTCGGGGCGACGTTCGGTGTTCAACAATTCCGACGCCGAAATCCCGATCCACGCCGGAAGGTCCGAGACGTCGCCCGTGCGGGCGCGGCTGCAGCCCCGCTCCATCGTCTCGCTGGACGAGTGCGAGGACGGCTGGTGCCGGGTGCGGGCGCGGCGGCTGGAGGGCTGGGTCGTGCAGCGGGCGGTCTTCGGCGCCCAGTCGCGGGCCCTGTGCAACGCCAACCGGCCCGCCGGAACCGGACGCGGCTGAAACGCCTGTCTGTTGAGCGAAGCGGCGCGGTCGTGTAACCCGCCCGCAACAGCTGACGGAACGGAACCGCCTTGACCCAATCGCAATATCCCTCGTCCTTCGATCACGAGGCCCTGCTCGCCTCCGGGCGCGGCGAGCTGTTCGGTCCCGGCAACGCCCAGCTGCCGGCCCCGCCGATGCTGATGTTCGACCGGATCACCCAGATCAACGCGGACGGCGGCGCGCACGGCAAGGGCTATGTCGAGGCCGAACTCGACATCAACCCGGAGCTCTGGTTCTTCCAGTGTCACTTCATCGGCGACCCGGTCATGCCCGGCTGCCTGGGCCTGGACGCCATGTGGCAGCTGGTCGGCTTCTATCTGGGCTGGATCGGCGGACCGGGCCGGGGCCGCGCCCTGGGCGTCGGCGACGTCAAATTCACCGGCCAGGTGACGCCGGACGTCAAGAAGGTGGTCTACAAGATCGACCTGAAGCGGGTCATCAATCGCAAACTGGTCATGGGCATCGCCGACGGCGTGCTGGAGGCCGACGGCGAGGTGATCTACACCTGCAACGACATGCGGGTGGGCCTGTTCGGCGCCAAGGACCAAGCGGCCGGCGGCTGAAGCCCCCATATAGAGCCGCGCACCCAGCGGCCGGCTCCGGGAGGAGCCGCAAGCAAGAAGGATTTCCCATGCGTCGCGTCGTCGTCACCGGCCTTGGCATCGTCTCCTCCATCGGCCATGGCGCCGAGGAAGTGACCCGTTCCCTGCGCGAGGCCCGTTCGGGCGTCGTGCACGCGCCCGACCACGCCAAATACGGCTTCCGCAGCCAGGTCTGGGCGCCGCCGAAGATCGGCCCGTGGGAGGAGCTGGTCGACCGCCGCGCCGCGCGCTTCCTGGCCAACGGCACGGCCTGGGCGCACATCGCCTTCGAAGAGGCGCTCAAGTCGTCGGGCATGACGGCCGAGGACATCCGCGACGACCGCATCGGCCTGATCGTCGGCGAGGGCGGCCCGTCCACCCAGGTCATCCTGCAGGCGGCCCAGACCACGATGGAGAAGGGCTCGCCCAAGCGGATCGGCCCGTTCGCCGTGCCCAAGGCGATGGCCAGCGGCCCGTCGGCGGTGCTGTCGACCTGGTTCCAGATGCGCGGGATCAACTATTCGATCAGCTCGGCCTGCGCGACCTCGGCCCATTGCATCGGGGCGGCGGCCGAACAGATCCAGTGGGGCAAGCAGGACGTGGTCTTCGCCGGCGGCTGCGAGGACATCGACTGGTCCATGTCCAATATGTTCGACGCCATGGGCGCCATGTCGTCAGACTTCAACGACACGCCGTCGGTCGCCTCGCGGGCTTATGACAAGGATCGCGACGGCTTCGTCATCGCCGGCGGCGCGGGCATGGTGGTGGTCGAGGAATACGAGCGGGCCAAGGCGCGGGGCGCGAACATCCTGGCCGAGATCGTCGGCTACGCCGCCAACTCGGACGGATACGACATGGTGGCACCCTCGGGCGAGGGCGCCCAGCGCTGCATGAAGATGGCGCTGGACCAGGCCGGGGGCCGCACCATCGACTATCTGAATCCGCACGGCACCTCGACCCCCGTGGGCGACGCCAAGGAGATGGAGGCGGTGCGGGCGGTGTTCGGCGACGCCATGCCGATGATCTCCTCGACCAAGTCGCTGACCGGCCACAGCCTGGGCGCGGCGGGGGCGCAGGAGGCGATCTACTGCCTCTTGATGATGCAGAACGGCTTCGCCGCCGAAAGCGCGCACATCGAGAATCTGGACCCAGCCTTCGAGGGCATGCCGATCCTGCGCGAACGCAAGGACGGCGAACTGACCACGGTGATGTCCAACAGCTTCGGCTTCGGCGGCACCAACGGCACGCTGATCCTCAGCAAGGTCTGATCCCAATTCCACTCATCCCGGCTTTCGCCGGGATGAGTGGATGGGATTCAGTCGTATCTAACCCCGCTCAGGTACAGCCCCGTCGATGGCGCGACCGGCCCGCACGCGGCGCGATCCCTGGCCTCCAGGGCCTTCCTGACGTCATGGGCGGTCCAGCGATCCAGGCCGACCTCGACCAGGGTGCCGGCCATCGAGCGGACCTGGCGGTGCAGGAAGCTGCGGGCCTGGAAGACCAGATGCACCTCTTCGCCGAAGCGGGTCACGCGGGCGACGTCCAGCGTCTTGACCGGCGACTTCGACTGGCAGCCCACGTCGCGGAAGGTGGTGAAGTCGTGATGGCCGACCAGGACCTGGGCCGCGTGGTGCATGGCCTCCGCGTCCAGCGGCTTCTTGACGTGCCAGACGCGGTCGCGTTCCAGAACGGGCTGGGGGCGGCGGTTCAGGATGCGGTACAGATAGGCCCGGCCGGTCGCTGAAAAGCGCGCGTGCCAGTCGGGATCGGGCGCGGGCTCGACCGACAGGACGCAGACGTCCTCGTTCACCAGATGGGCGTTCATGGCGTTCAGGACGGTGTTTTCGGGCCAGGCGCGCTCCAGGTCGGCGTGGATCACCTGCTCAAGCGCATGGACGCCGGTATCGGTGCGCCCGGCGGCGGCGATGCGGATGCGCTCGCCCGAGAAGGCGTGAATGGCGGTCTCCAACGCGCCCTGCACGGTCGGCTGGCCGTCCTGGGCCTGGAAGCCGTTGTAGGCCGTGCCGTCGTATTCGAGGGTCAGCTTGTAGCGCGGCATCAGCCCAGCGCGGTCCCGGCCGGCAGGGAAAAGCCGCGCAGCATCTCCTCGGCCGATTGCGCCGCCTTGCCCTCGCGCTGGACACGGATCAGACGCACGGCGCCCGTCCCGCAGGCGATGGTCAGGCCGTCGTCCAGCACGGCGCCCGGCGCGCCGGAGCCGTCGGCCAGGGTGGACAGCAGGGCCTTGACGCGCACAGGGCCGTTTTCCGACGGGGCCTCGAACCAGGCGCCGGGAAAGGGCGACAGGCCGCGAATATGGGCGTCGACCGCTGCCGCCGGTCGTGTCCAGTCGATGCGGGCCTCGGCGGGGGTGATCTTTCGGGCGTAGGTCGGTTCCCCGGCCTGGGGCGTCTCGGTGGCGCCGCCGCGCTCGATGGCGGCCAGGGCGCGAGGCCAAAGTCCGGCGCCGACATGAGCCATGCGCTCCGACAGGCTGGCGGCCGTGTCGTCGGCGTGGATGTCCATCACCTCGCCGAGCAGGATCGGGCCTTCGTCCAGTCCTTCGCTCATCCGCATGATCTGGACGCCGGTCTGGGCGTCCCCGGCCATGATCGCGCGCTGGATCGGGGCCGCGCCCCGCCAGCGCGGCAGCAGCGAGCCGTGCAGGTTGAAGCAACCCAGGCGGGGTGCGTCCAAGATCACGGGCTTCAGGATCTGGCCATAGGCGACCACGCAGGCCGCATCGAGGTCCAGGCTCTGGAAGATCTCGATCGCCTCGTCGGCCTTCATCGATTCCGGCGTGAAGACCGGCAGGCCCATGCTCTCGGCGAAGGCTTGGACAGGCGACGGCGTCAGCTTCTGGCCCCGGCCCTTCGGGCGGGGCGGCTGGGAATAGACGGCGACGATCTCGTGGCCCGAGGCGATCAGCTCGGCCAGGGACGGAACGGCGAATTCGGGGGTACCCATGAAGGCGAGGCGCATGGGCAGGGCTTTAGAGGTTTGGCGCGCCTACTGCCAGCGGGTGAAGACGCCGCCGCCCTCGTCCCACTCGCCGCCGGCGTCCAGGGCGTCGTCGAAATCCAGCAGGCGGTCCAGCAACAGGCCCGCGACCACGCCCAGCAGGGCGACCCCGGCCAAGGTGGCCACGCCCGCGACGCCGACTTTCTGACTGCGCGTCAGGCGACGACGGCCGTGGGTGTCTATGACCAGGGACTGGCCCCGGCGGGGCAGGCGGACGGTGCGTCGGCTCATCAGGCGGCGATCCTGTCTCGGGCGGCCTTCTTGACCTTGGTCACGGCGCGCTCGCGCTTGAGCCGTGACAGGTGGTCGATGAAGAGGACGCCGTTCAAATGGTCCATCTCGTGCTGGATGCAGACGGCGTAGAGGCCGCTGGCCTCCTCCTCCACCTGCTCCCCGTCACGGTTCAGGTAGCGAATGCGGACGCGGGCGGGGCGTTCCACCTTGTCGAAATACTCCGGGATCGACAGGCAGCCCTCCTCGTAGGTGTAGAGGTCGTCCGAGGCCCAGAGGATTTCGGGATTGGCGAAGAAGCGCGGATTGCGGCGCGCCTCGGCGGCCTCGGGCGTGTCCTCTTCCTCCATCTCGCAGGCGTCGCCGTCCTTGTCGCCCAGGTCCATGACGATGACGCGGTCCAGGGCGCCGACCTGCACGGCGGCTAGGCCGATGCCGGGCGCGGCGTACATGGTCTCCAGCATGTCGTCCATCAGGGTGCGGACGGCGTCGTCCACCGCCGCAACGGGCTTGGAAACCTGCTTCAGGACCGCCAGATCGGCGGCGTTGTCGATGGTGAGGATGCGACGAAGGGTCATGGGCGGGAGGTAGGCCGGCCCCGGCGTCAGGTCAAGATTTCCGACCTTTGCGGTCGGATTTGACGCGCCCTCAGTCCTTGCCCGGCAGGGGGCGCGGCTTGCGGTTCTCGTCGATGGCGACATAGGTGAAGACGCCTTGGGTCACGCGCACGGAAGCGGCCTGGGGCTGGCCGCGCGCGCGCTTCCAGGCCTCGACATGAACGCGGATCGAGGTGCGGCCTGATCCGATCACCTCGGCGTAGATGCTGACCTCGTCGCCGACCGAGACGGGCTGGTGAAAGACCATGCCGTCTAGCGCCACGGTGGCGCAGCGCCCGCAGGCCAGTTCGAAGGCGGGCGTCGCCCCGGCCACGTCCATCTGCGCCAGCAGCCAGCCGCCGAAGATGTCCCCTTCCGGGTTGGTGTCGGCCGGCATGGCGATGATGCGCCCGACGGGCTGGGTCGCAGGCGGTTGGGAGGCTTCGGTCATGATGAACGCTTTCGAACGGGGAGGGCGGTTCTCTAGCCCGATGAGGGAGTGGCGTCAGCGCCCGATCGCCGCTTCCTCCTGGAGCGGGACGACGTTCTGGGCCGGGTCCCGTCGCCCCTGAGGCGGGCCGCCAGGATGATCTCGCGATTGGCGCGCCAGGTGGCGCCCAGCTCCATCGCCGTCAGCAAATCCTCGGCGAGCAGGGGGCCGTCCCGGGCCTCTCTCAGCCGCCGCGCGAGTCGCAGAAGGTCAGAGGCCGCGGCCAGGTCGGCCTTGTTCGAACGCGCGCCCAGATCTTCCAGCCGGCCAAAACGCCAGCCCGCCTGTCGGGGCTGGTCCACAGCGCGCTGAAACCGTTCCTCGGGCGTCAGTTGTTCGGCGATGAAGCGCCAGCGCCGCGCGCGGGGCGGTCGTTCGTAATGACCGGGACGGGTCGGCAGGCCGTGCAGCGCATAGACTTCATGCGCGGCCGCTTCCATTTCGGACAGCGCCCGTGACAAGGCGTCCTGGCGCGCCGGGCCTTCGGCAGCGGGTCGGTGTTCGGTGCGGGCGGCGGACGGGAAGGGATCGTCCTGCGGCGTCTCTCTGCGCGGGCGCGGCAGGAGACGCCACAGGCTCAAGGCCGTCAGTCCACGTTGATCGCGCTGGTCACCGACACGTCATAGATGACGCGGGTGATGCTCTGGACGAACTCGAAGAACTTGCGCGCCTCGGCGGCGTTCGCCAGCGGCACATAGATCACGTCCTCGGGCATGATCTGAATGTTGCTGGCGGCGAAGACGTTGGCGGCGTTGTTGAAATCCAGCTGATAGATGATCGGCACGCCGTTCGGGGTGGCCGGCTGGGTCACGCCCAGGGCGCGCGCGACCTCGGGCCGCTCGAAGCGGAAGATCATCACCCGGCTGGCGTTGGCGGTGTTGGTGTTCAACCCTGAAACGCGGCTGAGCGCGCCAGCCAGCGTCACCGGCCCCGGCGGCATGTCGACCTGGGCCACCGCGCCCAGGGCGCCGAAGGTGCTGAACCGACGCGGCTTGTAAGCAAAGTTGACCAGGTCGCCGGGTTGCAGCCGGACGTTCTCCTCGAACGAGGTCGTCACGGCGCCAAGCGGTGCGGCGTAGGTCTGGCCTGCGCGCTGGATGGTCACCATCATGTCGTCCACCGGCCGCTCCGAACCGCCGGCCTCGCCCAGAACATCCAGCAGACGATTGCTGTTGACGGACAGGGGTTTGCGTCCCGGCTGACGCACGTCGCCCAGAACGGTCACCGAGTTGGAGGCGTTCTGGACCACCACGACCGTGATCTGCGGATTGGCCACCTTGCCGGCCAGAGCGCGGCGGATGGAGGCCGCCGCCTGCGGCGGCGTCAGCCCCTCGACACGCACGGCGCCGGCGAACGGGATGGACACTGCGCCGGAGCGGTCCACGACCTGGGCCGGCAGGACCTGATTGCCCGGCTGGACGGCGGAACCCGCGCCGACGCCGCCGCCGAACAGGGTGCCGCTGGGCTCGATGATCTGGACCTGCAGGGCGTCGCCCACCCCGATCAGGTCCAGCGGCCGCTCGCTGGCGGCGCCCGTCAGCGAGCCGAAGAACTGCGGCGGAACGGCCTTGATCCGCTCGCTGACTTCATAGTTCAACTCGACCAGGGCGTAACCGCCAAGGGCGCCGGGCTGGGTCGCGCCGGCGTCGACCGATCGGCCCGAGGGCCCGTCCCGCGGCAAGGTGGTGCAGCCGCCCAGAATGGCGACGATCATCAGCGGCAGGATGGTACGCGTCATAAAGCCGTTCAGCCCCTCGTTCGACCTTTGCTTACTCGCCTTCGCCATGCGCCGCCAGAGGCGATAACGGCTCCGGCGTCCGGCCCAGACCGACGGCGACGGCGACGACGGCGAAATGATCGTCCCAGCGCGGCGGCGCGAAGGCGGCCGAAGACTTCGGCGTCTCGTCCAGCGTCGCGCGCCGGATGGCCTGCAGCCAGCCCAGTCCGTCCAGGGGGTCGATCAACTGGGCCTGCGGCGTCAGTTCGCGGTGCGGCGGAATATCCGAGGCGATCAGCGGGGCCCCCATCGCGCAGGCCTCCACCGCGGGCAGGTCGAAACCCTCCACGGCCGAAGGCGCCAGCACCGCGCGCGCGCCGCGCATCAGCCGCACCAGGGCGCCGTCCGACAGGTTCTCGGCCTGGTGAACCACCCCGCGCAGATTGGGCGACCGTTGCAGGTGATCCAGCACGGCCTCGTTTTCCCAGCCGTAGCGCCCCACCAAGACCAGCGACGGGGTCCGTTGCCCCATCTCTTCTTCCAGCCGCCGCCACAGGGTCAGCAACTGGGCCAGGTTCTTGCGCGCCTCGATGGTGCCGACATGAATGAAATACGGGCGACTGGCCTGCACCGCGTCGCCGGGGACGAAGGCCGTCTCGATGCCGAGGTGGGCCACGTGCACGGGCGGGGGCGTCAGACCCTCGCGTACGGCGAAGGCGGCCAGCTGATCAGCCGTGTGGTGCGAGTTGACCAGGATGCTGCTGGCGTGGCGCAGGGTATGCACCACGCGGGCGCGGTGTTTGTCGGCGTCGCCCGGTCGGCAGAATTCCGGGTGGGTGATCGGGATCAGGTCGTGGATCATCACCACGCGATCGACACCGTCCTGCTCCAACGCCTGCAGGGCGTCCGCCTCGTGCAGGGTGGTGTGGCCGACGTTCAGGTAAAGGTCGGCCGCTGGCAAGGGCGCGGCGTGGCGGGAGCGGAAGAACTGGCGCAACACCCGGGGTTTGTCGCGGGCCGGCTTCTGATCGGGCGCGGGCGGGGGGCAGATGACGGATTCCGCCGGACGCTGGTCGTGGGTCAGGGCCGCCAGCAGCCGCGCCTCGTGCCGCGCCGCGCCGTTGACCGTGCGGCCGTCCCAGCGGGCCCGCAGGCTGCGCACGAAGTCGCGGAACCAGGTCTGGTCCACCGTCACCAGCCGACCCTTGCGGCCGCGCACCGGAATCATGACCACGTCTGAACGCTGATCCAGCCATTCGGCGTAGGCCAGGCAAACCCGGTCCACGCCCGTCGGGGCGGTCCGCTCGGCCCGGCTGAGCAGCCGGCTGACGTCGTAGAGCACGCGCATGGTCAGGAGACGTAGCCCGCCTGCATCAGCTCGGCGATGTGAACGATGGCGGTGGGGCGTCCGTCCTCGACCACGAACAGATTGGAAATCTTGTTGGCGGTCAACAGGTCGACCACGTCGCTCATCCGCGCGTCCGGATCGACGGTGATCGGATTGGGGCTCATGATATCGGCCGCCTGCAGGGCGGTGATGTCGCGCTGGAAGGCGCGGCGGATGTCGCCGTCGGTGACGATGCCGCCCAGGGTGCCGTCCGCATTCAGAACCGCGACCGCCCCCTTGCGTCCCTCGGTGACGGCCGAGACGACTTCGCTGAAGCTGGCCGTCGTCGGCACGGCGGCGGGCGCGGCGGCGTTGTCGCCCATCCATTCCCGCACGCTCTGCAGGCTCATGCCCAGTGCGCCGCCGGGATGGTGCAGGCCGAAATCCAATGCGGTGAAGCCGCGTCGATCCATCAGCACCATGGCCAGGGCGTCGCCCAGCGCCAGGCTCATCAGCGTCGAGGTGGTGGGCGCCAGGCCGTTGGGGCAGGCCTCGGCCACCTTGGGCATGGTCAGGCAGACGGCGGCGTTGCGGCCCAGGAAGCTGGTCGGCCGCTGGGTGATGGCGATCACCGGGATCCCGTTTCGCTGGCAATATATCAGGGGATCGCGAAGCTCGCGGCTCTCGCCCGAGTTGGACAGGGCCAGCACGGTCACGTCCGGACGCAGCATCCCCAGGTCCCCGTGGCTCATCTCGGCGGGATGGACGAAGAAGGCGTTGGTGCCGGTCGAGGCCAGGGTGGCCGCGATCTTGCCGCCGATATGGCCCGACTTGCCCATGCCGGTGACGACCACATAGCCCGGCCGGCTCATGATCACGTCGGCGGCGCGGGCCAGAGAGACGTCGATGGAGCGTTCCAGCGCGTCCAAGGCCTCGATGTTCAGGCGGATCACCTCGCGCGCGCGCTCGGTCATGGCGGCGATGTCTTCGGGCGAGGAAAGGGTAGTCTCGGTCATTGGCGACAGGCCCGTGCGGCGGGCTCTCCTTGTTCGAGGCGCGCGGTCTGCCGCATCCCACGGCGGCGCGCAACGGCTCCCTTTCAGACGATGTTGTCGATTCCGCGTCAACCTTTGCCGCATTGGCGCGTTAGGGTGTGCGGGGAAATCATCGAACAGAGAGTCTCTCGCCTTATGCCGTCTCATGTCGGAGCCGCCGATCTCGTCCTGCCGCCGCCGCCCGTCCTCGCCGAAGGAATCGCCCTCTTCCTGGACATGGACGGCGTGTTGGCGCCGATGGCTCCGACGCCGGATGCGGTCAAGCCGGTGGCCCGGCGCACGGCGGTGCTGAAGGCGCTGGAACGGCGGCTTGACGGGCGCGTGGCCATCGTCAGCGGACGCACCCTGGCCGAGATCGACCGCATCGCCGACGGCGCCCTGTCTTCCGCATCGGGGGTGCATGGGCTGGAGCGGCGCCGGCGCGACGGTTCCATCGAGCGCGGCGCCGCGGACGCCGGCGTGACGCGGGCGCTGGACGCCTTCCACGCTTTCGCCGCCGAACGACCGGGCATGATCGTCGAGGACAAGGGCGTGTCGGCGGGCCTGCATTATCGCCAGGCGCCGGACCAGGCCGGCGCCGCCGAGACCCTGGCGCGGGAACTGAGCGACGAGACCGGCCTGGCCCTGCAGCCCGGCCATATGGTGCTGGAACTGAAGACTCCAGGCGCCAGCAAGGGCACCGCCGTGACCGCCTTCATGGCCGAGCCGCCTTTCCGGGGCGCGACGCCCGTCATGCTGGGCGACGACGTCACCGACGAGGACGGTTTCAGGGCCGCCGCCGCCCTGGGAGGATACGGCGTGTTGGTGGGGGCGGAGCGGGCCACCGCCGCGCGCTATCGGCTGGACGGCGTCGACGCCGTGCTGGGGTGGCTCGAATCCGTGGCGGAGGCTTGAGATGAAGCCCAACCTCGACCTCTGGCCCATCGGCAACTGCGGGATCAGCGCCCTGATCGACCGCCAGGGCCGCTACGTCTGGGCCTGTGCGCCGCGCGTCGACGGCGACCCGGTCTTTTCCGCCCTGATGGACGGCGACGATCCCCAGCACGGCTTCTGGGCCGTCGAGCTGGAAGGGCTGAAACACGTCAGTCAGGCCTATGTCCGCAACACGCCGGTGCTTCGCACGGTGCTGACGGCCGAGGATGGAGCGGCCGTCGAGATCCTGGACTTCGCGCCGCGTCATCCCAAACATTCGCGCACCTATCGGCCGCTGGCCTTCGGGCGTGTGGTGCGACCCCTGGAGGGAACGCCGCGCATTCGGGTCCGCCTGCGCCCCTCGACGGATTGGGGAGCGC
>NZ_DLMO01000105.1:13428-22827 GCF_002479325.1 Brevundimonas sp. UBA7534
GCTCGAACCACATCCGTTTCCTGTGCCCGGACGTCACCTTCCGCCTGACCACCGACTGTCCGGTGTCGCACGTTCTGAACGAGCGCACCTTCAGGCTCGAGCGGTCCTTCGCCTTCTTCTTCGGGCCGGACGAAGGCTATGACCAGGACGTCGGGCCGGGCGTGCAGGCGGCGCTGGACCGCACCATCGCCTATTGGCGCGACTGGGTGAGAAAGCTCTACCTGCCGCTGGACTGGCAGGAGGCGGTGATCCGCGCGGCCATCACGCTGAAGCTGTGCGCCTATGAGGAGACGGGCGCCATCGTCGCCGCCATGACGACCTCCGTGCCGGAATTCCCAGAAAGCGGGCGCAACTGGGACTACCGCTACTGCTGGATCCGCGACGCCTACTACACGGTACGGGCGCTTAACCGGTTGGGCGCCGTCGACATCTTGGAAAACTATCTGGTCTATCTGCGCAACCTGGTGGACGATTCCGCCGGCGGACACGTCCAGCCGGTCTATGGCGTGGGCCTGGAGCCGGGTATCGGCGAGAGCATCGTCGAAAGCGTCGAGGGCTATCGCGGCATGAAGCCCGTGCGCGTGGGCAACCAGGCGCACGAACATCTTCAGCACGACGTGTACGGACAGATCGTCCTGCCGCTCGTCCAGGCCTTCTACGACCAGCGGCTGCTTCGCCCGGGCGTCATCGACGACTTTTATGCGCTGGAGAAGGTCGGAGAGCGGGCCTTCGCCATGCACGACCAGACCGACGCGGGGCTATGGGAGTTCCGCACGATCGCGCGGGTCCACACCTATTCCTCCGTCATGTGCTGGGCCGCGTGCGACCGCCTGGCCAAGGCGGCGGACCATTTGGGCCTGCACGAACGCGGCGAGGTGTGGCGCACCCGCGCCGACACCATCCGCACACGGATCGAAACCGAGGCCTATCTGCCGGAAGAGGGACGGTTCGCCGCCAGCTATGGCGGGCGCGAGTTGGACGCCTCCCTGCTTCAGATGACCGACCTAGGCTTTCTGGACGCGCGCGATCCACGCCAGGTGGCCACCTTCGACGCCATCGAGCGCGACCTGAAGAAGGGAAGTCATCTGTTCCGCTACGTCGAGCCCGACGATTTCGGCGAGCCCGAGACCGCCTTCAACTTCTGCACCTTCTGGTTCATCGAGGCCCTGCACCAGAACGGCCGGGTCGAGGAGGCGCGGGAAATCTTCGAGGAGATGCTGAGCCGGCGCACGCCCGCGGGACTGCTCAGCGAAGACATCTCGATCGAGGACGGGGAGCTGTGGGGCAACTATCCGCAGACCTACTCCCTGGTCGGCATCATCAATTGCGCCGTGTTGTTGAGCCGTTCGTGGACCGATGTGCGTTGATCCGTCTGGCCCCGGGGCTGGGGTCGCCAGTGGAAGAGTGAAATGAGTCGTCTGATCGTCGTGTCGAATCGGGTGTCCGCACCCACCGATCCCGCCGCTGGATCGGCGGGAGGGTTGGCCATGGCCCTGTCGGCGGCGCTGAGAAAGTACGACGGCCTGTGGTTCGGATGGTCCGGCGAAACCATCGACCATTGGAGCGGGGAAGTGAAGATCGAGGACCGGGCCGGCGTGACGGTCGGGCTGGTCGATCTGGAGCCCGCCGATGTCGACGAATATTACAACGGCTACGCCAACAAGACGCTGTGGCCGCTGTTTCATCACCGGATCGATCTGGCGCAGTACGAGCGGACGTATGGCGAGGGCTATGAACGGGTAAACCGCCGGTTCGCCGAGGTGCTGGCGCCGCTGATCCAGCCTGGCGACATGATCTGGATCCACGACTATCACATGATCCCGATGGCGCGGGACCTGCGCCGGCTGGGGATCAAGAACCGGATTGGCTTCTTCCTGCACACGCCCTGGCCCGCGCGCCAGCTTCTGGTGACGCTGCCTCACCACCGCCGTCTGGTCGAGTCGATGTTCGCCTTCGATCTGATCGGCTTCCACACACAGGAATGGTCAGATCTTTTCACCGACTATGTGGTGACCGAAGCCGGAGGCGAGCTGTTCGGGCACGGCGGGCTGGAGTGTTTTGGCCGCAAGGTCCAGACGGGGGTGTTCCCGATCGGCATCGACGTCGACGGGTTCCTGGCGGCGCGCGATTCCACACTGGGCGCGCGCACCTACGACCGGATGGCCGCCTCGGCCGTGTTCCGCTCGATGATCGTGGGGGTCGATCGACTGGACTATTCCAAGGGGCTGGAGGAGCGCCTGCTCGGCTACGAGCAGTTCCTCCAGGACAATCCGTCGATGCGCGGCGAGGTCTTCCTGCTGCAGGTCACGCCGATCTCGCGCGACGATGTGGACAGCTATCAGGACATCCGCGCGCGGCTGGACGCCCTGGCCGGGCGGGTCAACGGCGCCTTCGCCGACATGGACTGGCAGCCGATCCGTTATCTGAACCGCACCTATCGCCGGGATCAGCTGGCGGGCATCTACCGCGCGGCCAAGGTCGGCCTGGTGACGCCGCTGCGCGACGGCATGAACTTGGTGGCCAAGGAATACGTCTGCGCCCAGAACCCCGACGATCCCGGCGTGCTGATCCTGTCGCGCTTCGCCGGGGCGGCCGAGCAGATGGGCGAGGCCTTGCTGGTCAATCCCTACAGCCGCGAGGAACTGTCGGACGCCATCCACAAGGCCCTGACCATGCCCCTGGCCGAGCGCATCCGGAAATGGGAGGCGCTGATGAAGGTCGTGCGCGACACCGACGTCTCCATCTGGCGCGACGACTATGTGCGCGCGCTGCTGTCGGTCGACGGGGACGCGGATGACGGCCGTGTCGCGGACGCCGCGGCCTGACGATCAGTCCACGTCGAAGGTCAGCAGCAGGGTGCGCTGCATCGGACTGAAGTTGTCGTCCGACAGGATGTAGAGCCGTGTGCGCCCATTGCGCGTCTCGGCCGCAATCCCTTCGAAATTGTCCGTCGTGCCCGGCAGTTTCAGTTCGATAAGCACCGGTCCGAGGCTTCCGTCCGGCGCCATGCGGCGGACGTGGGCGCGCGCGTCCAGCGGCGGCCGATAGCGGCGCTGCACGACCAGCCAGCCGTCGTGGGCCGGATCGCGGTCCAGGCCGGTGATGCGGTATTCGCTGTCGGGTATCGGCGTCTCGGGCGGTGGCGTGACGCTGACGCAGCGGGCCGGATCGCAGCCCCAGACGCCGCCGGATTCCCCGGCCGCGCGCCACCCGCCGGGCGCGGCGGCCAATCCTTCGATTCCGTCGTTCTCGGTGAACGGAAAATCAGGGATCCGCATCGCCCGAGGCCGCGCCGACAGAGCGTCAAGCTTGCCGTAGTTCCAGATGCGGTGATCGCGCTCGAAGCTGACCAGCAGATCGCCCGAGGCGGTGAAGGCCAACCCCTCGGCGTCGCCGTCGACCTTTTCGGTGATCGGGGCGCCGTCGGCCAGTGTCAGCCGCCGCGTCTGAAAGCCGTCCAACCCGACCAGCCGTCCCACGCGATCCAGCCGCAGTCGCGCCCGCACCAGATCGCCGACGTCCGACACCGTGACCAAGCCGCCGTCGCCGGTCAGCTTCAGGTCTGACAGGCTGTGCAGCGGAGAGGTCGGGTCGGCCACGATCTCCACCCCGCCGGCGAAGCGGACGCCCGGAGCCAGGACCGCGCCGCCGGGCAGGCCCAGGCCGACGCTTTTCAGGGTGGCGGCGGCCTCGGTCCATCCGGCCGCCGGCTGGGGCGCGGGCCGGGGCGGGCCCAAGGTGCTGGCGCAAGCGGCCAGGGTCAGGGCGGCCAGGGTCAGGGCCGTGCGGGCGAATGGTCTCATGCAGCGGTCCTGCGTCTTCCGCGTGTCGCCGGCGCGGGGTCCTGCTCGAACAGTTCGGCCAGCTTCTCGGTCATGGCGCCGGCCAACTGCTCCACATCCACGATGGTCAGGGCCTTGCGGTACCAGCGGGTCACGTCGTGGCCGATGCCGATGGCCAGCAGTTCCACCGGCGACCGGTCCTCGATCTGGGCGATGACCTGGCGCAGGTGCTTGTCCAGATAAAGGGCGGCGTTGGCGCTCTGGGTCGAATCGTCGACCGGCGAGCCATCGGAAATGACCATCAGGATGCGCCGTTGCTCGGTGCGGGCCAGCAGGCGGTCGTGCGCCCACAGCAGGGCCTCGCCGTCGATGTTCTCTTTAAGCAGGCCCTCGCGCATCATCAGGCCCAGGTTCTTCTTGGCCCGGCGCCAAGGGGCGTCGGCGGCCTTGTAGATGATGTGCCGCAGGTCGTTCAGCCGTCCCGGATTAGGCGGCTTTCCGGCGGTGATCCAGGCCTCCCGGCTCTGGCCGCCCTTCCAGGCGCGGGTGGTGAAGCCCAGGATCTCGACCTTGACCCCGCACCGTTCCAGCGTCCGCGCCAGGATGTCGGCGCAAACCGCCGCGACCATGATCGGCCGCCCGCGCATGGAGCCGGAGTTGTCCAGCAGCAGGGTGACGACCGTGTCCCGGAACGGGCTTTCGCTCTCGGCCTTGAACGACAGGGGCGCGGTCGGATCGGTGACGATCCGGGTCAGGCGCGCGGTGTCCAGCATCCCCTCTTCCAGGTCGAAGATCCACGACCGGTTCTGCTGGGCCAGCAGCCGGCGCTGCAGCTTGTTGGCCAGGCGCGAGACGACGCTGGACAGGATCGCCAACTGGCCGTCCAGCAGGCCGCGCAGACGGTCCAGCTCCATCGGGTCGCACAGGTCGGCGGCGTCGACCACCTCGTCATAGGCGGTGGTGAAGACCCGGTAGGCGTCCACGGCGCGGCCGTCGTCGGCGGTCTGCTGGCTGTTGGGCTGCTCGCCCTCCTGAAGCTCGGGACCGTCCTCGGAGACCTGGCCGTCGGGGTCGGCGGGCGCGCCCTCGGGGCGGGATTCGCGCTCTTCATCGGCGGTCTGGTCGTCGGCGTCGCCCTCCATCGACTGGCCGCCTTCGCCGCCGTCCTCCTCCTCGTCCTGATCCTCGTCGGCGTCGTCGGGCCGGTCCTGGGGGGCGGGCTGATCCTCGCCCTGGTCCTCGGAGGCGTCGTCGCCCTTGCCGTCGCCGGGGTCCAGGTCCAGGGCGCGCAGCACCTCGCGCAGCTTCAGGGCGAAATCCGCCTGGTCTTCGGCAGAGGCGGCCAGGGCGTCCAGCCGCGCGCCGGCCTTGGCCTCCAGATTGGCGCGCACCAGGTCCAGCATGGCGCCCGCGCCGTCGGGCGTGGCGCGGCCGGTCAGCCGCTCGCGCACCAGCAGGCCGACGGCCTCGGCCAGGGGCACGCGCTCGGCCTGGGCGACGCGCAGGGCGCCCATCTTCTCCAGCCGGGTCAGCAGGGCCGCGTCCAGATTGCCTCGCACCCCGGCCAGGAACTGCGATCCCACCGCCTCGACCCGCGCCTGTTCGGCGGCGTCGAAGACGTCGGCGGCCTGGGCGTCGGCGGGACGCATTCGCCGGTCGGTCGCCTCGTCGTGATTGGCCAGCCGCAGGGCCAGGCGGTCGGCCTGGCCGCGCAGGGCCGCGCTCTCTGGACCGGAGGGGTCGCGCGGCGGATGGGGCAGGGTCAGCACGCCGCCCGCGACGCGCGGCCCGTCCGAACCGAACGCGACCTCCAGCTCCGGCTGCTCGGCCAGGGCGCGCGCGGCGTGTCCAAGCGCGCGCTTGAAGGTTTCGGCGGGCGTGTCGGGGGCGGCCATGGCCTCCAGTTAGTCGTTTCGCGGACGCCGGGAAAGGCGCTCAGGCGGCTTTTCGCAGCGGCAGGGGGCGGCCGTAGGTCAGCCGCCGCCAGACCCACTCCAGCGGCCCCATGCGGAAGCGCGACAGCCACAGCGGCGACCACGCCAGCTGCAGCGCCCAGACCGCCGCGACCACGCCCCACAGCTGCACATAGTCCATCCGCCCGAACAGACGCGGTCCCCACGGCATGTAGAATAGCGTCGTCATGATCAGCGTCTGGGCCAGATAGTTGGTCAGGGCCATGCGCCCGACCGGCCGCAGCGCCGCGACAAGGACGCCCGCGCCCCGCGTCGCGGCCAGGATCACCAGGCTGGCGTAGCCCAGGGTGACCACGACCGGATAGGCGCCGACCACCTCGCCAAGGCCGCCGGTGGCCGAGCGCCCGGCCGGCGCCGAGACCGCGCGCCATTCCAGCACCCCCAGCAGGGCCAGCACCACGCCTCCCAGGACGACCAAGGCGACATACAGCCCGGTGGGCGCGCGCCCGCTGAGGAAGCCCGACTTGAACAGCCCCATGCCCAGCATCATCAGCGGCACGGTCGAGAAGACGAACACCGTCAGGCTGGTCCCCTGCAGCACCAGCCAGGCGGCCAGGTTCTGGCCCAGGGCGCCGGCCCAGCCGCTGCGATAGGCCTCGATGGTCTGGCCCACCATCTCCGGGGTGAACTGCGAGCGGGCGAACTCTCCCGTCAGGGCGGCCGGGCCGTGGGCGGCGAACAGGGCCAGTCCCGCCTGCAGGCTGGCCAACAGCAGCGTCAGCCCCAGGCCCAGCCCGATCAGCCGCCGCGCCGGCAGCGAGCGCATCAGCGACACGAACATCCCGGCCCAGGCGTAGAGCAGCAGCACGTCGCCGTACCAGAAGGCCAGGCCGTGGATCAGGGCGATGACCGCCAGCCACAGCAGCCGACGCCGCAGCAGGGCGCCCCGCGCCGTGTCGTCACGCTCGCCCCCGACCAGATAGATCGACGCCCCGAACAGCATCGAAAACAGGGTGATGAACTTCTGCTGGAAGAAGACCTCCACCGCCCAACGGGCCGTGGCGTTGGCGCCCTGGACCGGAAACGGGGCCAGCGCCGGATCGTCATAGACCATGAAGGGCAGGGCGAAGGCGGCGGCGTTGACCGCCAGTATCCCCAGAACCGCCAGGCCGCGCAGGGCGTCCAGGGCGGCGATGCGGTCGCGGGGTTCGACGGGCGCGAGAGCCGGGGTTCGGGCAGGCTTGTCGGCGGTCTGTTCGATCATGCGCGCCCCGAGGCCGTCCCTGTCAGGTCTTGGGCATCAGCCCCAGCCGGTCCTTGACGGTCGGCTTGGCCTCGAAGGCGATGAAGGCGGCGCACAGTCCCGCCCACAGGCCGTAGCTGACGCCCCCGGCGATGGTGATGGGCAGGAAGCCGACGCCGAAGATCAGCAGGGTCGTTTCGGACGCGCCCAGGGCCTGGAGGAAGCCCCCCGCCTCGAACCAGCCCGCGACCATCAGCGCCAGCGCCATGGCGATCTGCAGCGTGCCGGCCAGCAGGCCGCCGAACAGCATGAACCGCCAGACCACGCCCAGGCGGGTCGAGGGACGTCCGCTGCGCGCCCGCTCGACCGAAATGCGCCACAGGCCTGCGGGCACGGCGATCAGGCCGATGATCAGGACCATCAACCGCCAGTCCAGTTCGCGGCCCGGCGTCCAGGAACTAGGCGGCCAGAAGGGCAGGGTCAGGATCAGGGGCGGCCAGGCGGCGCCGGCGAAGGCCGCCATCGCGGGCCAGGCCGGGGCGGGTCGGGCGAAGATACGCGCCTGGCCGGGCAGATCCTCGTAGCGTTCGACCCGGTTCATCGCGTCGGCACCGGGGTGTCGCCGGAATAGTCGTAGAAGCCCCGTCCGCTCTTGCGACCCAGCCATCCCGCTTCGACGTATTTCACCAGCAGCGGACAGGGCCGGTATTTGCTGTCGGCCAGACCGTCATAGAGCACGTTCATGATCGCCAGCACCACGTCCAGGCCCATGAAGTCGGCCAGTTCCAGCGGTCCCATGGGGTGGTTGGCGCCCAACCGCAGCGCCTGGTCGATGGAGGCGACGTTCCCCACCCCTTCGTACAGGGTGTAGATCGCCTCGTTCATCATCGGCACCAGGATGCGGTTGACGATGAAGGCCGGAAAGTCCTCGGCGTCGGTGGTGGTCTTGCCCAGGCTCTCGGCGAAGGCGACGGCGGCGGAATGGGTCTCGGCCGAGGTGGCGATGCCGCGGATGAAGTCGACCAGCTTCATCACCGGCGCCGGCTTCATGAAGTGCAAGCCGATGAACCGGTCCGGCCGGTCCGTCGAGGAGGCCAGGCGGGTGATCGAGATGGACGAGGTGTTGGTGGCCAAAAGGGCGTGCGGGGCCAGGTTCGGCACCACCTCGGCATAGACCGCCTTCTTGACCGCCTCGTCCTCGACCGCCGCCTCGATGACCAGGTCCGCGCCCGTCACCGCCTCGGCGATGGTGTCGACGGTCGAGACGCGCGCCAGCGCCTCGTCGGCCTGGTCCTGGGTGGTCGCGCCGCGACCCACCCCGCGCGCCAGGCTGGCGGCGATGCGGCCCTGGGCCAGAGGAAGCTGCGCGGCGGCGACGTCGTAGAGCCGGACCGAATAGCCGCCCAGCGCCACGGCCTGGGCGATGCCTGCGCCCATCTGTCCGGCGCCCAGGACGGCGACTGTGGTGATCGTGCTCATGAACCGCGGTCTGAAGTGGTCGGGGCCGGCACCTTAGGAAGGTCGCGGCGCGGCGCAAGGCCCCTTCGATACGGAATCGCCAGAATCCGCCGGCCCGTGTCGCCTCAGCCCAGCATGCCGATCAGGGCCGGCGCCGCCGCGCGGGTGAACAGCACGCTGGCGAACTGCAGCAGCAGGATGACCACGATCGGCGACACGTCGATGCCGCCCAGCGAGGGGATGATGCGGCGGAACGGCTCCAGCAGAGGCCGCGTGATCTGGTCCAGGAAACTGCCGACCGAATAGACGAAGCGGTTGCGGTAGTTGATCACGTCGAACGCGACCAGCCAGCTCAGGATCGCCTGGGCGATTATGAACCAGATCATCAGACTGATGACGGCGTTGACCAGCCAGACGATGGCGAAGCCCATGACGTGTCTCCATTAGCGCGAACCCGGCTTCTAGACCGGCGGGGGCGCCGCCCGCAACGCCTGCGGACCCGCCTGCGCCGATTGCGCGCACAAGCCCGTTGACACCGCCCCCGCCGCCCGCCTATGTCGCGCCCTCGCCTGGGGCCCGATCCAGACTGGAACCGGGGCCGTAGCTCAGTTGGTAGAGCGCGTCGTTCGCAATGACGAGGTCAGGGGTTCGACTCCCCTCGGCTCCACCAAATCCTTGTTCCACAAGGGTTTGGTCGGAAACAGGCGAAAAAACTGACACCACGCTGCTACACACGGCCTCCAAGAGACCGTCGAAAAAGCGTTCCTCTACAGTTAGTTCACCGTCCCGAGGCTGTAGCACCACCTCGTCGCACACACCGTCCAAACGGCCTCCCAGACCCTCTCCACGGTCACATAATGCTGGGCGGCGGCAATCGTCTGGCCTGATCGTCCGGGGATCGACCTACTACCTTCGTCTTCGTGTCCCTCGACCGTTGGCCGGGATCATCGGCAAGACGCACGTCATGAAGTCTCTGGGCACGGGATATCGGGCGGATGCTGTC
>NZ_DLMO01000134.1 GCF_002479325.1 Brevundimonas sp. UBA7534
GCGAAGACGACCAGCGGACGGCCTTCCGACTGGTAGCGCATGGCCGCGTCGTAGATCGACATGACGTCGCCCGACGGGAAGTGCTTGGTCACGCCGCCCTCGATGTCGGGGGTGATGCGGTTCTTGATGCGGATGTTGGCGAAGGTGCCGCGCATCATGACTTCGTGGTTGCCGCGACGCGCGCCGTAGGAGTTGAACTCCGACGCCTCGACGCCGTGGTTGGTCAGATAGACGCCCGCGGGCGAGGTCTTCTTGATCGAACCGGCCGGCGAGATGTGGTCGGTGGTGATCGAGTCGCCGAAGATGGCCAGGACGCGCGCCTCGACGATGTCCTGGACCGGCGCGGACTGCATCGTCAGGCCCTCGAAGTAGGGCGGGTTCTGGACGTAGGTGGACTTGTCGTCCCACTCGTAGGTCTGGCCGCCGGTGACCTTGATCGCCTGCCAGTGCTTGTCGCCCTTGAAGACGTCCTTGTAGCGCTTGGCGAACATGGCCGGGGTGACGGACTTGCGCTGGATGTCGGCGACTTCCTGGGCGGTGGGCCAGATGTCCTTCAGGAAGACGTCATTGCCCTTCTTGTCCTGGCCGATCGGATCCTTGGTGATGTCGATCCGCATCGAGCCGGCGATGGCGTAGGCGACGACCAGCGGCGGCGAGGCCAGGTAGTTGGCCTGGACGTCCGGGTTCACCCGGCCCTCGAAGTTGCGGTTGCCCGACAGGACCGAGGTGGCGACCAGGGCGTTGTCGTTGATGGCCTTGGAGATGGCCGGATCCAGCGGGCCCGAGTTGCCGATGCAGGTGGTGCAGCCGTAGCCGACCAGGTTGAAACCCAGGGCGTCCAAATCCTTCTGCAGGCCGGCGTCGGTCAGATAGTCGGTGACGACCTGAGAGCCGGGGGCCAGCGAGGTCTTGACCCACGGCTTGGCCTTCAGGCCCAGGGCGTGCGCCTTGCGCGCCACCAGGCCGGCGGCGATCAGCACCGACGGGTTGGAGGTGTTGGTGCAGGAGGTGATGGCGGCGATGACCACGTCGCCGTCGCCGACGGTGAACTTCTCGCCCTCGACGGCCGCGCGCGCGGCGTCGGACGGACGGCTGAAGGTCTCGACCAGGGCGGTTTCGAAGGCCGGGGCGGCGTTGGTCAGCTCGACCCGGTCCTGCGGACGCTTCGGACCGGCCAGCGACGGCACGACGGTCGAGATGTCCAGTTCCAGCACGTCGGTGAAGACCGGGTCTTCCGAGGTCTCGTCGATCCACAGGCCTTGGGCCTTGGCGTAGGCTTCGACCAGGGCGACGCGCGCCTTGTCGCGGCCCGTGGCGGTCAGATAGCCGATGGTGGCGGCCGAGACGGGGAAGAAGCCGCAGGTGGCGCCGTACTCCGGGGCCATGTTGGCGATGGTGGCCTGGTCCTCGATGGTCATGTTCGGCAGGGCGTCGCCGAAGAATTCCACGAACTTGCCGACCACGCCCTTCTTGCGCAGCATCTGGGTGACGGTCAGCACCAGGTCGGTGGCGGTGGCGCCTTCGGGCAGGCGGCCGGTCAGCTTGAAGCCGATAACCTCGGGGATCAGCATCGGGATCGGCTGGCCCAGCATGGCGGCCTCGGCCTCGATGCCGCCGACGCCCCAGCCCAGCACGGCCAGGCCGTTGATCATGGTGGTGTGGCTGTCGGTGCCGACGACGGTGTCGGGATAGGCGACGGTCTTCTTGCCTTCGTCCAGGGTCCAGACGGTCTGGGCCAGGTTCTCCAGGTTGACCTGGTGGCAGATGCCGGTGCCGGGGGGCACGACGCGGAAGTTGTTGAACGCCGACGAGCCCCAGCGCAGGAAGTTGTAGCGCTCGATGTTGCGCTCGTACTCGCGCTCGACGTTCTGGCCGAAGGCCTTGGGCGTGCCGAAGTGGTCGACCATGACCGAGTGGTCGATGACCAGGTCGACGGGGACCAGCGGGTTGATCTTGGCGGCGTCGGCGCCCAGCGAGGACATGGCGTCGCGCATGGCGGCCAGGTCGACCACGGCGGGAACGCCGGTGAAGTCCTGCATCAGGACGCGGGCGGGGCGGAAGGCGATCTCGTGCTCGACCGAGCCCTTGTTCTCGACCCAGGCGGCGACGGCCTTCAGGTCTTCCTCGGTGACGGAGACGCCGTCCTCGTTGCGCAGCAGGTTCTCCAGCAGCACCTTCATCGAGCGCGGCAGGCGCGAAATACCGGCCAGACCGGCTTCCTCGGCGGCGGGAAGGCTGTAATAGGCGTACTTCTTGCGCCCGACGGAAAGGTCCTGGCGGGTCTTGAGGCTGTCGATCGACGGCATGGAGAGTGTTCCTCTGGTCAGCACCGCCCGACAATTCGGTTCGCCCCTTCGCGCGCTGGACGACGGGGCGCACAGGTCCCCGCCGCGCGCCGCGAAAGCCGGCTACGGCGTTGGCGCATATAGCCCCGCCAGACGGCCGGGTCCATGTGTCCACACCCTCGGCATGGACATTGAGAAGGGTTCGCAAAACGCGCCGGATTTCGCCCTGCCCCGCGGGGGAAGCGAGATTCACACGTCATGATCCACGCCCTGTCCCTGTCCGGCCTGTCGGTGGCGCGTGGCGAGCGGGTGCTGTTCCGGGACCTCGACTTTGGTCTGAAGGCGGGGGAGGCGGCGGTGCTGACCGGCGCCAACGGGGCGGGCAAGACCAGCCTGCTGCGCGCCGTCGCCGGCCTGATCCGGCCCGAGGCGGGCGAGATCGCCTTCCACGACGGCGACGGCAATCCGCTCGACCCGGTCGAGGCGCGCGGGCGCGAGACCCATCTGCTGGGCCACCAGGACGGGCTGAAGACCGGCCGCACCGCGCGCCAGGAACTGGGCTTCCAGTGCGACTGGCTGGGCCACACCCAGGACGGGGTCGACGAGGCGGTCGAGGCCTTCGGCCTGAAGCCCCTGCTGGACCTGGAGGTGCGGCGGCTGTCGGCGGGCCAGAGGCGCCGGCTGGCGATGGGCCGGCTGGTCGGGTCGCCGCGCGCCCTGTGGCTGCTGGACGAGCCGATGGCGCCGCTGGACGCGCGCTGGCGCGAGGCCTTCGCCGCCTGCATGAAACGCCACCTGGAGGCCGACGGCCTGATCCTGGCCGCCGTCCACGACCCCCTGCCGATCCCCGCGCAATCCCTGGACCTGGGGGGGCTGGCGTGAGGTTCGGCCCACGCGATCCCGAGGGCGTGGAGCCGCGCCCGCCCGGCCTGCGGGGCGCGACGCGCGTGCTGCTGGAGCGGGAGCTGGACCTGGCCTGGAACGGCGGCGGGGGGCCGCTGCTGGCCTGCGGCTTCCTGCTGTGCCTGACGGTGCTGCTGCCGCTGGCGGCGGGCGGCGATCCCCGGACGTTGAGGCCGGTCGCGGGCGGGGTGGCCTGGCTGGGCCTGGCCTTGGCCTCGCTGCTGTCGCTGGAGCGGCTGTTCGAGCGCGACCTGGAGGACGGGGCGCTGGACCTGCTGGCGGTCGGCCATCTGCCGATGGCGGCGGTGGTCCTGATCAAGGCCGTGGCCCAGTGGGTCGCCGTCGGCCTGCCGCTGGCGCTGACGGCGCCGATCGCGGCCCTGGCGCTGGGCCTGCCCGCCGGCCTGACGCCGCTGGCCGCCCTGGGGGCGGTGATCGGCGGCCTGGGGTTCGCCCTGACCGGAGCGCTGGGCGCGGCCGTGGCCCTGGGCGCGCGGCGCGGCGGCCTGCTGATCGCCGTGGTGATCCTGCCGCTGTTCATTCCGCCGGTGGTGTTCGGCGCCGGCGCGCTGGAGCGGGCGGCGGCGGGCCAGTCGCCCGCCCCGGCCCTGGCCCTGCTGTCGGCCTATGTCCTGTTCGCCGCCGTCCTGACCCCCTTCGCCGGGGCCGCCGCCGTCCGCAACGCCCAGGGCTAAGGATCAGGGCTGAAGTCGAGCCCGGCTCGGGCGAACCGCTTGCCCGCCGCCGCGCCGCCGCGTAAGCGCTGGGACCATGTTCGGCCTGTCCAATCCGCAGCGCTTCATGGCGTTCACCGGCCCGCTGACGCCCGTTCTGTGGGCGGCGGCGGCCGTGCTGCTGGCGGTCGGGACGTGGCTGAGCTTTTCCGTCCCCGCCGACTATCAGCAGGGCGACACGGTGCGGATCATGTTCGTGCACGTGCCCGCGGCGGTCTGGGGGCTGGGCGCCTACGGGGCGCTGGGCGTCGCCAGCTTCTTCGCCCTGGTGTTCCGCCACGCCCTGGCCGACGCCGCCGCGCGGGCGGCCGCCCTGCCCGGCGCGGCGCTGACGGGACTGGCGCTGGTCACCGGCTCGTTGTGGGGCCAGCCGATGTGGGGGACGTGGTGGGTGTGGGACGCGCGCCTGACCAGCGTGCTGGTGCTGTTCCTGTTCTATCTGGGCTACATGGCGCTGCGGGCCTCGATCGACGACGAGCAGAAGGCGGCGCGGGCGGCGGCGGTGCTGGGGCTGGTCGGCCTGGTCAATCTGCCGATCGTCAAATTCTCGGTCGACTGGTGGAACACCCTGCACCAGCCCGCCAGCTTCCTGAGCCCCGGCTCGTCGGGGCTGGACCCGGCCTATGTGCCGGCCTTTCTGACCATGCTGGCGGCCTACGGCGTGCTGTTCTCGGCGCTGTGGCTGAGCGCGATCCGCGCCGAGGTGCGCCGCCGCCGGGTCGTGACCCTGCGCGCGCGCCGGGCGCTGGAGGCCTGAATGCTCGATCTGGACATGAGCCCCTACGCCGCCTTCGTCTGGCCCGCCTGGGGCGTCAGCGCGCTGGTTCTGGCCGCCCTGACCGCCCGCGCCCTGATCGCCGGCCGCAGATGGAAGCGCGAACTGGATCGGCTGGAAGGGGCGGCAGGACCGAGGGACGGCGCTCAAGCAGCGCGAAGCGCGGTAGCGCCAAAGGAAAGCCCTCAAGCAGCGCAAAGCGCGGTAGGGCGAAAAGACAGCCCTCAAGCAGCGCGAAGCGCGGTAGGGCCAAAAGAATGACCCGCTGGCTGGCGCTTCTGCCGCTGGTGGTGCTGGCGGCGCTGGCGGCGCTGTTCGTCGGCTGGTCGCTGAAGCGCGACCCGGCGTTCAAGCCCGACGCCCTGGTCGGCCAGCCGATCCCCGAGACGGTGTTGCCGATGCTGACGGGCGACCGCGAGGGGCCGGGCCAGTTGGACCTGAAGACCGCCGGCGTGGGGCGGCCGATGATCGTCAACGTCTTCGCCTCATGGTGCGCCCCATGCCGGATCGAGCACCCCAGGCTGCTGGAGCTGAAGCGGCGCGGCGTGGCCGTGGTCGGGATCGCCTACAAGGACGAGCCGGTCGCCACCCGCGCCTTCCTGGACGAACTGGGCGACCCCTTCACGATGGTCCTGGTGGACCGCGAGGGCCGCGCCGGGCTGGACCTGGGCATTTCCGGCGTGCCCGAGACCTTCGCCGTGGACGCCCTGGGCCGGGTCACCGCCAAACAGTCCGGCCCGCTGCTGGACGACGCCGACCTGGACCGACTGGTCGCCTCGATGCAGGCGCCGCCGCGCCCGGCCCCGACCGCCACAAGCCGTTAACCGTTTTTCGACGGAATGCGTTAACCCTTCGACCATGAGCGCGATTCGCCCCGGCCTTCCTGCGACGACCCTGCCCGTCCCCGGCGAGGGCGGCCGCGCGCGACAGGCCCAGTCCGCCTTCTTCCGCGCCGCGATGGAGGCGGCCAGCCCGGCCGCGCAGCCGCGCGCAGCCTCTGCGCCGGCCCCGACGTCCCCCGCCGTGCGCCCGGTCCAGACCTCTCAGGGCGCGTCCCAGAACGCGTCCCAGCCGGGCGCCGAGCCGACCCGCCTGCTGCGGCCCGGCTCGCTGCTGGACATTCGGATCTGATCAGTTCCAGCCGCGGCTGGCGATATACTGCTGCAGCGCCTGGATGCGGGTGTCGTCCGACGGGTGGGTCGAGGCGAACTGCGGCGTGGCCGTCTGGCGCTGCGCCGCCATCAGCCGCCACAGGGCGATGGCCTCGGACGGCTTGAAGCCGGCGGCCGCCATATAGTCGACGCCCAGACGGTCGGCCTCCAGCTCGTCGCGGCGCGAATAGGGCAGCAGCACCCCGTACTGGGCCGCCAGACCGCCATAGGCCCCGACCGCGTCGCCATAGCGTCCCGCCACGCCCTGCGCCGCCGCCAGGCCCACCGAGGTCAGCGCCTGGTTCGAAGCCCGCTCGGCGGCGTGGCCGCCCACGATATGGCCGATCTCGTGGCCGATGACGCTGGCCAGCTGATCGTCGTTGCGGACCAGGTTGAGGAGGCCCGTCGTCACCCCGATCTGGCCGGACGGCAGGGTGAAAGCGTTGGGGCTCTCTTCCGGGAAGACGGCGTATTCCCAGGTCCGGCCGCCCAGGCCCGCGGCCTGGACCAGCGGGCCGCCGACGCGCCGGACACGCTCCACCTGGGCGCCGGAGGTCAGCACGCCCGGCTTGGCCACCGCCTCGCGCCAGGCCGCGTTCGACTGCTGCGACAGGGCGGCGTTGTCGACCAGCAGCAGCTGGTTGCGCCCCAGCGCCTCGTTATAGGCGCACGCCCCCAGGGCCGAGGCGGCGACCAGGGCGGCGAAGGCGGGGACGAGGCGGCGCGAACGGGACATGACGATCCTTCCTGAAGCTGTGGCGTAAGGTTCACAATGACGCCGCCGGCCGAGAGGTTCCAGACGGTCGGGCGCGCAAAGAAAAAGGGCGGCGGACTTTCGCCCGCCGCCCCGATCTGTCGTTCCGACGGTCGTCCTTAGAAGGACTTGGTCAGGTTGATGAAGGCCGTGCGGCCCAGATAGTCGTAACCCGAATACAGCGGGGCGTTGCCGACCCGGTTGTAATAGCCCGACGAGATGGTGGGCGGCTCTTCGTTGAAGATGTTGCGCACGCCGGCGGTCGCGGTCCAGCCGCCGGTCGTATATTGGACCGAGGCGTTGTGCAGCCAGTAGTCGCCGACCTCGAAGTCGTACATGGCGGTCGACGGATCGGCGTCCGAGGGGCTGACACCCAGATAGTCGTAGCTATCCGTGCCCTGGATCCACTCGACCCCATAGCGCACGCGCCATTGGTCCCAAGCATAGGAGACATCCGCCGTGCCAGTGAACTCGGGATTGTTGATCTGCCCCTTGTAGTCTTCCAGCGGATCCTCGTCGAACAGCTTGTTCGAGATTTCCGTGTATTGCGTCAGAGCCAAGTTGAACAGAACCGACCCGGGACCGACGTCGTTGCGATAACGCACAGTGTAGTCCAGACCCTTCACGATATCTGTCGCCAAGTTGACATAGCCGTTCTGGACCGTGAGCTGGCTGTTGGTCGGGTCACGGGACACCAAGGCGCAGAAACCGACGTCGGCGGCGAAGTCCGCCGGGTCGGAATCGTAGCAACGTGTCAGGATGTTCCCCGCGCCGTACTGCGAAACGCCGTTCTTGACCTCGATCTCATAGTAATCGACCGCGAAAGCCAGATCGCCCCAGCCGGACGGCATCGGCGGCTGGAGGACGGCGCCGACCGTCATGTTGGTCGACGTCTCAGCCTCCAAGCCGGCCTCCGCACCGCCCAGAGTAACCACCCGGATGCTGCTCAGATTGTAGTGGTCCGGCGCCAGGCCTTCGGCAGCGCAGTTAGCGACGCGGTTGGGGTTGACGTTGGGACGACCGTATTCGTTGCAGCGATCGTTGGTATTGGACAGGAAGCCGGTAGTGGCGCCGACGAACTGCTCGAACAGGGCCGGCGCGCGGTACGAGGTGCCGTAGGTGCCGCGCAGCGTCAGCATCTCGACCGGTGAGTAGACCAGACCGATTTTGTAAGTCGTGTCATCGCCGTACGAATCATAGTCCGTGTAACGGAACGAACCGTTCAGGGTCAGATCATGGGCGAAGGGCATATCGCGCAAGATCGGCGCCTCGACTTCGGCGAAAGCTTCCCACACCGAGTCCGAACCGCGTGTGATGGCGGAGCTGGAGAAGTTGTAGGTGTTGTCGTTCTGGGAATCGAGACCGGGAGTGTCGTCGATCTGGGCGTCCCGCCACTCCAAACCGAAGAAGCCCATCACGCGGCCCGCCGGCAATTCGAACAGCGGACCGTCCAGACCCAAGCTGACGATCTTTTCTTCGTACTCGGTCACGCCCTTGACCGGACGGAAAACGTAATCGACCCACGCCTGCGGCAGTTGACCGCCAATGACCTGGCTGCTCAGCGCCGGAGCGGCCACGCACCCGGGGTTAGACGCTAGCTGGGCGCACTGGAACTGGCCCGGCGCAATTTCGACGACATCCAAGCTTTCGATCAGACGGTCCGTCAGGAACTGTTCGCTGGTATATTCCGAACGCGACTTCGAATAGCTGGCCGACAGGTCGTAGCGCCATTCGGGGATCAAGAAGTCGCCCTTGATGCCGACGACGTTGCGGTTGAAGCGCTGCTCCTGGGTCGAGTGATCATTGCCGAAGCCGATGAAGGCGCGTACGCCCACGTCTGCGCCCTTGTTCAGCCCCTGATCGGTCATGGCCGTGCTGAAGGCCAGATTGTCGGGGATCAGCGGGCTGCCCTTGGCGTAGTCGAGCGCAAGCTGGCGATAGCCCGTCTGGGAGGACTTGCGATTGTTCAGCAAGAATTCGCCGTAGATTTCGGCATTGCCCAAGGCGTTCAGTTGATAGGCCGCTTCGCCGTATATCGTGGTGATCTCGACCGGCGAGATCAGCGACTCGTTCAGCATCCGGTCTTCGAATGTGTCACGGACGTTGACATCGTTGGCGCCGCCGCCGACGCCCTCGAAGCCGACCACGCCGGTATCGACGGCCGAGTTCGGACGCCAGCGGTTGAAGGTCGAGCCGACCGAACCGGCCGCGCCCTGACCGCCCACGCCGACGAAGGTCCGCTGGCCGCGCGCGTTCAGCGGACCCTCGACGCCAGCGGCGATCGTGTTAATCGTCACGCCATTCGAGCCGGTGTCGGTGATCGGATAGCATTTCGGCTTGCCGGTAATAGGATCGACGAAATCGAGCGATCCGCCGGTAGCCCGGTCGATGTAGCCGTCCGTCTGGCAGCGCGTGAATTCGCGATCGCGCAGGGTCAGTTCGTCGCGCTCGTAGCGCTCCACCGAACCGGCGGCGCGCCAGCGGTCGCCCTTGGCGCCGGCGACGACCGACAGGCGGGTCGAGCCGCCGTTGCCGTTGGCCTCGGTCGGGGCGTTCACCTGGCCTTCCAGGGTCAGGCCCTCGAAGCCCTGACGGGTCTGGATGTTGACCACGCCGGCCACGGCGTCCGAACCGTAAACCGACGACGCGCCGTCACGCAGCGCTTCGACGCCGTCATCAACTGCACGGGCCCGCTGGGCGGATAGCCGATAGCCGGGGCCCTTTGATTCGTGATCTATTGGATAAGGGCTTCGCGGGGCCCGACCCCATGGGTCTGGGTTTTCAGGTTGATGGCAAGGGCGCCCTGGCGCCGTCGGGCGTCCCTTCGCCAGACCTCCACGTCATCGGTCCCTTGGCCCGCGCACCTTCTGGGAGATGACCTCGGTTCCCGATTTGCGCGGGCAGGCTCAAGCGCTCGCTGTCCGAATCCTCGCAAATAGTCCCGGCACAAAAAGCTCGGTTCCCTGTTAGACTCGGCGGAAGAGGAATGCTTGCATAGTCTGGCTCTCGTCATCGTCCTCGTCGGCGTCCTAGGCTCAGGACCCATTGATGGGAGGCGCGCGATCTGATTCAGGCTCCTGATGAGTCTGGATATGAGTGAGCTGTATTGGCTGACGGACGAGCAGATGGCTCGGCTGGAGCCCTATGTCCCAAGAGCCACGGCAAGCCTCGGGTGGATGACCGCCGGGTGCTGAGCGGGATCATCTTTGTGAACCGCAACGGCCTGCGCTGGCGGGATGCGCCGGCGGCCTATGGGCCGCACAAGACCCTCTACAATCGCTGGAAGCGTTGGAGCGAGGCTGGTGTCTTCATCCGGATGATGGAGGGCCTGTCCGGGGCCCAGACCGAACGCCGCGCCGTCATGATCGATGCGACCTATCTCAAGGCGCACCGCACGGCTTCGAGCCTGCGGGTGAAAAAGGGGACCTTGGGCGGCTGATCGGACGCACGAAGGGCGGCATGAACACAAAATATGGCGACCCCGGGAGGACTCCAACCTCCGACCTCGGCTTTAGGAAAGCCTTGCTCTATGCAGCTGAGCTACGGGGCCACGGGCACGCACCTAGCCGTGGCGGCGTGCGGGGTAAAGGGTTGTCGCAGCCCGGCCCGCATTTCGGTCAGATGGCTTGTGTCCGAGCGCCGTCCAGCCACAAGATGTCGCGGTGAACAAAGATCGAATCGGCGCATGTCGCTGATTCGGTCCTGATTCGTTTCGCCCCTGTTCCGCCGAAAGTGAACCGTCGTTAACTGGCGCGGCCGGCGTGGTCCCGCACGGCCTTGAGGCCGTCCAGAAGCCGCGCCGCCGCTGGCGAACGCACGGCGGGTTCCAACAGAATGAGGGACAGAGCGCGGACGTGCACCTCGACCGCCGGCCAGCGCCAGGTTCCGGCGGCCTCCATCCGGCTGGCCGTCTCGCACAGGCTGTAGGCGGCTTCGTAGAAGGGATCGATGGACAGTAGGCCCGCGACGTCCACCAGCGCGGAGCACAGGGAGTAAACCTGAGCTTCGCTTCCCGGCGCACGCGCTTCACACAGCGCCGCCAGACGATTCACATCGCCCGCCAGAAGGCCGAGCGCGTGGTCCCGTTGCTGATCAAGGTTGGCCTGGGCCCGCGCCAGCAGTTCCGCGGCGGTCGCTCCGCCCGGACGAGACATCTTGTATTGCAGCGACGTCGCCACCTTGCGGATCCGGGTCGGCCGGGCGGGAGCGGCGGTCACAGGCTGATCCGCGCGGGCTTCATCATCATGTCGATCTCCGATTGGTCCATATTGGCGCCGACGGGGTCGCCCAGGTCCCCCGTCAGGTCGCCGTCGCGCCGGCCGTCCAGGCCGGGCGGGGGGCCATAGCAGCGAACCCGGCGATCCGGGCCGATGTAGACGTCGGAGTCGACGAAGGCGCGCTCCTCGGTCCCCAGCCACTGGATGCGCTTCAACAGAACGCCCGGCGTCAGGGGCTTGGCCAGGATGAAGCTGGCCCCGGCGTCACGGCCGCCTTCGACCCGGGATTGGGCGGCATGGCCCAGGATCAGGATGGCGGGGGTGTATCGCACCGCATTGGGCGCCTCGCGTCGGAGCCATCGCACGAAATCGTAACCGTCCATCTCCGGCATGATGCAATCGACCAGGATGAGGTCGACCTGCCGTCGCTGCAGCGTATTGACGGCCTCCCTGGCCGACGTGCACTTCACCTGCTCCTTGACGCCGAAGCCCTGAACCACCGAGGCGAGCAGTTCCAGCGAGGCTGGCTGGTCGTCGACCAGCATCACCGTCGTCTGGGACAGATTGATCCTGTCGGCGCTCATGTCAGAACAGTTGCACGTCCCCCGACGACGCCGGCTCGCTCGGTTCGTCGGGCGTCGGATCCAGTCGGCGGACCAGGTCGGAAAGCGGCAGCCCGGCCAGCGCCTGTTGCGTCGAAGCGCCGTCGCCCAGCCGCGTCAGCACCGTCGAAACGGCGGCGAGGGTCTGGGACAGGACATCGAGCTCCTGGGCCTCCACGGCCGTCTGGCGACGGTCCGCATCTGGCGCGTGCGGGGCCAGCCGCGCGACCAGCGCCTCGACGCGCCCCAGGCCCTCTCGGGTTCGGTCCATTTCTGCGGACAAGGCGCCCAGCAGCCAGCCGTGTTCGGGCGGCGAGCGCATCAGAACAGCTCCAGCGCGCCGGTCTCCACCGGCGGCGCGACGGGCGCCGGGCGCGGGGCGACGGTGTCGGTCACGGCGCGTTGCAGGGCGCGGCCGCTGACGGGCCAGTAGTGCAAGCGCCGCCCGCCGTCGCCGCGCAGGCTGCCGCCGACCACCGGAATGCCCTCGTCGCGCAGGAAGCGTTCGGCGAAATCGGCGTTGGCGCGGCCCACGTCGCGCAGACTGTCGAACATGCGGCCCCCGCCAAACAGCTTGGCCTGGAGACGGTCTCGCCGGCCGCCGGCTTTCAGCACGTCGTTGATCAGAAGCTCCATCGCATAGGCGCCGTAACGACGGCCCGCGTCGGTTCCCGCCCCTGCCCCTTCCGGCAAAAGGAAGTGGTTCATGCCGCCTACCCCGACGTAGGGGTCTCGCAGACACATGGCCACGCAGGACCCCAGGATGGTGCTAAGAACGACATTGGGATCGGACGTGACATGGTGCTCGCCCTGACCGACGTGAACGCGCTTTTCCACGCTCTCTCTCAGGGCGGCGAAACTCATGTCAGGGCGCCGAAGACGGCTTCCAGCTTGCCCTTCAGCTGGGCCACGGTGAAAGGCTTGACCAGGTAGTTGTTGACGCCGAACTGGACGGCGCGCTGCACCAGCTCGCGGTCGGCGCGGCCGGTCAGCATGATGAAGGCGGTCTTGGACGTCGGCGGGTGCGCGCGCACCGCGCGCAGCAGGCCCAGCCCATCCAGATTGGGCATGTTGTAGTCCGAGATGACCAGGTGCGCGGGCTTGGCGACCAGTTCGCGCAGGGCGATCTCGCCGTCGGCGGCCTCGCGGATCTCGCGCACGCCCAGTTGCTGCAGACTGGTCCGGACCAGGGAGCGCATCGTCATCTGGTCATCGACGACCAGACAGTGAAGTGAGGCGGCGGCGGGCATGGACTACGCTCCCGAAATCAGGCGACGGACCGTGCGGCCGGATCGGCGCACAGCTCAAGAATGGCGGAGGACAGGCGGTGCAGCGGCAGTTGCCGCTCGACGCCGCCCAGTTCGTAGGCGGCCCGGGGCATGCCGTAGACCACGCTGGTGGCGTCGTCCTGCCCCAGGGTGCGAGCGCCGGCCTCGCGCATGGCCAGCAGGCCGCGCGCGCCGTCCTTGCCCATGCCGGTCAGGATCACCCCGGTCATCGGCCGGCCCAGGCCGGCGACCGACTGAAACATCACGTCGACCGAGGGGCGATGGCCGTTGACGGGCTCGCCGGCCGTCAGGCGACAGCGCGGCGTCAGGCCCGGCGCGACCTCCAGGTGGGCGACCCCGCCGGGGGCGATATAGACGTGGCCCGGCTGCAGCGGCGCGCCATCCTGCGCTTCGGCGACCACGGGGGCGCACACGCGGTCCAGCCGAGCGGCGAAGCTGGCCGTAAAGGTAGCGGGCATATGCTGGGTGACGACCGTGGCCGGACAATCGGCGGGGAAGCCGCCGAGCACGGTCAGCAGCGCCTCGACACCGCCGGTCGACGAGCCGATGGCCAGGACGTGGCGCGGGTCGGCGCGATAGGCGCTGGGGGCGCCCTCGGCGGCGGGGGCGTCTCCCCTGGCCCGCACGCGCGAACGGGCGGCGGTCTTCACCTTGCCGATCAGGTCGTGGAAGGCCTCGGGCGTGGCGGAGGCCGGCTTGGCCACGGCGTCCACCGCGCCGATCTCCAGCGCCGCAAGGGTCACGTCGGCGCCCACCGCCGTCAGGGTCGACACCATGACCACCGGCATGGGCCGCAGCCGCATGATCTTTTCCAGGAACTCCAGCCCGTTCATGTTGGGCATCTCGACGTCCAGCGTCAGGACGTCGGGGTTCAGCGCCTTGATCGCGGCGCGCGCCTCGATCGGATCGGCGGCGGCGCCCACCACCTCGATCTGCGGGTCCGTGCGCAGGGCCGCGGAGATCAGGTTGCGCATCGTCAGGCTGTCGTCGACGACCAGGACCTTCACCGTCATGGGCGGCCTCCCAGGCGATAGGTCGTCAGGCCGGCGGTGTGCAGTTGCGCCGCGGCGGGCCCGCTGACCCGCTCGGAATGGCCGATGTACAGGGTGGCGCCCGGCGTCATGATCGGGGTGAAACGGCTCCACACCCGCTCCTGGGTCGCGTCGTCGAAATAGATCACCACGTTGCGGCAGAAGATGACGTCGAAGCGGCCGCGCATCGGCCAGTCGCCGATCAGGTTCAGCTCGCGGAAGGCCGTCAGCCGCTTCAGTTGCGCGCCCGCGACCCATTGGCCCCGGTCCGCCCGGTCGAAATACTTTCGCCACAGCGTGGCCGGCGCAGGTTCCAGCGCCTCTTCGGAGTAGATCCCGGCGTGGCCCTGGGCGACCATGTTGGGATCGATGTCGGTCGCCAGGATGCGCACGTCCAGATCCGCCGCTTCGGGCAGGACCGACAGGACGGTCAGCGCCATCGAATAGGGCTCCTGCCCGTTGGAGCACGCCGCCGACCACAGCCGCACCCGCCCGCCGGCCCGCGCGCGCTCCGCCAGCGCCGGCATGACGCGCTCGCGCAGATCGTCGAAGTGATGCGGCTCGCGATAGAAGCGGGTGACGTTGGTGGTCAGGGCCGCCGTCATCGCTTGGCGCTCGTCCAGCCCGTCCACGCCTTCCACCAGGGCGCAGTATTCGCGGAAGCTGCGCAGACCCAGCGTCCGCAGACGCTTGGCCAGACGCGAATAGACCAGCGCGGCCTTGCCCTCGTTCAGGGCGATGCCCGCGTGGGCGTGCAGCATCTGGGCGATCTGGCGGAAATCCTCCGCGGTGAAGGCGAACTCGCCTTCGACCAGGGCCCCCCGCCCGGCGGCGGGCGTCATGCGGCTTCGGCCTCGCGTTCCGGCAGGACATGGTCCAGTTCGATCAGGCTGATCATGCGGCCGTCGATCGAGAAGATGCCCTTGACGAAGGACTTGACGTGTTCGCTGGCCACGTCGGGCGTGGCCTGAACGGCGGCGTCGTTCATCTGCAGAATGTCGGAGACGGCGTCGACCAGCAGACCGACGGTGCGCCCGCCGATGTGGGCCACCATGATGACGTGGCGCGCTGTCGGTTCGGTCGTGGGCAGGCCGAACCGGGCGCCCAGATCAATGATCGGCAGCACGGTGCCGCGCAGGTTGATCACGCCCTTCATGTAGCCGGGCGATCGCGGCAGCGGCGTCGCCGGGGTCCAGCCCCGGATTTCGCGCACCGACATGATGTCGACGCAGAACTCCTGGGCGCCGATACGAAAGGCGATCAGTTCGCGTTGGGTGTCGTTGGCTTCGGTCATGATCAGCTCGCGAGCTTCAGTTCGGAACGGGCGCCGGTGCGGCGGATGGCGACCAGGGCGTCGACATCCAGGATCAGGGCGACCCGGCCGTCGCCCAGGATGGTGGCGGCGGCGACGCCCTCCACCTGCTGGTAGTTGGATTCCAGGCTCTTGATGACGACCTGGCGCTGGCCCTGGATGGCGTCCAGCAGCAGGGCGGCGCGCTGGCCGGACTCGGTCTCGACGATGACGGCGATCCCCTGGGTCGGATCCATCGGCGTCTCGCTGAAGCCCATCGCCACCGCCACGTCGACCAAAGGCACGAAGGCGTCGCGGAACCGGATCACCGGGTCGATCCCGCCGACATAGTGGATGTCGGCCGGCTGCGGCGTCAGGCTCTCGACGATGGCCGGCAGCGGGGCGATCAGCGTCTGGTCGGCCGCGGTCGTCACCATGCCGTCCAGCACCGCCAACGTCAGCGGCAGGCTGAGGGTGAAGGTCGAGCCCTTGCCGGGAACCGAGCTGATCGAGATGCGGCCGCCCAGGGCCTGGATCGAGCGCTTGACCACGTCCATGCCCACGCCCCGACCGGAGATGTCAGACACCACGGAGGCGGTGGAGAAGCCGGGCAGGAAGATCAGATTGTCGACCTGATCGTCGCTGAGCACGGCGTCGGGCGCGATCAATCCCTTGTCGGTCGCGATCTGGCGCACCCGCTCTCGGTTGATGCCCCTGCCGTCGTCGGCGATCTCGATGACGATCCGACCCGAGCGATGCAAAGCCGCCAGCCGCACCGTGCCCTCGGCCGGCTTGCCGGCGGCCATACGCTCCTCGGGCGTCTCCAAACCGTGGTCGATGGCGTTTCGAAGCATGTGGGTGATCGGTTCGGCCAGGCGTTCCACCACGGTCTTGTCGACCTCGGTGTCCTCGCCCGTCGTGACCAGGCGGACCTGTTTGGCGGTCATGTCGGCCACTTCGCGCACCAGGCGCGGCATCCGCTGGAACACCGACTTCACGGGCTGGGCCCGGATGGCCATGACGCTGTCCTGGATTTCGCGCGTGAGCAGTTCCAGGTCTTCCAGACCCAGCGCCACGCCGGACGAGCGCGCCAGACCGCTTTCCAGCACGCGCTGGGACAGCATGGCCTGCTGGATAACCAGTTCGCCGACGGCGTTGATCAGGCGGTCCACCCGGTCCAGATCGACGCGAATCGTGACCGGCGCGGGCGCCGTGGGAGCGGCGGCCGAGGATTGGGCGGCGGCCGGAGCCGGCGCGGGAACAGGCATCGCCTCGGGCGCTGGTTGTGACGCAGGTTGCGGCGCCGCGTCGACAGGGGCCGAGGCCTGGGCCTTGGCCAGCAGGGCGGCGATGTCCAGATCGTCGGCAGCGGGGACGATGGCCGGCGGCTCGTCAAGGAAGCCGACGTCCGGCTGGCCCTCGAGCTCTCCCAACGGGGTGATGCTCAGTTCGCAGTCGGCCTCGACGAAGTCGAACACCTCGCGCACCGCGGCCTCGTCCACCGCGGCGTTCAGTTCCACCGTCCAGGTCAGCCAGCCTTCCTCGACGACCAGGGCGTCCAATGTCGGCAGGTCGCCCTCGTCCACGGACACCACGGTCGGCCCCAGGCGCGCCAGTTCTCGCAGCAGCAGGGCGGCTTCATTGGCGCTGGCGTACATGCGCCCATGCGGCCTGAACACGATGCGCCAACCGGCCGCCGGTTCGGTCGACGGCGGCGCGTCCTGGGGCATGTCGAACGCCATCGGGGTGAAGTCGAAATCGTCGTCTTCGTCGTCCGTCGCCGGGGCCGGCGCCGCGCCGCCGTGCGTCAGTTGCTCCATCTCGGCCACCAAGGCGGCGGAACGGGCCTGATCCACGGGCGCCGCCAGGCCTTGCGCGGCCTGCACATGGTCGGCCAGCACGTCCGAGGCGCGCAGCAACGTCTTGATCGTGACCGGGTCGCATGGTTTGCGCCCGGCGCGCAGCTCGTCCATCAGCGTCTCGAAGACGTGGGCGAAACGCACCAGGTCGTCCAGGCCGAACGCCCCCGCGCCGCCCTTGACCGAATGCACGGCCCGGAACACGGCGTTGATCGTCTCCAGGTCCGTCTGACCCTGCTCCAGCAGCATCAGCTTCTGTTCCAGGTCCGCGAGCAGTTCGTCGCATTCCTGGAAGAAGGTGGCCTTGATGGCTTCGAAGGCATCCATGAGGCGCGGTCCGACCGATCTCTGAGGTTAGGCCGCCACGCGGCGAACGGCGTCGACCAGCTTGACCGGGTCGAAGGGCTTGACGATCCAGCCGGTGGCGCCGGCGGCGCGCGCGCGCGCCTTCTTGTCGGCGTCGCTCTCGGTCGTCAGCACCAGCACGGGCGTCGTCCGGTGGTTCGGATCGGCGCGCATCCCCTCGATGAAGCCGAAGCCGTCCATGCGCGGCATGTTGATGTCGGTGATGACCACGTCGGCGCCCTTAGCCGCCAGGGTCTCCAGCCCGTCCACGCCGTCCACGGCCTGGATCACGGTATAGCCCGCGTCCTGCAGCGCCAGCAGCAGCATGTCGCGCATGGTGCGGGAATCGTCGACGGTCAGAACGGTCTTGCTCACGCCAGCCCCCCCTCGGTGTTGAACGCGGGCGCGCCGAACGCGGCCCATTGGTCGACGAAAGATTGCGACACAGACCCTAACCTCAGGTTGACGCCGTCGGCCTGCCAGGTGCGGCGCGCCGACAGCAGCACCTGCAGGCACAGCCCGCCCAGCCGATCGACGGACGCGCCGTCGATCGTCAGGTCCGCGCCGCGATACGCCAGCAGTTCGGCCTTCAGCGGTTCGGCCGCTTTCAGGTCCAGAACCGGCGCAAGCGTGAGCGACGCGGTCATCAGAACTCCTCCCAACCGTCTTCGACGGCGGCGTTGTCGATGCGGGGGGCGGCGCCGCCGCGACCCAGGGTCTTGAGGGCCTGGATCACGCGGCCGGAGCGGGCGGGCTCGGCCGGGCGGGCCGGAGCGGCCGGCGCGGAGGCGGCGGTTCTGGCGACGGGACGCGCGGCCTGAGCTGGGGCCTGCGCCGTCTCGCCGACGCGGAACCGGGCCACCGAGGCCTGCAGCGCCTCGGCCTCCTGGGCCAGGGAGTGGCTGGCGGCGGTCGACTGCTCGACCATGGCCGCGTTCTGCTGCGTGACCTGGTCCATCTGGTTCACCGCCGTATTGACCTGGGCCAGGCCGACGGCCTGTTCCTGGGCCGAGGCGGCGATCTCGCTGACCAGGCCGTCGATTTCGGCCACCCGGTCGACGATCCGCTGCAGCGCCTCGCCGGTCTGGCCCACCAGCTTGACGCCCGAGCCGACCTGGCCGGTCGAGGCCGAGATCAGCGTCTTGATCTCCTTGGCGGCCTCGGCCGAGCGCTGGGCCAGGGCCCGGACTTCCGACGCCACCACGGCGAAGCCGCGACCGGCCTCGCCCGCGCGGGCCGCCTCGACGCCGGCGTTCAGCGCCAGCAGATTGGTCTGGAAGGCGATCTCGTCGATCACGCCGATGATCTGGTTGATCTGGGCCGAGGACTGCTCGATCTCTGTCATGGCCTGGACCGCGTCGCGCACGATCACGCCCGAGGTCTCGGCGTCGCCGCGCGCCGCCTGGACCACGTCGGAGGCCTGACGCGCGCCCGAGGCGGTCTTGTTCACCGTGGCGGTGATCTGGTCCAGGGCGGCGGCGGTCTCTTCCAGGCTGGCCGCCTGCTGTTCGGTGCGGCGCGACAGGTCGTCGGCGGCCTGCGAGATCTCGCCGGCGCCCGAACGGATCGCCGAGACGTTGGACACCACCACCGACACCGCCTGCTGAAGCTGGGCGATGGCCGAGTTGAAGTCCGCCTTCAGCTGTTCGGCCTTGGGCGCCACCGGCGTGGTGAAGCGATGCGTCAGGTCGCCGTTGGCCATGGCCGACAGCCCTTCGGCCAGAGCGGATATGGCGATCCGGTCCTCCTCGGCCGCCCGGGCCTTCTCCGCCTCGTTGGCCGCCCGCTCCTGTTCGGAAAGCGAACGCTGAGCCACAGCTTCGGATTCCAGCCGATCCTTCTGCACGGCCGCCTCGCGGAAATGCTCCAGCGCCCCGGCCATGGCGCCGACCTCGTCGCGGCGGCCCAGGCCCGGAATGGCCGAGGCGCGGTCGCCGCCCGCCAGGCTTCGCATCCGCGCCGCCAGGGCGGTCACGGGACGCGACACCGAGCGGCCGATCAGCCAGCCCGCCGCGCCGACGCCCAGCGCCACCAGCAGGGCCATCAGACCCAGCGTCAGCGCCGCCTTGCCCACGGCCGCGGCGATCTGATCGGTATAGACGCCCGAGCCGATGACCCAGCCCCAGGGCGCGAAGCCCTTGACGTAGGAGATCTTGGGCGAGGGCCGCTGCTGGCCGGGCTTGGCCCAGTCGTAGGCGACGAAGCCCGCGCCGTCGCGGCGCACCACCGCGACCATCTCGCGGAACATCAGCACGCCGTTGGCGTCCTTGCTGTCGCTGATGTCGGTCCCGTCCAGTTCGGGCTTGAACGGATGCATCAGCATGGTGGGATGCATGTCGTTGACCCAGAAATAGTCGTCCTGGCCGTAGCGCAGGGCCGACAGGGTCTTCAGCGCCTCGGCCTGGGCCTGGTCGCGGCTCAGGCGGCCGGCCTGTTCCTCGCCGTGATAGTGGGCGACCAGGCTCTCGGCCACCTCGACTGTCTTTCGGGTGCGGTCGGCGATGCCGTCGCGCATCACGGCGTCCAGCCGCAACAGCGCCAGCCCCGTCACCAGCAGGAGACCCGCCAGGGTCACGATGGCCAGCAGGTTGATGCGGCCGCCGATCGACAGAGACTTCATGAAAGCGTTCCGGCCCCGATTGATGGGATCAGGATCGCCGCTGCGCGTTAACCAGTCGTCAAAAAGGCCATTACGTAGGATTACTGCGACGCGCGGTCACAGCCGTCGGTATTCGAGGAAGACCGGGGCGGTGTCGCCCAGCTTCTTTTCCTCGTAGCGGGTGACGACGTGGTCGGCGGGGGGGACGAACCAGTCCTGGTCCGCCGGGCCGATGCGGTCGAGGCCGGGCGTGCGCTCCAGCCGCTCCAGCGCCCATTCGGCGTAGTCCAGCCAGTCTGTGACGAAACGGAGGGTCCCTCCGGGCTTCAGGATGCGGGCGAAGGCCTGGGCCGTCTCGTCCTGCAGCAGGCGGCGCTTGTTGTGGCGGGCCTTGTGCCAGGGGTCGGGGAACAGGATCAGCACCCGATCGACCGAGGCGTCTGGCAGGGCGTCGACCACGTCGCGCGCGTCGTCGGCGTGGATGCGGACGTTCTTCAGTCCCCCTTCGTCGATGTGGCGCAGGGCCGAGGCGACGCCGTTCAGGAAGGGTTCGCAGCCGATCACCAGCACGTCGGGCCGGCGGGCGGCCTGGGCGGCCATGTGCTCGCCCCCGCCGAAGCCGATCTCAAGCCAGATCTCGGACGCCTCGGGCGCCAGGGCCTGGGGATCCAGCGGCCCCGCCTTGGGGTCGGGCACGGCGACGGCCGGCAGCAGCGTGTCCATCAGAGCCGCCTGGCGGGGCTTGATCGGACGGGCCTTGATGCGGCCGAAGGACCGCAAGGGGCGGTCGATATGGGGGTTTTCGGGTTCGGACACGGATTTCGGCGAGCGGCGCCCCGTCGGACGAGGCCTGGATCTGAGCGCGCCTGACACAGGGTTTGCGCGCCCGTGTCAACCGGCCGGCCGTTTCAGTCGCCGTGCTTGCCCACGCTTTCGAACGTCGGCTCGGCGGCCTTGTGAACGTATTGCTCGGCGACCAGCCAGGCCTTGAATGGGCGAAGGCATCCCAGGCACAGCCCCACCAGCAGCGGCAGGGTGACGACCGCATGGACCCAGATCGGCGGATGGACGGTGAACTCGAACGCCATCATGAAGATCATGCCGATCAGCCCGGCGCCGGACATGACGAAGAAGGCCGGGCCGTCCGCCGGGTCGGCGAATCCGTAGTCCAGGCCGCAGTCCGGGCAGCTTTCGCGCAGCGACAGATAGCCCTTGAACAGCGGTCCCTTGCCGCAGCGCGGGCAGCGGCAGGCCAGGCCGGTCTTCAGGGTGCTGAGGCGGGATGTCTGCATGGGGCCATCCTGCGCCGAAACGCGGCGAATGTCGCTAGGACGAACGGTCCTATGCGTAACTCTACGATGAACGGCGGTTAACCGCGATTAAAGGGCTTTCGGGCAAGGGCTTGGGAGATATGTCCGGGGCCCTGGCCAGCAAACGCATTCTGAACACGACCGTGGCCGCCGCCGCGGCCGGCGCCGTCGCGTTCGCCCCCCTGGCGCCCCTGGCCCAGGAAGCGCGTTCGCGGGGCGTTTATCCGCTGTCTATCGACATCGGCCAATCCAACGAGTTCACCCGACTGGAGTTCGGCGGCGTCATCGGCGTGCGCAGCCAGGTCCGGCGCGACGGCGACAAGGTGGTGGTGCGGCTGGGCACGACCGCCGCGCCCGACGTCTCGCGCCTGAGGGTGGATCCGCCCCAGGGCGTCACGGGGGTCGAGACGCGCCAGGCGCGCGGCGGCACGGATCTGATCATCACCCTGGCCGAGGGCGCGGAGGCGCGGTCCGGCGTCGCCGACGGGGCGGTGTGGCTGAACCTCTACGCGCCGGGCAAGGCGCCCGAGCCCAGCCGGTCGGAACGGGCGACGACCCAACACTCGGCCGTGCCGGTCCGCGCCGTCGCCAGCGACGACAAGACGGTGCTGACCTTCCAGTGGGCCGCGCCGGTCGGGGCCGCCGTCTTCCGTCGCGGCGAGGCGGTCTGGATCGTGTTCGACACCGCCGCCCGCATGGACCTGACCGGGGCGCGGGCCCTGGGTCAGGCGCGCGACGCGCGCTGGGCCGCCGGGCCCGACTACACCGTGGTTCGCCTGTCCGCGCCCGAGGGGCTGGCCCTGTCGGCCCAGGGGCAGGGCGGAACCTGGACAGTGACCCTGGGCGGGCCGCCGCCGGGCGCGACAGGGGTGGAGATCGACCGTTCGGCCGACGGCTCCCCAGTGCTGACGGCCCGGATGGCGGGGGCGACCAAGACGGTCTGGCTGACCGACCCGCTGGCCGGAGACCGCTTCGCCGCCGTCACCGCCCTGGCGCCCGGCAAGGGGCTGGGCCAGCCGCGCCGCACCGTCGACATGACTCTTTTGCCGACCGCCCAGGGCTTGGCGGTCGAGACGCCGACCGACGACCTGAAGATCGACGCCGCCGGGGATCTGGTGACGCTGAGCCGGCCGCGCGGCCTGACCTTGTCGCCGCCCTCGGCCCTGTTGGAGGCGGGCGACCACGACGCCGACGCCCCGCGCAAGGCCGCGCATCCCGCGCTGATCCTGGACGAATGGGCGCAACTGGGCCAGGCGGGGTTCTCGGATCGTTATCGCCGGCTGCAGGACGCCGCCGGGCTGGAGACCATCGCCGCCGACGGCGACCCGCGCGCGCCGATCGCGGCGCGGCTGGCCCTGGCGCGCTTCCTGGTCGGATCGGGGCTGAACTACGAGGCCATCGGGGTGCTGGACGCCCTGGTCGACAAGGCGCCCAACATGCTGGGCGAACCAGAGGTGCGGGGCCTGCGCGGGGTCGCGCGCGTCGGCGTGGGACGGCTGGAGGAGGCGCAGGCCGACTTTTCCGGCGCGG
>NZ_DLMO01000026.1:0-18991 GCF_002479325.1 Brevundimonas sp. UBA7534
GGCCAAGCGAAACCTGCAACTGCCGGAGGAATGCGACGTCGCACGCGAGGTCTCGGCCCTGGTCGTCCAGGCGCTGAACGCCAATCCGATGTTCGTCGCCGCCGCCTTGCCGCACACGATCTTCCCGCCGCTATTCAACCGCTATGAAGGCGGGGGCGAGTTCGGCGTCCATGTCGATAACGCCATTCGCCAGCAGCGCAGCGGCGGCTTGCGCATCCGCAGCGACCTGTCGGCCTCCTTGTTCCTGTCCGAGCCCGAGGACTACGACGGCGGCGAACTGGTGGTGGAGGAGATGTACGGCGCCCAGTCGATCAAGCTGCCCGCGGGGGACTTGGTCCTCTATCCATCCAAGAGCCTGCATCGTGTCACGCCGGTGACGCGCGGCGCGCGGGTGTCGTCCTTCATGTGGATGCAGAGCCTGATCCGCGACGACGGCGACCGCGAGATGCTGTTCCGGCTGGACGTGGCCACCCAGCGGGTGGCGGTGGACAAGGGGCAGAAGGATCAGGCGGTCATCGAGTTGACGGGCGTGTATCACAACCTGCTGCGCCGCTGGGCCGAGGTGTGAAGCCGGGCGGCGCTTTTTTCGGCGCGCGGGGGTGAACTTCGAGGGCGCGCGGCTATTGTGACGCCCGATGTTTCAGGACGCCCCGCCCCCCGCACCGCCCGCACAGGTTTCCGACGTGGTGGTCACCGCCGCGCGACTGCCGCCCGCCGCCGCCGCCGCCGCCTTTTCGGTGACGCGACTGGATCCCGAGGTGCTGGAGCGGTCCAGCCGTCTGGACGAGGCCCTGCGCAGCGTGCCGGCCGTGTCGCTGTTCCGGCGGACGACAAGTCTGGCCGCCAATCCGACCACTCAGGGGATTTCGCTGCGCGCCATCGCTCCGTCCGGCGCGGGGCGCACTCTGGTCACGCTGGACGGCGTGCCGCTGAACGATCCGTTCGGCGGTTGGGTCATCTGGTCCCAGGCGGCGCCCGAGGCGCTGGAGGGCGTCGACATCATCCGCGGGGCCGGGGCCGGCCCCTATGGCGCCGGCGCGCTGACAGGCACGATCCAACTGCGAGAGCGCGCCTCGGGCGGCGTGCTGGACCTGTCGGTCGCGGAACGTGGGGGCGCCCGGGCGGCCGGCTCCGGCTCGACCCCGCTGGGTCCGGTGCGCCTGACGGCCTCCGGCCTCTATGAGGTCAGCGACGGCTATGTCCCGGTGCGCGGCGCGGCGGCAGGGGCGGCGGACACGCCCTTGGACCTGGACAGCCGCAGCGCGTCGTTGCGGGCCGACGCGCCCGTCGGCGCCGCGGCCCTGTCGCTGCGCGCCTCGACCTGGGAGGAGGATCGCGGATCCGGCCTTGCGAGCACCCGCGCCAACGCCAGCGGCCACGCCCTCAGCGCCACCTTGGCGCGCGCGCCCCGCGCCGACGACTATGGCTGGCGGCTCCAGGCCTGGCGGATCGACAGCGACTTCGCCAACAGTTCCGCTTCGGTCGCGGCGGATCGCGCGACGACCACGCCGGCCAACGATCAATACAAGACCCCCGCCACGGGCTGGGGCGTGAACGCCGCCCTGCGCCGCCGCACGGCCCAGGTCGCGGGCGGGCGTCTGGAATGGGAAGTCGGCGCAGACGCCCGCTTCAACGAGGGCCAGACCAACGAACGGTTCAGCAATCCGAGCGGCGCCGGCTTCACCAAGGGCCGCATGGCGGGCGGCGAGACGGCGGTGGCCGGCGGCTATGTCGATGCTTCGTGGAGCGATGAGGCCTGGCTGGTCGCAGGCGGGCTGCGTTGGGACCGATGGGAGAACACGGCAGGCTTCCGGTACGAATACGACTTGGCGAGCGAGGCGACCCTGCTGGACGAGACCGATCCCGACCGAGACGGGGAGGTGGTCAGCGCCCGGCTGGCCGTGCGGCGCGACCTGGGCCAGGGCTACGCCGCGCGCGCGGCCGCCTATTCCGGGTTCCGCCCCGCCACGCTGAACGAACTGCACCGGCCGTTCCGCGTCGGCAACGACATCACCGAAGCCAACGCCGCGTTGGAGCCGGAGACGTTGCGCGGCGTGGAGGCCGGCCTGGCTTTCGACCGGGGTGGACCGACCTGGGGCGCGACTGTTTTCTGGAACGAGATCGAGGACGCCATCGTCAACGTCACGATCGGCGAGGGACCGGGGACCTTTCCGCGCGCGGGCTTTGTTCCAGCGGGCGGCGTGCTGAGGCAGAGACAGAATGCAGGGACCATCAAGGCGTGGGGCGTGGAGTTGAACGGTTCCGCGCGGCTGTCCGAGGCGATCTCGCTGGACGCCGCGCTGGCCTGGACGGACGCCGAGGTCGATGGGGGCGGGGCGGCGCCCCAACTGACCGGCCTGAGGCCGGCCCAGGCGCCCGAATGGAGCGCCACTGCGGGTCTGGATTGGCGTGTCACGTCCCGCCTGACCGTCGCTGCCTCAGCGCGCTATGAATCGGAGCGATTCGACGACGACTTGAACAGTCGTGTGCTGGACGCCGCCCTGACGGCGGATATGCGGGCGGAATGGGCTGTCAACGCGGGCACAGCCCTGTGGCTGGCCGCCGACAATCTGTTCGACGCCGAGGTGGAAGTGTCGGAGACAGGTGCAGGGGTGGCGGGTTACGGCCCGCCCCGAACCGTGAGGGCTGGATTGCGGCTGTCCTACTGACCGTCATCGCTTGCGAACGCTATTGAAAACCGTTCGCAACAGTGGCAGAGCGGGCGTGTGACCGATCTCGCTCCGCAGCGCCAGGCTGAAGCCGTCCAGCCCGTCAGGCCGCAGCCCGCCAAACCGAAGGCGGCGCTGAACGGCGCGCGGTCGTTCTGGTTGAAGCAACTGCATTCCTGGCATTGGATTTCGGCCGCGCTCAGCCTGGTCGGCATGATCCTGTTCGCCGTCACGGGGATCACCCTGAATCACGCGGCCCAGATCCCGGCAGAGCCCGTCACGGTCGAACACACCGCGACCCTGCCCCAGCCGCTGCTTGAACGTCTGTCCTCATTTCCGGAGGAAACGACCGATCCGGCGCCCGAGGCGGTGGCCCGCTGGGCCTCGCAGACATTGTCGGTCGACATCGCCGGCAAGCCGACCGAGACGACGCCTGAGGAAATCTACGTGGCGCTTCCGACGCCAGGCGGCGACGGCTGGCTGACCATCGACCGGGCCACGGGCGAAGCGTTCCACGAAAAGACCACGCGAGGCTGGATCGCCTACCTCAACGACCTGCACAAGGGGCGGAACGCCGGGCCGGTCTGGTACTGGTTCATCGACGTCTTCGCCGTGGCCTGCGTGATCTTCGCCGTCACCGGCCTGGGTCTGATGTGGCTGCACGCGCGCGGGCGGCCGTCGACCTGGCCGCTGGCGGGCCTGGGCCTGCTCATCCCCGTCGTCATCGCCCTGATCTTCATTCACTGAGCAACTCGTCGAGAGTGTCCCGGATGCGCCTTCTCCCCATCGTCGTCACCACCGCTGGCCTGGCTGCGGCCGCGCCGGCCCTCGCTGCCGACCTGACGGTCTCGGTCGACATCCCCCGCCTGAACACGGCCTCCTACCACCGGCCCTATGTGGCGGTCTGGATCGAACAGCCCGATCAGACCGCCGTTCGCACCTTGGCGGTCTGGTACCAGCAGACCCGCAACAACGAGGGCGACGGCAAGGACTGGCTGAAGGACCTGCGCACCTGGTGGCGCAAGGGCGGTCGCGCGATGGCCCTGCCGGCCGACGGCGTTTCGGGCGCGACGCGCGCGCGGGGAACCCAGACGATCCGTGTGCCTGGCGCGCGCCTGGCCGGTCTGCAGCCCGGGCAATACAACGTCGTCGTCGAGGCGGCGCGTGAGCTGGGCGGCCGCGAAACCGTGCGCGTCCCCTTCCGCTGGGGCGCGCCCAACACCGGGCAAGTGTCCGGCTCCAATGAACTGGGCGCCGTGCGCGTCGCCGTCACCCGCTAAAGGATCGCCGCCATGAAGAAGTCTCTCGCCCTGCTGACCTTGGCCGCCGTCCTGGCCGCGCCGATGGCCGCCCAGGCTCACCGCGCCTGGATGGCGCCCACCTCCACCGTGCTGTCCGGCAATGACGCCTGGGTCGCCTTCGACGCCGGCATGTCGAATGGAGTCTTCATTCCCGACCACGCCGCGATGCGGATGAACGGTCTGACCGTGACGGCTCCGGACGGCGCCCTCGTACAGCCCGAGCACCTGATGCAGGGCCAGTATCGCACCACCTTCGACGTGCATCTGACGCAGAACGGCACCTACAAGATCGCCAACGTCATGAGCGGCTTCATGGCCAGCTACACCCTGGATGGCGAACAGAAGCGCTGGCGCGGATCGGCGGCGGAGTTTCCGGCCGCCCTGCCGCAGGGCGCGACCGACGTGCGGGCCACGCGCACCGCGAACCGCATCGAGACCTTCGTCACCCTGAACAATCCGACCGACACCGTCTTCGCCCCGACCAACGAAGGGCTGGAGATGGTTCCGGTGACCCACCCCAATGACCTGGTTGCGGGCGAGGCGGCGACGTTCAAGCTGCTGAATGACGGACAGCCGGCGGCCGGCCTGGATGTCACGGTGGCGCGGGGCGGTCTGCGCTACCGCGACAATCCCGAGGAATCCACCGTGAAGACCGGCGCCGACGGGACGTTCTCGATCACCTGGCCCGAAGCGGGCATGTACTGGCTGAACGCCGCGGTGCGCAGCGAGGGCCAGGGCGATCAGCCGGGCGCCAATGCGCAATATGTGGCGGTGGTCGAGGTCCTGCCCTAAGCGGGTCGAATGAGCGACAATCCCTTCCAGCGCGGAAGCCGCGCCGCGCCGTCTCCCGTCAGCATCGGCGACGCCTCTCCCCTGGCCGAGCGGTCGGGCGACCGTGTGCTGATCCCGCCGGTGGAACAGGCGCCCGCGCGACCGCCCAGCGACATCGTCTGGTCCTTGGGCGGCCAGACGATGGGCACGTCCTGGAATGCGCGCGTCATCGCCCCGCCCGGCGCGGACAAGGCCGCATTCCAGTCGGCGATCGAGGCCGAATTGGCCGAGATCGTGCGCCTGTTCAGCGCGTGGGAGCGGGGCAGCGAGATTAGCCGCTTCAACGCGGCGCCCGAAGGCGTCTGGGCGGTGTCGCAACCGTTCTGGGACTTCCTTGACGCCACCATGGACCTGGGCGACGAGACCAATGGGGCGGTCGATCCGACGCTGGGCGCCCTGGTCGATCTGTGGGGCTTCGGCCCCGCCGGCCCGCGTTCGCCCCTGCTGCCGACGCCCCAGGACGAGGAAATCGTCGCCGCCCTGAAGGTGTCGGGCTGGCAGAAGCTGCGGCTGAACCGCGACGCCCGCGCCGTGATGCAGATGGGCGGGATGAAGCTGGACTTCTCGGGCCTGGCCAAGGGCCATGCGGTGGACCGGGTCTCGGACCGCCTTATGGCGATGGGCGCGACCTCGCATCTGGTCGATATCGGCGGCGAACTGAAGGGGCGAGGCGTCAAGCCGGACGCGCAGCCCTGGTGGGCGGAGATCGAGCGTGTCCAGGACAGCCCCGCGCCACGCACCGTGGTCGCCCTGCACGAACTGGCCGTGGCCACCAGCGGCGACTATCGCCGCGCGTTCGAGCATCAGGGACGGCTCTACCCGCACACGATCGACGGCTCGACCGGCCAGCCGGTGGACAATGGTCTGGCCTCGGTCAGCGTGCTGCACGCTCAGGCGCTGAGGGCGGACGCCTACGCCACGGCCCTGACCGTCATGGGGCCATACGAGGGGCCCGAGTTCGCCGAAGCCATCGGTCTGGCGGCGCATTTCGTCCAGCGCACGGACCGAGGGCTGGTCGAACGCATGACCCCCGCTTGGCGCGCCATGATGGACGACGCACCGGCGTGACCCCCGATCCTGCCCGCTGGCTTTGGGCGGCTGGTGCGATCCTGCTCTGGCTGGCCCTGATCGCCGTGATCTTCTGGCGCGAAAGGCGGGCCAAGGCGGCCGCGCGCGCCCGGTCGAAGGCGATGGCGGGCGACGGCGAGGCCGTTCTCGTCGCCTTCGCCAGCCAGACCGGCTTTGGCGAGGAACTGGCGTGGATGACGGCCAAGGCACTGGGGCAGGGCGGCGTGGGCGCGCGGGTGCTGTCCTTCGCCGATCTGGACGTCCAGACGCTGAAGGTGGCTGGCCGCGCCCTGCTGATCGTCTCGACCACCGGCGAGGGCGACCCGCCGGACGCCGCTGCAGGCTTTGTGCGCAAGGCGATGGCGGTCGACGCCGACCTGTCCGATCTTCGCTTCGGGCTGCTGGCCCTGGGGGATCGGTCCTACGATCGGTTCTGCGGCTTCGGCCACGCCGTGGACGGCTGGCTGCGCCGGTCGGGCGCCGAACCGCTGTTCGATCTGGTCGAGGTGGACGCCGGCGCCGCCGGCGCCATCCGCCACTGGCAGCACCAGTTGAACCAGATCGCGGGTGTCGTCTCCGCGCCGGACTGGACGCCGCCGGCCTATGAGCCGTGGCGGCTGGCGTCGCGAACGCTGGTCAATCCGGGGTCGCCCGGCGCCGAGGCCTACCACCTGGCGTTTGAACCGACCGGGCCCGCCCCCGAATGGTCGGCCGGCGACATCGCCGAGATCGGCGTGCCGGCCCGCGACGGCGCGCCCGCGCCCGGCGCGCGCGAATATTCCATCGCCTCCTTGCCGCAGGACGGGCGGCTGGAGTTCCTGATCCGCCTGATGCGCAGCCCGGACGGCCAGCCCGGCCTGGCATCCGGGTGGCTGACGCAGACCCTGGCCCTGGGGGAAGAGATCGGGATGCGGGTGCGGATCAACCGGGGCTTCCACGGGCCCGCGGCCGAAACCCCGCTGATCCTGATCGGCAACGGGACGGGCATCGCGGGGCTGCGGGCGCACCTGAAGGCGCGCCTATCCGCGGGAGGAGGCGCCTGGTTGCTGTTCGGGGAGCGGACCCGCGCGCACGACGCCTTCTTCGACGATGAGCTTCAGGCCTGGCTGGCGTCGGGCGTGCTGACGCGACTGGATAGGGCCTTTTCGCGCGACGCCGGAGACGGCCGCTATGTGCAGGATCTGATCGTGGCTGCGGCCCACGACATCCGCGCCTGGGTGGATCGCGGCGCGGCCCTCTATGTCTGCGGCAGCCTGGAGGGCATGTCGCAGGGGGTGCATGCGGCCTTGCAGGACGCGCTGGGGGAGCATCGCGTGCTGGAGTTGCTGGAAACCGGACGTTACCGTCGCGACGTCTATTAGGATTTCCGCCCCGCCTCGCGCCCTGTCATCAAGGGCGAAAGAGAACGGGAGGGTTCCTTATGCTCATGCTCGCCGCCGCACTGGCTCTGGCGTTTTCAAATCCGGCCGCGCCCGAAGGCTACGACCTGGTCTGGGCTGACGAGTTCGACCGCGACGGCGCGCCCGATGCGTCGAAATGGACCTATGACACGCACGCCAATCGCGGCGGCTGGTACAACAACGAGGCCCAGTATTACTCGGCCGATCGCCTTGAGAACGCGCGGGTCGAGGACGGCGTATTGGTCATCGAGGCGCGGCGTGAGCGCATCGCGCCGACGCCCGCCGACTGGGGCGGACAGGACTACACCTCGGCGCGACTGATCTCGACGGGGGGCTGGCAAGGCGGCTTCATTGAAACACGCGCCAAGCTGCCTTGCGGACGCGGTAGCTGGCCCGCCATCTGGATGTTGCCGCAGGCGCCCTCTGGCTGGCCCATCGGCGGCGAAATCGACATCATGGAGCACGTCGGCCATCGCCCCGGCGTCGTCCACGCCTCGATCCACACCGAGGCCTACAACCATGTGCGCGGCACGCAGAGTACGGCGACCACCCAGGTCGCCGACGCCTGCGACGCCTTTCATCGCTATCAGGTGCGCTGGACGCCCGAGGAGATCGTCTTCCTGGTCGATGACGCGCCGATCCACCGCTTCGCCAACGACGGGCGCGGCGACCCGGAGACTTGGCCGTTCGACAAACCCTTCCACTTGATCCTGAACGTCGCCGTCGGCGGCGACTGGGGCGGCGAGGAGGGCGTGGACGCCGCCGCCTTCCCGCAACGGATGGAGGTCGACTACGTCCGCGTCTATCGACCGGCCGACTGATCCAGGCGGTTCAGAAGGTCGCGGGCGAAGTCCGACAGGGTGTCGTCGCGGGCGCCCATGACCACGATGCGGTCGCCGGGGCGAACCAGGCCCAGGATCCGCTCGCCGCACGCCGCGCGATCCGCCAGCGCTTCTGCGTTGCGACCGGCGGCGCGGACCCCAGAGGCGATATCCTCTGATCCCACGCTGCGGTCGGTGGTGCCGCCGTAATAGACGGGTTCGGGCATCAGCAGGACGTCGTCGAGTCGCAGCAGGCCGGCGAACCCCTGGATGAACTCGTCCTTCATCAGCTTCAGCGGACCGAACCCGTGCGGCTGGAACAGGATCAACAGCCGGCCGTCGAAGGCGTGCAGCGTCTTCAGCGTGGCGGCGATCTTGTCGGGGTTGTGGGCGAAGTCGTCGATGACGGTGACGTCGCCGGCCGTCCCGACCACCTCCATCCGGCGGCGGATGCCGGAGAAAGCCTCCAGCGCGCGCACGGCCTCGGACACCGGCACGCCCAGCGCCTGGACTGCGCCGATGGCCGCCAGGGCGTTGGCGACGTTGTGGGCGCCGGGCACGTGCAGAACCACATCGAACTCGGTCCTGCCCGCGATCAGGCGAAACTTCATCCCGGCGGGCAGGGGTTCAAGATCGTGGGCGGACAGGTCGGCCGCCTCTTCGCCCAGGCCGAAGGTGATCGCCTTGCCCGACGCCAGCGTCTGGGCCAGGGCGGCGGTTTCGGGATTGTCCAGGTTAAGCACCGCGGTCCGGGCCCGGTCGACAAAGCCGCCGAACAGGTCGCGCAACTCCTCCATCGACTTGTGGTCCAGTGAGATGTTGGACACCACGGCCACGGTCGGATCGTAGCGGGCGATGGAGCCGTCGGACTCGTCCACCTCGGCCACGAACAGCGCCGGGTCGCCGACCAGGGCGCTGGCGAACGGGTGATCCGCGTCGGCGAAATTCTTCATCACCGCCCCGTTCATTACGGTGGGCGCCCGACCCGCCTGGTGCAGGATCCAGGCGATCATGCCGGTGATGGTGGACTTGCCGCTGGTGCCCGCCACGCCGACCGAGACCTCGGCGGCGTTGAACAGTTCGCTCAGAAGCTTGGGGCGGGTCTTGATCGCGGCGCCGACGCGGCGGGCCGCGCCGATGTCTGGCACCGTGTCCTCCACCGCGCCGGTGGCCACCACGATCTGGTCGGAGCGCGTCACGCCCGACCCGTCCTGCGGGTGCAGCGTCACGCCGTGCGCGCGCAGCCAGTCGAACTTCTCGGGCGTGCGGCCCTGGTCCAGCGCGCGGTCCGAACCCTCGATCCGTCCGCCCCGCGACTGGACGATAAGAGCCAGGGGCAGCATCCCCGACCCGCCGATGCCGCAGAAGAAGTAGGAGGCGTCTTGATTCATGGAGGCGAAACCGGGAGGACTGGACCGCGCCTGACTAGCACGGGCGGCGCCGGGGGCCAGACGGAACTTGTCATGAAGATCGGCGTCGTCGTCGCCAGTTCGCGCTTTTCGAAGGATCGGGCCAAGGCCGTGGACGCCTGGATGGCCGCCCACTTTCCCGACCGCTCGGTCTCGGTGGTGTTCCACCCCTCCTGTTTTCTGAAGCATGGCCACTTCGCTGGGGACGATGCGGCCCGCGCCGACGCCTTCGTGGACTTCGCCAACGACCCGCGCCTGGACGCCATCTGGTTCGGCCGGGGCGGCTATGGCGCCTGCCGCATCGCCGAGGCGGTCTTGCCGCGCCTGACGGCGGTGGCGCGCAAGAAGAAATACATGGGCTATTCCGACGCCGGCAGCCTGTTGGCGATCCTCTACAAGGCCGGCTTTCCCCATCTGGCGCACGGGCCGATGGCGTCCGACGCCATCCGCCATGACGAGACGGCCTATCGCGCCCTCAACTGGTTCCTGCGGGACGATCCCGCCTCGCTGGAGCCGTCCCTGCTGATCGACCCCCGCCCGGCGGTCGCCTTCAACCTGTCGATCATCGACCAGTTGGTCGGCACCGCGCTGGAGCCGGACCTGAGCGGCCACGTGCTGATGCTGGAAGAAGTGTCGGAAGCCCTCTACCGCGTCGACCGGATGATGTTCCATCTGACCGGCCAGGCCTCGATCCGACGGGTGGCGGGCATTCGCCTGGGGCGCGTATCCGACATCACGCCCAACGATCCCGATTTCGGCCAGACGCCGGAAGAGATCGTGCGCTTCTGGTGCGGTCGCGCGGACATTCCCTACCTAGGCGGCGCCGACATCGGCCACGACGGCGCCAACAAGGTGGTGCCCTTCGGACGCCGCTAGTCGCATCTTCGATCAGGGCGCGGCGCGAAAGACACAGTCTCGCCCAATTTCTCGACGGGATGGCAGCCGCCTCTCGACACGCGCCGGATCGCAACGTCAGATGCAGGTCCGCGAGGCGTTAGGACTTCGTTAGCCGAGGCGTTGGGGGACGCTGCGGCTTCGCGCCTCTGCGATGCGGCGGTTCGTTCGGCTGTCGGGGGATGCCCGGACGAACCGCCTGATCGCTTTCTCACCTACTGATCTGGCTGCTGTCGTTCGCCGCCTGCCGCCACCGTGTCGTTGGCCGAGGATTCCGACCGAGGCGGTAGGATGGGCGACGCCCGGCCTTGGGCGTCCATGACGCTCCGCCAAGCCTCCCCGGCGCGCATGGCGGCCTGGCCGGCCTGGAACAGGCGGGTCATGTTCTCGCGGCCGAAGTCCAGGCTGTCTTCCTCGGTCTCCGGGCCGATCATGGCGACATTCATGGTCATGCCGTTGACGCGGGCGAACTGCGCTGTATTGGCCAGGTCCGAGCGGGTGATCGCCTTCATCATGGTGTCGAAGCTGCGCGCGGCGATCCGGGCCGGGCTAAGGGGCGCGACCTGGAATTTCGGCTCGGGCTTGCCGTTGATCAGCACCCAGATGCGGCCCTCGCCCTGACTTCCGAGATTATCGGCCAGCAGCAGGGGTTCGGGCGCCACCAGGAAGTTGGCGACCGTCCCGCCGTCGACATGGATTTCGCTGACCTGGCGTCCGTCGTGGGCGTAAGTCAGCGGCACGGGCGGAAAGGCGCCGGGAATGCTGGCCGAGGCGATCAGCACATTGACGAACAGCACTCGCGACGGGACGTCGTCGCGGCTGGCTAGGGCGCCCATGTCCCAGACGATCTGGGTCTGGGTGTCCAGACTGGTGGTGGCGACATAGAGCCGTCGGCCCTTGGCGTGTTCTGCGGCGACGGCGTTCAGCAGGGCCTCGTCGATATTGCCCAGCACAAGGTCGCGCAGCGGCCCGGGATCGAAAACCCCCGGCAGGAACAGGGCCAGCAGCCCGCGCGACTTCAACAGGCCGTCGGCCTGGCCGCCGGTATAGGCGTGGGTCAGGGCGGGGTCGAAGGATTGTCCGGCGAAGACGAAGGGAGCGATCAGGGCGCCGGTCGACACTCCCGTCACCACCTCGAAAGTCGGCTGATCGGCCCAGGCGGTCATCACTCCGGCGCCCCACGCGCCATTGGCGCCGCCGCCGGAAAGCGCCAGCAGGTCGAACCGTCCATCGGCGGGCGCCTGACCCGCGCGCCGGGTGTCCGTCTCGAACCGCGCGCGAGCGGTGTCGCTGGAGAAGTCGTAGCGGAAGGACGGGCTGACGGCCGCCAGATCGGCCTGGGTGAAATCCGGTCGCGGCAGGGTCTGGCAGGCGGCTGTCGCAAGGCCTGCGAGGATCAGGCAAAGCAGGGCGAGGCGGCGCGTTTCCATAGAAGACCTTTGGTCCGAAGAGGATCAATCGACAAGCCTCGATGGTGGCGCAAGGCCCGACAGGCGGTTAAGGGTCGGCGGTGCGCTTCGACGAACGCTTCATCGACGAACTGAAGGCCCGCCTTCGCCCGTCCGACGTGATCGGCCGGACGGTGAAGCTCAAGCGCCAAGGGCGCGAGTTCGTCGGCCTGTCGCCCTTCACCAAGGAGAAGTCGCCGTCGTTTTTCGTCAACGACGACAAGGGGTTCTTCCACGACTTCTCGTCAGGCAAGCACGGCGACATCATCTCCTTCCTGCAGGAGACCGAGCGGCTGAGCTTCGTCGAGGCGGTGCAGCGCCTGGCCGGCGAGGCGGGGCTGCAGCTTCCGGCCGAGGATCCTCAGGCGGTCGAGCGCGAACAGAAGCGCCAGGACCTGTCGGACTGGATGGACCTGGCCCAGAAGTGGTTCGCCGCCAATCTGCGTCGGACGCCCGGCAAGGCGGCCCGCGAATATCTGGACAAGCGCGGCCTGCCCGAAGACCAGTGGGAACGGTTCGGCCTCGGCTATGCGCCCAATGATCGCGAGGGACTGAAGCAGGCGCTGGTCCAGCGCGGGGCGCGGCCCGCCGATCTGGTGGAGGCGGGCCTGCTGATCGCGCCCGAAGGCGGCGGCCAGCCCTATGACCGATTCCGCGACCGGCTGATGTTCCCCATCCTGGACGCGCGCGGGCGGATCGTCAGCTTCGGCGGCCGGGCGATGAACCCCGACGACCGGGCCAAATATCTGAACGGCCCGGAAAGTCCGCTGTTTCACAAGGGCGCGACCCTCTACGGCCTGCCCGAGGCGCGGCGCATCCTGGGCGCCGAGAGCCGCAGCGACCAGGCGATCATCGTCGTCGAGGGCTATATGGACGTCATCGCCTGCCAGCGGGCGGGCCTGCCGGCCGTCGCGCCGATGGGCACGGCCCTGACGGAAGAGCAGATGGAACGGCTGTGGCGGGTCAGCCACGAACCCGTCCTGTGCTTCGACGGCGACGCGGCGGGCCTGCGCGCCGCCTATCGCGCCATCGAGCGGTCTTTGCCGCTGTTGAAGGCGGGGCGGTCGTTCCGGTTCGCGCTGCTGAGCGGCGGGCAGGATCCCGACGACATCCTGCGCGACAAGGGCGCGCCGGCCCTGCGCCAGGCACTGAGCGAAACCCATGCCTTTTCCGAAGTCCTGTTTCGTCGCGAGCAGGACGCCGAGCCTCTGGACACCCCCGAGCGCAAGGCCGGGTTCAAGGCGCGCCTGCGTCAGGCCGCCCAGGCGATCCAGGACCGCGACCTGGCCGAACAGTACCGACGTGATCTGTTTGATCGTTTCGACGCCCTGTTCCCGCGATCTCAGCCTCGCGCGGCCTGGACACCCGGGCAGGGGCGGGGCGGTCGCTTCGGCCCGCCGCCCAAACAGGGCCAGACGGTAGAGGGCGCCCAGGCCATGCAGTCGTTGATCCGCGCCATAGAGCCGGTGCCGGCGGCGCTGGCCCACGGCGCCATCGACGACCCCGAACGAATGGACGACCATCTGGAGGCGATCGCGGCCCACGGCTTCGGCGACCGGGGGCTGGACGGGCTTGCGCAGGAGCTGGTTCGATTGCGTCTGTCGGGACAATCCCTTGACTCTGCGGCCCTGCGTCGCCATCTGGCGCAATCGGGTCACGATGCCTTAGTGCGCGAGGTCGAGAAGGCGGCGGCGAAGTCCGGCGCGCCATTCCTGGCCGCAAATGCGCCCCTCGCCGAGGCAAGGGTCCGATGGTCGCAGGCGTTCGACGCTTCGACGCGCGTCGCCGCGTTGGAGGACGCCTTGGCCCAGGCGCGCGACGTGCCCGGGCAGGATGAGGCGTTCCGCCGGCTGAAGGCCGAGCGGGATGCGCTTCGCCGTGCGATCAAAGCCGGGACGATATGGGAAGACAACGCGGGCTCGTAACCTTACGGACCGCCGGGCATTGTATTTTCGTCGGGGGGCCTGATCACCTCCCTGACTGGAGACAGACTGAATATGAGCGCACAGACCGAAACGCAGGAAGCCGAAGTCTCCACCGACGGGCCCCTGCTCGATCTGACGGACGCCGGCGTCAAGAAGTTCATCAAGCAGGCCAAGGCTCGCGGCTATGTGACGATGGAGGAGCTGAACAAGGTTCTGCCGTCCGAAGAAGTCACGCCCGACGCCATCGAAGACACCCTGGCGATGCTGTCCGAAATGGGCGTCAACGTCGTTGAGGCCGAAGAGGACGCGCAGGAGCAGCAGTCCACCGACGTCGCAGCCGCCGCCGGCACCGCCGTGGCCGAAACGCCCGCCAAGGCCGCCTACGACCGCACCGACGATCCGGTGCGGATGTATCTGCGCGAGATGGGCTCGGTCGAGCTTTTGAGCCGCGAGGGCGAAATCGCCATCGCCAAGCGCATCGAAGCCGGCCGCGACGCCATGATCTCGGGCCTGTGCGAAAGCGCCCTGACGTTCGAGGCCATCATGGTCTGGCGCGACGAGTTGGAAAACAACCGCATTCTGCTGCGCGAGGTCATTGATCTGGACGCCACCTACGGCGTGCTGAACCCGTCGTCCCTGCCGGGCGCCGCCCAGACTGAGGGCGACGGCGAGGAAGAAGAGGCCGAGGAAAAATCCGCGGCGGAGGAGAAGCCGGAGTCGGAGGACGAGGACGACGACGACTTCGACGACGGCGGCGGCATGTCGATCTCGGCGCTGGAAGCGGAGCTGCGCGACGGGGTGATGGAGGTGCTGAACGCCATCGCGGCGGATTTCGGCGAGTTCCGGGGGCTGCAGGACAAGCTGGTGCAGGCGCGGCTGAAGGGCGAGAGCCTGAGCGCCAAGGACCAGAAGGCCTATGAAGGTCTGACGACGGCCATCTCGGACCGTCTGAAGACGATGAAGCTGAACAACAACCGCATCGAGGCGCTGGTCGAGCAGCTGTATGCGATCAACAAGCGGCTGATCGGCCTGGAAGGCCGGCTGCTGCGTCTGGCCGACAGCTACGGCATCTCGCGTCCCGAGTTCCTGAAGGCCTATTTCGGCGCCGAGCTGGATCCCAACTGGACGGAAAACGTCAAGGACATGGGCGTGCGCTGGACCAAGTTCAGCGAGAACGAGGCCAGCCAGATCGCCACGATCCGCACCGACGTCGCCGCCGTGGCGCTGGAAGCCGGCCTGCCGATCGACGACTACCGCCGTATCGTTCAGACGGTGCAGAAGGGCGAGCGCGAAGCCCGTCAGGCCAAGAAGGAGATGGTCGAGGCGAACCTGCGCCTGGTGATCTCCATCGCCAAGAAATACACCAACCGCGGCCTGCAGTTCCTTGATCTTATTCAGGAAGGCAACATCGGCCTGATGAAGGCGGTCGACAAGTTCGAGTACCGTCGCGGCTACAAGTTCTCGACCTACGCCACCTGGTGGATTCGCCAGGCGATCACCCGCTCGATCGCCGACCAGGCGCGCACCATCCGTATTCCGGTGCACATGATCGAGACGATCAACAAGATCGTCCGCACCAGCCGCCAGATGCTGCACGAGATCGGCCGCGAGCCGACCCCGGAAGAACTGGCCGAAAAGCTGGCCATGCCGCTGGAGAAGGTGCGCAAGGTCCTGAAGATCGCCAAGGAGCCGATCTCGCTCGAAACGCCGATCGGCGACGAGGAAGACAGCCACCTGGGCGACTTCATCGAGGACAAGAACGCCGTCCTGCCGATCGACGCCGCCATCCAGAGCAATCTGCGCGAGACCACGACCCGCGTTCTGGCGTCGCTGACGCCGCGCGAGGAGCGGGTGCTGCGGATGCGCTTCGGCATCGGCATGAACACCGACCATACGCTGGAAGAGGTCGGGCAGCAGTTCAGCGTCACCCGCGAACGCATCCGCCAGATCGAGGCCAAGGCCCTGCGCAAGCTGAAACACCCCAGCCGGTCGCGGAAACTGCGGTCCTTCCTGGACAGCTGACGACGATCAGGGGCGGCTCCGAAGGGGCCGCCCTTTCGCTTTCCGCATGAGAGAATTGGACGACGGCGCGGGCGCCACTTGGACGACGCGACGACCACTACGTCCGATTTCGACGACACGGGCGGTTACGCTGTCGTCATGGAACACTATCGCCTGAGGAAATATCGGGGGCCGGAGGTCTGGGCGCGGGTGCGCCTGGCCTACGAGGGCGGGGAAAGCGGGCCGTCGATCGCGCGCCGGTTCGACGTCGGCCTGTCCAATCTGAGGAAGAAGGCGCGGCTGGAGGGCTGGAGCCGCAAGGACATCGCGCGAAAGCTGGACGGCGCACTGGAGCCGGCGCGCGAAGCGACGGCGTCGGTCCCGCAGGGTCCGCCGGTCGAACCGCAGGCGGCCGTGGAAACAGCGATGCAGCGCGCCAGCAGCCTTTTGGCGCAAGGACGCGGCGCGGAGGCCCAGACGCTGATCCGCTCGGCCGAGGCCCTGGCCAAGCTGGCGGAGCGCGCCGGAGAGGCCGTCGTCGCCGCCGCGGACCAACCGTCGGAGGAAGAGGTGATCGCGCAATACATGGCTGAGCGCGACGCCGACATCATCGACCAGGCGACAAAGCTGGCCTGGGCGATGCTGATGGACCAGCCGATGGGCGAGGCGGCGCGGTATTCCGCCTTCATGTACCACTGGCGCGCGCGCCACCTGGGGCCGGAGGCGACGGCCTGCGACTTCGCCCATGCGGTCAACGGCGGCTGGGCGCGGCGCTATTTCGACGGGGAGGGGCGGTTGCGGCCGCTGCCTGAGCCGATCACGCCCCTGGCCATGATGGTCGATCAGCATCTTCGCCTCAGCGCGAAGCGGGACCAGGATCCCGCGCGAAAGGATCCGCACAGCATGGACCTGGACTATCCGGGCCCGATCCCTTTCGCGCCATCGTCGGACGAGCCCGGAATCGGTTAGGCTGGGGCCATGACCGAGCGCGCCTTCGCACCCCGCCTGCCCGCCTTTCGCTCGCCCGCCTTTCGCCCGGCGCGGACCGCTGTGGTCCTGGGGCTGGCGGCGGCGCTGGCGATGGCGGGGTGCGTGCGGCGTCCGCCGGAGCCGCTGCGGCCGTCGGCCTATCCCTATCCGCAGACGCCCGCGCCGCTGGTCGGCGGTCTGGTCGACCGGCCGATCGACGGGGGCACGCTGGGGGCGGTCAAGCGCGCCGGCGCGGACCTGGGCCAGTGCATGGCCCAACTGACGGCGGCGAGGGTGCGCTTCAGCCCCGTGCCGGATCGCCAGAACACCGCGACCTGCGGCCTGCATCAGGGCGGGGTCCTGGGCGCCGACATGGGCACCGTGGCGCGCATGGCGCCGGGCGACGTGGAGATGACCTGCCAGACGGCGCTGGCGCTGAGCGTCTGGCGACGCCAGTCGCTGGAGCCGGCGGCGCGGGAAATCCTGGGATCCGACGTGGTTCAGATCGACCACATGGGCGCCTACGCCTGCCGCAACGTGAACAATGGCGTGGGCTCGAACCGGATCAGCGCCCACGCCCAGGCGGCGGCGCTGGACTTCGCCGGTGTGCGCCTGCGTGACGGGCGCCGGATCAGCGTGGCGCGCGACTGGAACGGAGACGGGGCCGAGGCGCGCTTTCTGCGCCGCATCCGCGATGACGCCTGCCGCGTGTTCGGCACGACGCTGAGCCCCGACTACAACGCCGTCCACCACGACCACCTGCACCTGGAAGCGACCGACACCCGCTACTGCCGATGAGCTCGGGCGCGACATCGCGTCCTTCGCATTTGCGAGATGACGGTTGAACCGGAGCGGCGGCTCGGCTTTCTAGTCCTACGGGCGGGGGCGTCCACGACGAGGTCATGCATGATTCCCCGCCGTCGCGCCGTGCTTCAGGGCCTTGCCGGCCTGGGCGCCGCCTTCGCCCTGCCGCCGGGGCTGGCCCTGGCCCAGGAGGGCGAGGCCTTCAGCTTCGAGACCGTGAAGACGCTGGCCCGCGACCTGGCCGCGCGTCCCCATGCGCCCCGGCCCGAGGCGGCGGGCGACCTGGACGCCATCACCTATGACGAGGGGTTCCGCGTCGTCTTCGATCCCGAGCGGACGCTGACGATGGGGGCCGACTGGGGTCTGCAGTTCATGCCGCTGGGCGTGCTGGCGCGGCGCGCGGTGGAGATCAATCTGGTCGAAAGCGGGCGCAGCCGACGGCTGACCTACGATCCTGCCTATTTCATCGTGCCCGAGGACAGCCCCTGGCTCGAGTACGCCATGATCGGCGCGGTCACCTGCGTGGTGCTCTACACCGTGGTCTCCGGCGTGGAGCGCGGCATGAAGTGGCTGTCCAACACCAACCTGATCCTGGCCGCCGGCCTGCTGCTGTTCATCGCGATCGTGGGGCCCACCGCGTTCCTGTTCAAGGAGATGGTGCAGTCCCTCGGCTCGTACATGCAGTACTTCTTCGCGAACTCGCTCAACGTCTCCGCGTTCTACGGCGCCGAGGGCGACGCGTGGCAGGCCGGCTGGAGCGCGTACTACTGGGGCTGGTGGATGTCCTGGACGCCGTTCGTCGGCATCTTCATCGCCCGCATCTCCCGCGGCCGCACCGTGCGCGAGTTCATCGCCGGCGTGCTGCTGGTGCCCACCCTGGTCTGCGTGGTCTGGTTCGGCATCCTGGGCGGCACCGNNCGTGCCCGAGGACAGCCCCTTCAACGCCCTGCCGGACGACGTGGGCTTCGCCGGTTTCCGGGCCGTGGCCGGGCCGGGGCGGGCGGAATGGCTGTCGTTCCTGGGGGCCTCCTACTTCCGCTCGCCGGGGCCGTTCGGCCAGTACGGCCTGTCGGCGCGCGGGCTGGCGCTGGACACCTACGCCCAAGAGCCGGAGGAGTTTCCCGACTTCACCCGTTTCTGGCTGGGGCCGGACGAGGCCGGTCGGCTTGTGATCCACGCCTTAATGGAGGGGCCGGGCGTCGTCGGCGCCTATCGCTTCGTCAACGACCGGGCCGGCGACAGCCTGATGCAGGAGGTCGAGGCGATGCTGGTCTTCCGGCGCGGCTACGTTCAGCCGGGGTTCGCGCCCCTGACCAGCATGTTCTGGTACGGCGAGAATTCGTCGGATCCGCGCGAGGACTGGCGACCCGAGATCCACGATTCGGACGGGCTGGCGATCTGGACCGGGGCGGGGGAGCGGATCTGGCGGCCGCTGTCCAACCCGCCGCGGG
>NZ_DLMO01000026.1:19059-19467 GCF_002479325.1 Brevundimonas sp. UBA7534
TCGGCCTGATCCAGCGCGACCGCGACTACGCCAGCTATCAGGACAGCCAGGCCCATTACGACCGCCGGCCCAGCCTGTGGGTGGAGCCCATCGGCGGCTGGGGGCGGGGCGGCGTGCGATTGGTCGAGGTTCCGACGCGCAGTGAGACGCTGGACAACATCGTGGCGTTCTGGACGCCGGCGGCGCGGCCGGCGGCCGGGCAGACGCGAACGCTGCGCTATCGGCTGACCTGGGACGGGGACGCGCCGGGGCTGGAAAGCCTGGCGCGGGTGACGGCGACGCGCTCGGGCCGGGCGGGACGGCCCGGCGCTCCGCCCGACGAAGGACGGCGCGTGGCGGTGGAGTTCCGCGGGGCCGACCTGGCGGGGCTGCGGCCCGAGGACGCGCGAGCGTCCGTGAGCGCCATGC
>NZ_DLMO01000025.1 GCF_002479325.1 Brevundimonas sp. UBA7534
CCTGGACCTGAACACCTCGGCCGGCGGCCTCAGCCAGCTGAACACCGCCTCGGTGGTGCAGTCGACCATCACCAACGGCACGGCCTTCGGCAATCTCAGCGAGATCGCCATCGACGACCAGGGCTTCGTCACGGCCATCTTCGACAACGGCGTCATGCGCCGCATCGCCCAGGTCGCCGTCGCCACCTTCCCCAGCCCCGACAGCCTGAAGGAGGTCTCGGGCAACGCCTACGCGGTCAGCCTGCAGTCCGGCACCTTCAACCTGAAGGCCGCGGGCACCGGCGGCGCCGGCTTCATCGCCGCCCAGCAGCTGGAAGCCTCGACCGTCGACCTGTCGCAGGAATTCACCAGCCTGATCACCACCCAGCGGGCCTATTCCGCCTCGTCCAAAATCATCACCACGGCCGACGAAATGCTGGCCGAGCTGATCAACATCAAACGCTGATCGCCGAGTAGGTAATCGTTAGGTTCAATGAATCGTCGCTCAACCATCGTTGAGAAGGTCGTACGGGAAGGGACGGAAGTTAGCCGTTCCTTCACCACGACGCTTAAACGGCCCTTAGCGGCGGGCGCGTACTTTCACCGGACTACGGTGTTGGTGAAAGAGGCATAAGCCCATGTTGCAAGAGCGACGCCTTAACAGCAAAGGCGAACAATACGTGGTCGGACCCACCGGCACGCCGCTGACCCTGAAAGACCTGCCGCCGTCCAACACGGACCGCTGGGTCATCCGCCGAAAGGCGGAGGTCGTCGCCGCCGTTCGCGGCGGCCTTATCAGCCTGGACGACGCCTTGGCGAAGTATCGCCTGACGGCCGAGGAATTCCTGGCCTGGCAGAAGGCCATCGACAAGTGGGGCATGCAGGGCCTGCGCACGACGCGCATCCAGAGCTACCGCTCCTAACCGCTTCCCCGAAGCCGATCAGGGGCCGCGTCCGGCGACGGATGCGGCCCTTGTTCTTTGCGGGGCCTCGAAATCGCGCGGGTTCGGTCCTAAATGGCGGCGATGAGCCTGGTCGAAGACATCTGTCCCGTTCCCGACATCGCCCCCATGACCTCGCAGCAGGACATGGACGCGGCGGTCGAGAGCGCGCGCGCCGCGGTCGGCCTGCCCGCCGGGGCCCGCGTGGTCGCGGCCATGTCGGGCGGCGTGGACTCCACCGTCGTCGCCGCCCTGCTGCACAAGGCGGGCTATGACGTGGTGGGCGTGACGCTGCAGCTTTACGACCACGGCGCGGCGCTGAAGAAGAAGGGCGCCTGCTGCGCGGGCCAGGACATCCACGACGCCCGCCTGGCCGCCGAGGCGATCGGCATCCCCCATTATGTCCTCGACTACGAGAGCCGCTTCAAGGACGCGGTGATCGACCAGTTCGCCGACTCCTATCTGAAGGGCCAGACGCCGGTGCCCTGCATCCGCTGCAACCAGACGGTCAAGTTCCGCGACCTGCTGGACGTGGCGCGCGACCTGGGCGCCGAGGCCATGGCGACCGGCCACTACGTCCGCCGCGCCGCCGCCGGCAACCGTTCGCAGATGAGGAAGGCGGTCGACCATTCGCGCGACCAGTCCTACTTCCTGTTCGCCACGACCCAGGACCAGCTCGACTATCTGCGCTTCCCCCTGGCCGACCTGGAAAAGCCCCAGGTGCGCGGCGTCGCCGCCTCGCTCCGCCTCAGGATCGCCGCCAAGCCAGACAGTCAGGACATCTGTTTCGTGCCGACCGGCGACTATCGGACCCTGATCGACCGCCTGCGGCCGCAGGGGCGCGAGGCGGGTGAGATCGTCCACATGGACGGCCGCGTGCTGGGCCGGCACGCTGGCATCACCGACTACACCATCGGCCAGCGCCGCGGCCTGAACGTCGCCGTGGGCGAGCCGCTGTTCGTCGTGCGGCTGGAGCCCGAGGCCCGCCGCGTCGTCGTCGGCCCGCGCGAGGCCCTGCTGACCGCCCGCCTGACGCTGGAAGAGACCAACTGGCTGGGCGACGAGGCGACCATCGCCGAGGCGGCCCAGGCCGGCGCGCCCGTCCTGGCGCGCGTTCGTTCGACCCGCCAGCCTTCGCCTGCCCGCCTGGCCCTGGTCGGGGATCAGGTCGCGGTGCTGTTCGACCAGGGTGAGGAAGGCGTCGCGCCCGGCCAGGCCTGCGTCCTCTACGACCCGGCCGACCCCGACCGCGTCCTAGGCGGCGGCTTCATCCGCGACACGACGGCCGCCTACCAGGCCTAAGCCGCGGCATAGACCCTGAGCCGGTTGCCGTCCGGATCGCGGGCCAGAAAGCTGCGCCCGCCGTCGTCGTCGGCCGGCGGCAGCACGATGCGCGAGCCCCGGTCCCACCAGTCGATGTGCAGCTCATCGACGGCGGCCGAGGCGGCCAGCGGAAAGTCCACCTGCGCCGGCGACAGACCCTCGCCGCCGCGCCACAGACTCAGGGTCCGGCCCGGCGACAGGACGAAGACCGCATGGTCCGCGTTCGCCTCCAGCGGCCGGCGCCGCAACAGCCCCGAATAGAATCGCGCGGCGGCCTCCGGGTCGGCCACGCTCAGCGCAATGTCGTCGATCTCGGTCATGCGTCCCTCCTGTGCGGCGAGAACAAACCTAGACCGTCATCCTGCCAGTTCCTGTCAGCATCGGGCGCCGGGCGGCGTCTTTTCGTGGCTCTCGCGCCACTGTTTCAGCAGCACCGCCTTGCGGGTCGGGTACCGGGCCTCCAGCACCTCGGCGTCCTCGATCCGGTCGGTGCGGAAATGGCGCACGGCGCCCCGCAGTTCGCACCAGCCGACCAGCAGCCGCACCCGGTCGAAGAAGGCCAGGGCGAAGGGCCAGACCACCCGTTCGGACGCCGCCCCGGCCTCGTCGCGGTAGCATAGCTTCAGCTTCCGTTCGGTGCGGATCGCCTTTCTCAGTAGGGCGGGATCGACCCGATCGGCCGGAAACGGCGCGCCCGGCACGACCAGCAGGGCCTCGGCCTCCATCTCGTCCCTCAGGTCCGGCGGAACCACGGCGCCGATCCGCGCCAGGGCGCTCAGCGCCGCATCGCGCATCCGGGCGTCGGCCCGGTCCGCCACCCATCGCGAGCCCAGCACCAGGGCCTCGATCTCCTCCGGCGTGAACATCAGCGGCGGCAACAGAAAGCCGGGCCGCAGCACATAGCCCACGCCCGGTTCGCCCTCGATGGTCGCGCCTGGGCCTGCAGGCTGGCGATGTCGCGATAGAGGGTCCGCAGGCTGACCCCCATCTCCTCGGCCAGTTCCTGCCCGCTGACGGGCCGACGGCGCCGCCGCAGGGCGTTCAACAGATCGAAGAGGCGTTCGGACCGCGACATGGCGCGACCCTAGCAGGCCTGCTGACAAAAAGCGGCAGCAGGCGTTACGCCGCTTCCTTGGGCGGCAGCACCTCTCCGACCGTCGGTCGGTTTTCGGCGCGGGTCAGCTTGATGTCCCTCGGCTTGACGATCTCGCCGCAGCAGTTGCAGGCGATCCGAGGGTTCAGGGTGTGGCCGCAGGTCTTGTGGACCATGTCGATGCCGCTGTCGGTGTCGCCATAGACGTGCTTGTTCCCCCAGGCGTGCAGGGTCACCAGCACGCCGTAGAGATCCTTGCCCTTGGGGGTCAGGACATATTCGTTCCTGGGCGGCCGCTGGGAATAGAGGCGCGGCTCCAGCACCCCATGCTGGACCAGGCTTTTCAGCCGCGCGGCCAGGACGTTGCGCGCCACGCCCAGATTGTCCTGCCACTGCTCGAAGCGGCTGACCCCGTTGAAGGCGTCGCGGATGACCAGCAGCGTCCACGGATCGCCGATCACCTCCAGAGTGGCGGCGATCGAGCAACTCTGGCGGCTGTAGTCGGCGGTGCGTCCCATTGGCGGAAAGTGACCCCGCGTCAGCCTGTTGGCAAGAGGGTTGCCAATCCGAACCCAGTAGGTCAGTCTTGTTTCGCAACGGACTTGCGGCCCTCCCGGCTTGCAATCCATGTTCCTTGACTGGCGGAGGGTCAGCCCCGACCCTCCGCGCCTCTTCGGCCCTCTGGATCGCCCATGACCACGCCCGCTGCGCCCCTGTCCCTCGATCAGGCCCTGGCCTTCCGGCCTTTGGACGACGGCGCCCTGTCGGCGGCCGTGGCGGGCGACTTCTCCAACGGCCCCAGCGGCGCGCCGCCCGAGAAGGGCTTTCCTTTCGGCGGCCTGCTGGCCGCCCTGTGCGCCCAGGCCATGCGCCAGGGCCTGTCGCTTACGGCGCCGCTGCGGACCCTTTCGGTTCAATATCTGTCGGCCGCGCGGTTCGGCGAACCCGTCGCCTTTCGCCCGCGTCTGCTGCGCGGCGGCCGCAACGTCGTCTATGCGGCGGTCGAGGCCGATCAGGAAGGCCGCATGACCCACCACGCCACCGGAACCTACGGCGTCGATGGGACAACGCCCCCGCTGTCGCCGCTCCACACGCCGCCGCCGCCACTGGAGGCCCTGGACCCGGAGGCGCGCATCGGCGGACCGATGGCGCCGCACTTCGCGCGCCATGTCGATTACCGCTTCGACGGCGGCCCCAACATCCTGGGCGGCAACGAAGGCCGGCCGGTGGTGGAGCGCACCTGGATGCGGATGGCCGACCGCCGCCCCTTGGACGAGGTGGGCCTGTGCTACCTGCTGGACGCCCTCTATCCGCCCGCCTGGACCGCCAGCGCGACGCCCGCGCCGATGACCACGGTGGACCTGCGCATCGATATCCTGACCGACCCGGCGCCCGCCACGGCGCGGGACGGCTGGGCCTTCTTCGAGTTCAGGATGCTGGACCTGGGCCTGGGCTGGACGGTGGACGAGGCGACCGCCTGGGGCGCCGACGGCGCGCCGCTGGCGATCTCGCGCCAGAGACGCAAACTGCTGCCCCAGCGCGGCGCCTGAAGACGGCCTCCGTTCATGATTATGGGTCAGTCTTCCAATTCTCTGGAGGAGCCCTCATGCGTCGTCGAAATCGTCGTTTTCCCGTCGCTCAAATCGTCGTCGTCCTGGGCGGGGCGGCGATGCTCCAGGGCTGCGTCGTCGGCGCGGTCGTCGGCGGAACCGCCGCCGTGGTGGGCGGCGCCGCCAAGGCCGGGGGCGCGGTGGTCGGCGCGGGGTTCGACGCCGTCACCACCTCCGACGAGGAGACCCGCCTGAAACGCGAACGCGAGCAGCGCGACTGGGAACGCGAACAGCGCCGCTGCGAACAGCGCCAGCGTCAGGGCCGCGACTGCTAAAGAGTCAGCACGCACCGCTCGTTGATCGTCGGCCGCGCCACCTGGATGCGGCACAGGCCGGGCCATTCCGGTTGAAGCGTCCGGGCGAACCACAGGCACAGGTTCTCCAGGCTGGGCAGTTCCAGGCCCGGATGCTCGTTCAGCATCCCGTGGTCCAGGCGTTCGGCCGCCGCCTTCAGCGCGCGGTCCAGCGCGCCCAGGTCCGCGACCCAGCCGTGCTCGGCGTCCAGCACCTCCGACCGCACGGTCGCCTCGACCGTGAACGAATGCCCGTGGACCCGGCGATAGATGCTGCCTTCCGGCTCGTTCGGAAAATGGTGGGCGGCGTCGAAGGTCGCCTGTTTGGTGATTTCGAAGACGGGCATTAGCGGACGCCGATGTATTTGTGGGTCTGGACGCTGAGGCGCCATTGGGGGTGGGTCAGGCAGTATTCGATGGCGGCGGCGGTGTTGGCGGCCTGGTCCGGGCCGTCCATCGGCTGCAGCCAGAACCACTCGAACGCCAGGTGCTCGAACCGTTGGGGCTGGGCCTGGGCCTGCGGATAGACCAGCTTCAGTTCCTGTCCGCTCGTCTGGACCACCGGCGCGTCGGCCTTTGGGCTGATGCAGATCCAGTCGATCCCGTCCGGCGCGGCCAGGGTGCCGTTGGACTCGATGGCGATCTCGAACCCGCGCGCGTGCAGCGCCCCGATCAGCGGTCTGTCCAGTTGCAGCAGCGGCTCCCCGCCGGTGCAGACGACCAGCTTCGGATCGCCTTGGCGCCCCCGCCACATCGCCGCGACATGGTCGGCCAGATGATCGGCCGTGGCGAACTTGCCCCCGCCGTCGCCGTCCACGCCCACGAAATCGGTGTCGCAGAAGGTGCAGACGGCGTTCGCCCGGTCCTGCTCGCGCCCGCTCCACAAATTGCAGCCGGCGAACCGCAGGAAGACGGCCGGCCGCCCCGCCTGTCCGCCCTCGCCCTGCACGGTCAGGAACACTTCCTTGGCCGAATAGGTCACCGGGAAGCGGCCCATTCCTGATGCCCCGCCGCGCGCAGTTCGCACGCCGGGCATTCGCCGCAGCCATAGCCCCAGGCGTGGCGGTGCGTCCGGTCGCCCCGATAGCAGGTGTGGCTGTCCTCGACGATCAGTTCGACCAGCGGGTCGCCGCCGATCCGGTGCGCCAGCGCCCAGGTCTCGGCCTTCGTCAGCCACATCAGGGGCGTGTCGATCACCACCGGCTTGTCCAGCCCCAGCGAAAGCGCGCGCGCCATCGCCTCCATCGTCTCGTGGCGGCAGTCGGGATAGCCCGAATAATCCGTCTCGCACATGCCGCCGACCAGCACCTCGAGCCCGCGCCGGTCCGCCAGCGCCGCCGCCGCGACCAGGAAGATCAGGTTGCGCCCCGGCACGAAGGTCGTCGGCAAGCCGCGCGCGTCCATCTCGATCTTGCGATCGGCGGTCAGGGCGCTCTCGGCGATCCGGCCGTATCCGGTCAGATCGACCACATGGTCCGCGCCCAGCCGCCCGGCGTAGTCCGGAAGAGCGGCCGCCATGCCGTCACGCACCGCCTGCCGCGCCTCCATCTCGACCACATGGCGTTGGCCATAGTCGAAGCCGACCGTCTCCACCCGCTCGAACCGCTCCAGCGCCCAGGCCAGACAGGTGGCGCTGTCCTGCCCGCCCGAGAACAGGACGAGGGCCGAAGTCGAAGGGGTCGTTTCCAGGATGACGCTCATGACAAACCTGCGGTCGGCCGCCGGCCGCGCGCATGCAAAAGGGGTGAGGACCGCATATGGGTCGGGCGCGGCTTCTACACCACCCCGCCCTCCGGCGCAAAAGCCCAGCCTGACACCGGTGCCCCGAATCGGCCGCCTGTGGCCACAGCTTAACGATTCCGCAAAGCCTTCAACGGCATGGTCCGTTCAGTATCTGGAGTATCAGGCCGAATGCCGACCATCGAGGCCCTCTGCGAGCGTCCGACGCCGATCGCCCCGACGACGCTGGGGTCGGAGGTCTTTGCGCGGTTTCTGAGCGAGCCGGACACCTTGGTCATCCCCGTGGTGGAAGACGACCGGCCGATCGGCCTGATCGAACGCACCGCCTTTCTGGAAAAGATCGCCGGCGCCTTCGGCCACGCGCTTTACGAGGGCCGGCCGGTCACCTTCGTGATGGACGCCGAACCAGCGGTGGTCGAGGCCGGCGTGCGCATCGACACCTTCTGCGACATCATGGTGAAGGGCGGTCCCGCAGCCCTGCTGCGCGGCTTCATCGTGACGCGCAACGGCCTCTACCACGGCGTCGGCACGGCCGCGACGCTGCTGCAGGGCGTCAACCAGCGCCAGCGCGACCAGAACCGCGAATTGGCCGAGCAGGCCGAGGCGCTGAGCGACACCCGCGCCCAGGCCCTGGCCGCCGCGCGCGCCAAGAGCCAGTTCCTGGCGATCATGAGCCATGAACTGCGTACGCCGATGAACGGCGTCCTAGCCGTGGCCGAACTGCTGCGCCGCCAGCCCCTCAACGAGGCCGCACAGGCGCACGTGCAGACCATCGTGGATTCTTCCGAAACCCTGCTGCGCATCCTGGAAGACGCGCTTGACCTGTCCAAGGCCGAAGCCGGAGAGCTGGATCTGTCGCCGACGCCAACGCCGCTGCGCGCCCTGACCGACGACATCCAGGCCCTGTGGGAGCCCCGTGCGTCACAGGACGGCGTGACCCTGCTGGTCAGCTACGAAGGCGACACCGAGTTGGCCGCCGTCATCGACGGGGTCCGGGTCAAGCAGGTGTTCAACAACCTGATCGGCAACGCCCTGAAATTCGCCCGCAACGGCGTGGTCGAGGCCGGCATGAAGGCCTGGGCCGACAACGGCCGCGTCCACATCGAGGCGCGGGTGCGCGACGACGGCCCCGGCGTCGACCCCGACCGGGTCGATTCCATTTTCGAGCCCTTCGTCCACGGCTCCGGCCCCGACGGCGCGGGCCTGGGCCTGGCCATCTGCCGTCAGGTGATCGACCGCATGGGCGGCCGCATCTGGGCCGAGAACAACGCTGGCCGCGGGGCTACGTTCGCTTTCGACCTGACCGCCGAGCGCGCCGTGATCGAACAGGAGCATCCGTCCAACGTCTCGGACCTGGCGGACCTGGAGCTCAAAAGCGCGCCGCACATCCTGATCGTCGACGACAATGCGACAAACCGCGTGGTGGCTCAGGCGCTGTGCGAGATGTTCGGCTGCAGCTCCGAATTGGCCGAGGATGGCATGGAGGCTCTGGCGGCTGTGCAGGAGCAACGCTTCGACCTGATCCTGATGGACATCAAGATGCCCCGCATGGACGGCGTCCAGGCCACCCAGGCCATCCGCGCCCTGCCCGGCGCCGCAGGACGCACCCCGATCGTGGCCCTGACCGCCAACGCCGACCCGGACGACGCCAAACACTATCTTTCGATCGGCATGGCCGCCGTCGTCGAAAAGCCGATCAAGCCGGAACGGCTGCGCATGGCCATGAACGCCGCTTTGGCCGACGTCGAGGAGGTCGATGAGGCCGCCGATGGTCGCTCCGCCGCCTGAGGCCGGAATCTGGAACCTGGAGCCTGATCCGCCGCGTCGGCGGAACGGCGAAGCGGCTCCCTTCCAACGGACCAAGCTCTAGGCCACGCCCTCAACCGTCTCTTCGGACCGATCGTCTTCCTCGTCGTAGCCGACCAGGCGAAGCGCGCGGGCCTTCATCCCCCGCAGTTCGGCCCAACGCAGCAACCCCTCCTCACGCCCGTGGGTGATCCAGATCTCTTCGGGGTTCAGTTCGTCGAAGGTCGAGGTCAGTTCCGCCCAGTCGGCATGGTCCGAGATCACCAGCGGCAGCTCCACGCCGCGCTGGCGGGCGCGGGCGCGAACGCCCATCCAGCCCGAGGCGAAGGCGGGGATGGGATCGGCGAACCGCCGCGCCCAACGGTCCTGGATGGCGCCGGGCGGGGCGATCGCCACCTCGCCGCCCAGCGCGCCGCGAGCCAGGTCACGCGTCGGGAGAAGCGGCCCCAGCGTCACGCCTTCCCGCTGATAAAGGGCGTTCAACCGCTCCATCGCGCCGTGGACGTAGATGGGGCGGCTCCAGCCGGCCTCGCGCAGCAGACGGATGATGCGCTGCGCCTTGCCCAGCGCATAGGCCCCGACCAGATGCGCCCGCTCCGGGAACTGTCGCAGCGAGCGCACCAGCCGGCCGATCTCCTCCTCGTCGGGAGGATGCCGGAACACCGGCAGGCCGAAGGTCGCCTCGGAGATGAAGACATGGCATGGCACCGGCTCGAACGGTGCGCAGGTGGGATCGCGGCGGCGCTTGTAGTCGCCCGACACGACCATGGTCAGCCCCCTCCACCGTACCTCGACCTGGGCCGAGCCCAGCACGTGGCCGGCGGGGACCAGGCGCAGATTCACGCCGTTGATCGCGGTGGCCTGACCATAGTCCGCTGCCTGCTCGCGTCCGGCGAAATCAACCCCGTACCGCTCGGCCATGATGGCTAGCGTCTGCCGGGTGGCCAGCACGGCGCCGTGCCCCGCCCTGGCGTGATCGGAATGGCCGTGGGTGACGACGGCCCGGTCAACCGGTCGAACGGGATCGACGTAGAAATCCCCCGGCGGGCAGTAAAGGCCGGCCGGCGTCGGGTGCAGCAGGTCTTCGGGTCGGATCATTCCCCTCTAACGCCCTCGACGCGCTCCGGTCGCGCTCCCTAGAGTGATCCCGACGGAATCGCACGGAACCCCGCATGACCGACAGCCGCCTGACCGACATATTGCCCCAACTCGCCTCGGGCGCGGCCCACACCCACGCCCTGGGCTTCATGTTCGAGGGCCTGCATGACGAAGGCGCGCCACGCATCCGCGTTCCCTATCGACCCGACTGGATCGGAGACCCGGACACCGGGGTGCTGGCGGGCGGGCTGGTGACGACGCTGCTGGATCACGTCGGCGGCCTGGCCGTCTGGGTCGCGATGGACGCCTTTCAGCCGGTCGCGACCCTGGATCTCAGGGTCGACTATATGCGGGCGGCCGAGCCGGGGCGCGATCTGTTCGCCCAGGCGCGGTGCTTTCGCCTGACGCCGACCATCGCCTTCGTGCGCGGCTGGGCCTTCGAGGACGACCCCTCGAACCCCGTGGCGGCCTCTCAGGCGGCCTACGTCGTCAACGCCTCCGCGTCCCGCAAGACGGAGGCCGCAGCATGACCGAACCCCTGTTGGATCGCCTCCCCTATGCGCGGTTCCTGGACCTGCGCACACAGATGAACGGCGACGAACTGACCGTGGTGATGCCGTTCGCGGATCGATTGATCGGCAATCCGATGCTGCCGGCGCTGCATGGCGGTTCCACCGCGGCCCTGCTGGAGATGACGGCGATGGCCCAGGTCGCCCTGGCCTTTCCCGGCGCGCGCCTGCCTCGCCCCATCAACGTCACGGTCGCCTATCTGCGCACGGGCCGACCTCTCGATGTGTTCGCTCGCGCCAGCATCAGCCGCGCAGGCCGACGTGTCGCGCACGTCCTGGCCGAGGCCTGGCAGGTCAGCCGAGACCAACCTATCGCCTCGCTGACGGCGCACTTCCTGTTGGAAGACGGCGCCTAGGCGATCCTTTCCCAGACGCTCTGAAATCGACGCCGCCTGGTCGCACACGCCTCGAGCGTGGCGCACGATTACGTGCGATTGCGATTCGGTGAACAAGTCTCTATCAAACAGGGTTAAATCGTGTTAGGGTTAAAGTCTCGTTGACCATACCCACAGGGGCTTCTCATGGACCGCACTGAAGTCGTCGCTGGCGTCGCTGGCGATCTCTACGCCACCGAACACGCCATCGACGCCGCCATCACCCAGGCCACGACACTGGTTCAATCGTTCATCGGCGCCCGTGCGGCCCTCGAGCTCTCGCCCGTCGCGGCCACCGGTTCGCAGGCCAAGGCGATGGAAGCGATCGCCGCCCTGGCGACGGCGCGTGAAGCCATCGTCGCCTGCCACGCCGAGATGCAGAAGGACCATCGCCGCCTGGGCTGGGGAACTTACGCTGCGGGTCCGGTCGGCAAGCCGGACGACTGGCTCGACCCGCAGCCGCGTGAACGCACCAAGAACCACCTTCGCGTTGCGTGAAATTGCGGTAACCTGAGCGGTATCTGATACCCGCACCGCTCATTTTAGGTCATTATCGCCCCCAAGGCTGATCGGCTTTGGGGGCGATGTCGTATGTTCAATATGCTCTATGCCCAGATCGGGGCCATCGCGATGATCGCGATGTGCATCTTCGCCTTTC
>NZ_DLMO01000024.1:0-18590 GCF_002479325.1 Brevundimonas sp. UBA7534
GGTCGTTCTCGTCGTGCTTGGCCAGGACCTGGCTGGCGTGAAACACCCGGTCGGGGCCGAACGTCCCCTGCGCCACGATGCCCTGCCCCTCGCGGAACAGATCCGGCAGATCGCCGTGGTACATGACGCGCGTGGTCGCGGCGTTGTCGGTGACGACGAAAACGACGGAGCCGTCGGCCGCCTTCCGTACGCTGCCCGCCTCGACCAGGCCGCCCAGGCGGATGTGTCGACCCGCCGGCGCCGTCGCGGCCGTCGCCTCCGACGGGGAATAGAAGAAGGTCACGCTGTCCTGCATGGCCCACAGCGACAGGCCGACCGCCAGGGCCAGGATCGGCGCGGCGGCGGCCACGACCCACAGGCGGCGACGCGCCTTCGGCGATTTGGGCAGCCAGCTCATGCGGCGGACGATCCGGAAACGACAGACAGGAGCGGCCGATATAGCCGCCGCCCGGCCCGGCGCCAAAGCGTCATTGCGCCCCCGCCGGGGGCATCCGCCGCTCCAGGTCCTGGCGGCGCGGGTCCGTCGGGTCCAGGGCGGCGATCAGCGGAGTCCACTGCGCGCGCGTCTCGGCCGCGTCGCCGCGCCTCAGCGCCGCCTCGCCCAGGAAGAAGCGCGCGCCCAGTTGGTCGGGGTCGTGGCGCACCGCCTCGCGGAAGGCGGCCTCCGCGTCGGCGCCGATCCGGTCCTCGTTGGCCCGCACCAGGCTTTCGCCCAGCCGCGCCCAGGCCTGGCCGTCGTCGGGCCTCAGCGCCACCAGCCGACGGAAGGCCGAGGCGGCGCCCAGGGGATCGTCGGCCTGGAACCGCGCCGCGCCCAGCATGGCCAGCGCCTGCGGATCGTCCGGCCGCTCGCGCACCACGCGGGCGACCACGGCGGCCAGCTGCGGCGGCTGCAGCGCGTCCGGCGTCTCGGCCCATTGATCGACACGGCTTTCGTAGCCCTGATCCGGCAGGCCGGGCGCCCCGACCAGGACATAGAGGCCCAGCGCCCCTGCCGTCGACGCCCCGATCCCGGCCAGAACCCACAGCCGGTCGCGCGGTCCGGCGCGGACCGGACGATCGGCCTGGATCGCCTCGCCCGCCAGCAGGCGGCGCGCCGCCTCGGCCCGCGCCGCCGCGTGGGCGGCCTCGTCCATCAGGCCGCGGGTCTTCAGCCGGTCCAGTTCCTCGATCTCGCGCAGGCCCGCGGCGGTCTCCGCCTGGGGCGCCGCCGTCGCGCCGCGCCGCGCGCCGCCCAGCACCGCCAGGGCGGCCAGGGCGGCGGCGAGGCCGGTCATCATCCAGAAGACGATCATGGCTCGCCGTCTAGCCCATGCGGGCCGGCCGTCAAAGCGCCCGCGACGCCGCGCCCGCCGTGGCCCGCGCGGTCTCGGCCGTCGCCGCGCGCCGTCGCACCGTGCGCGCCGCCTCCAGCGCCTCGATCGAGGTCAGATAGCGCGCCGCGATCCCGACCAGCCGCAGCGCCCGATCCACGTCCGGCGCCTCTCCGTCGGCGATGCCGTCCAAGGCCTCGTTGGCCCAGATGGTCAGATAGTCGGTCAGTTCGGCGTTCAGCCGCTGACGGTCGGATTCGCTGCCGAACACCACGGCCGGTCCTCGCAGCGCGGTGACCAGTCCCAACAGGGCCGCCGCCGCCTCGATCGGCTCGCCCTCGGTCGGCGCCTCCAGCCAAGGGGCCATCCGCGTCATCCGCCCGGCGATGGTCTGGCGCTTCATCGGCAGGGCCGCATGGGCCGCCGCCCCGGCCGAACGCATCAGCCCCGACAACTGGCCGGACAGCTTGACCCGCGCCATCCGCGTGGTCTTGCCCCACGGCGAGCCCGGACGCAGCTGCAGCGTCAGGTCCAGTTCGGACAGCACGGCGGCGCACCACTCCGCGTCGGCCACGGCGGCCTGGGCCTCCGCCTCCCCCGGCGCCGCGCCCAGCGCGCCCAGCCGCGCCACCCGCTCAGTCACCGACGCCAGCAGCCGGTCGACGAAGACCGCCATCTCGGAATGACTGAGCACCAGCTCGTTGCCGGCCGAGCGGCTGGTGCGGGTGACGACGCGCAGCATCCGTTCGGCGTCGGCCACATGGGCGAACAGGATGTCGACCATGCGGCGGCCGCCATGCTCGCCGACGGCGTTGGCGTCCTGGATCAGCAGTCTCAGCCCCGCCGCCTGTTCGTCGTCGGGCCGCTCCAGCCAGGCCGGCAGGCGAGGCAGGGCGCGGCGCGCCAGCGGCCCCAGGTCGAAACAGCCGGCCAGTTCCTCGCGCGCCTCGCGCGGGGCGTCGGGCCAGACCTGACCGTGCCGGTCGCGCACGGCGGCGGCGCAGGCGGCGCACAGCCGGTCGGCGGCCGTCGTCCAGTCGCCCTCGGTCGGCCCCGCCCCGTCCAGCAGCGGCAGCAGATCGGCCTCCCGCTCGGCGGCGACGCGCCAGGCGCGGTCCCGCGCGCTCGGAGGGAAGGTCAGGCCGGCGACGCCGTCCTGGCGGGGGGCGAACATCGGGGCCAGGGGGGGCCAGGGCGGTGTCGCGGCGGCGGCGGTCGCGCCATTCGTCCTCGATCATCCGGGCCAGTTCGACGGTGCGGTCGTCGGTCGCCCCCTCGACCGGAAAACCGTCACGCAGGCCCTCCAGCACCGCGTCGCCGCAGCGCTGGATGAGGTCCGTCAGGACCGACCGTTGCGTTTCCGATAGCGCGCCCAACCCCGTCTCCGCCGTTCGGCGACATGGTGAGCCGCCGAGATTAACAAGCGCTTGGCGTCACAGTTCGGCGGCGGGCAGCTCCAGCACCACCTTCAACCCGCCCATGTCGCTGTCGCCCAGCGTCATGCGGCCGCCATAGGCCCGCGTCAGGTCGTCCACGATCGACAGGCCCAGGCCCGATCCGGGCGCGTCCTCGTCCAGGCGCGCGCCGCGCTTCAGCACTTCGTCGCGCGCGCCTTCCGGCAGGCCGGGGCCGTCGTCCTCGACCACCGCCACCATCCGACCCAGACCGTCCGGCCCGGCCGAGACCCGCACGCGGCGACGGCTGAACTTGGCCGCGTTCTCGATCAGATTGCCCAGGATTTCCTGCAGGTCCTGCCGTTCGCCCAGGAAGGCCAGGGTGTCGGGCGCGCGCCAGTCCACCTCCACGGCCTTGTCGCGGAACACCTGCTCGATCATCACCGCCAGTTCGTCCAGCACCTCGGGCACGTCGGTCTTCTCGCCCAGGCCGTGGGCGGCGCGCGCGGCGGCGCGGGCGCGGCGCAGGTGGTGGTCGACCTGGCCCTGCATCACCTTCGTCTGGCGCCGGACCAGTTCCGGCAGCGTCCCCTCGGCGTCGCCGGCTTCGGTCATCATCACCGAAATCGGCGTCTTCAGCGCGTGCGCCAGATTGCCGACGTGGGTGCGCTGGCGCTCCACGACCTCCTGATTGTGGTCCAGGAGGCGGTTGACCTGTTCGGCCAGGGGCTGAATCTCCACCGGATAGCTGCGCCCGATCCGCGCCGCCTTGCCCTTTCGCACATCGGCGATCTCGTTCCTCAGCTCATACAGGGGGCGCAGACCCACCTGAACCTGGATGAAGACCGCGGAAACCAGGCCGAAGCCCATCACCAGCAGGGCGATCCAGGTCACGGTGGCGAACTGGCGCGTGTCGGCGTCGATGTCGGACCGGTCCAGCGCGGCCAGGAAGACGACCGGCTCGTCATAGCGCGGGACCGACTTCATGCTGGCGGCGGCGCGCAGGGGCTCGCCCTTGGGGCCCACGGTGTTGAAACTGATGACGTCGCCGAAGGCCGCGTCCAGCCGGTCGGGCAGACCGGGCGGGGTGTCCAGATTGTAGGTCCACAGCGAGCGCGACCGCGCCACGGTCACCAGCCGACCATCCGCCCCCTCGCGCGCGATCGCCCAGTATTTGCCCGACAGCAGGCGCAGGGTCCGCGCATCCTGAATTTGAGGCACGGCCTGGTCTCGCGGGGTTCGGGCGGCCGCGACGACGATCTCGTCCACCGTCTCGTTCAGAACGTTTCCCAGCCGGCGCAGCGCCGATTCCTGGAAGGCCTGGGTCAGGAACAGGGCGGCTATCACAAGGGCCAGCAGGATCCACGCCGCCGCCAGCCAGATCAGCCGTCGGGTCAGAGACCGGCCGGGCCGCCCGAACCAGCGGCCCCAATCCCGTAGCGGAGAACCTCGAGGGGCGGGTCCAGGTCGGCGCCCGGCGTCGCTCATGCCGCGTCGCTCACGCCGCCTCGGTCTCGCCCGCCAGCGGCGTCAGCCGATAGCCCAGGCCGCGCACGGTCTCGATCCGGTCCGAGCCGACCTTCTTCCTCACCCGGCCGATGAACACCTCGATGGTGTTGGAATCGCGGTCGAAATCCTGGTCGTACAGATGCTCGACCAGTTCGGTGCGGCTGATGACCCGGCCCTGGTGCATCATCATGTAGTGCAGCAGTCGGTATTCCAGGCTGGTCAGGCGCAGCGGTTCGCCGTTGACGCTGGCGCGCGCCGCGCGCGGGTCCAGCCGCAAGCCGCCGCACGACAGGGTCGCCGAGGCGTGGCCGGCCGAGCGGCGCAGCAGGGCGCGCAGACGGGCCAGCAGTTCCTCGGTGTGGAACGGCTTGGTCAGATAGTCGTCGGCGCCGGCGTCGAAGCCCGCCACCTTGTCCGACCAGGCGCCGCGCGCGGTCAGGATCAGCACCGGCGTCGTCTTGCCCTCGCGCCGCCAGCGCTCCAGCACCGACACCCCGTCGATCTTGGGCAGGCCCAGGTCCAGCACGATCACGTCATAGGGCTCGTTCTCGCCCAGGTAATGGGCTTCCTCGCCGTCCGGGGCGTGATCCACCGCATAGCCGGCGTCGCCGAGCGCCGTCTTCAGCTGACGCGACAGGTCCGCGTCGTCCTCGACCAGAAGCACCCGCATCAGTTCGGCCTGCGACGCGGGTTGTTGTCGTTTCCGCCCTGGCTGGTGCGGCCGGTCTGGCCGTCGACCACGACCTCGCGCACCCGGCCGTCGCGCTCGACCAGCACCGAATAGTCGCCATTGCGACGCGGCTGGGTGTCGATCACACGGCCGCCGCCGGCCTGGCCGCCGCGTCGGCGGGCCTCGTCGGGACTGACGCGCGGCGCGGGACGCTCCTGCGACTGCGACGGCTGACGTTGATCGCGCGACTGGGCGATCGCCTCCGTCGACAGGACGGGAGCGAGGGCCAGGGCCGCGACGGCGACGATGAGACTGGCGGGTTTGCGGAACATGGCGGTCGATCTAGCCCCGTGCGCCTGAACAGGCGCTGAATGATCCGTATAGGTGAAATGGACGGCGCCGCAAAACCAAGGAACGGTGATCGTGACCGATTTCTCATCTCGATGAACCGAACATGATCGGCGCTGTTCAGATCGGGCTCAGCCGCCGGGTGGTCATCTGGCCTCATCGCTGGTCGCCCCGACCGGCGCCGAGAACGAGGAGTCCTCCCATGCGGAAGTTCGTCATCCCCGCCGTCGCCCTGGCCGCCGTTTCGGTCGCCGCGCCGTCGTTCGCCCAGTCCCATCACCAGTCCTATCACCGCCCGGCCCCGCACGCCGTCAGCTATGGCTCGTGGCAGTCGATCAACGCGCGCCAGGCCAACCTCGACCGTCGCATCGACCAGGGCGTCCGCACCGGCCAGCTGAGCCGCCGGGAAGCCACGCGGCTGCGCTCAGAGTTCAACAGCCTGCTGCGTCTTGAGGCCAACTACCGCCGCGGCGGCCTGACGGCCTGGGAACGCAACGACCTGGATCGTCGCTTCGACCGCCTGTCGGCCAACATCCGCTACGAACGTCGCGACCGCGACAACCGCCGCGGCTGATCCGGCGCTTCACGCCTCAGGGGTCCGTGCGTTCTCGCAGCGCGCGGACCCTTTCCTTCAGGTGCGGCACGACCTCCGCCTCGAACCAGGGATTGCGCCTCAGCCAGGCGGTGTTTCGCCACGACGGATGCGGCAACGGCAGGATCGCCGGGCCATAGTCGCGCCAGGCCCGCACCGTCTCGGTCATATTGGTCTTGGCCCGGTCGCCCAGCGCCCAGGCCTGGGCGTAGCCCCCGACCAGCAGCGTCAGCTCCACCGCCGGCAGGGCCTCCAGCAGACGGGGCCGCCAGAGTTCGGCGCAGCGCGGCGGCGGCGGATAGTCTCCGCCCTTGGGCGCCGTGCCCGGATAGCAGAAGGCCTGGGCCGCCACCCCGATGCGCGGATCGCCGTAGAAGGCGTCGTAATCCACCCCCATCCAGTCGCGCAGTCGGTCGCCCGACGGATCGGTGAAGGGCCGCCCGCTCTCATGCACCCGCCGCCCCGGCGCCTGGCCGCAGATCAGCAGGCGCGTCTGCGGCGAGACCCAGACCACCGGACGCGGCGTGTGCGGCAGCACCCCGGCGCAGGCGCGGCAGGCGCGGATGTCCTCGACGACCGACTGGAGGTCAGTCGTCATCCGCCTCTTCGACCGGCGGGCGGCGGCTCAGGGCCAGCGCCGTCTCTTCCTCGGTCGGCAGCCGCAGGCGGGTCACGCCCCGGAAATTCTCCGGATCGACGGGCTTGCCCTTCTTGGTGATGGTCAACCGCCCCTGGCGCATCAGCCCCAGCGCGGCCGTGCGCACCTTGGGCAGCATCCTCTGCCACTGTTCGGGCTGCAGCGCCTTTGCCACCTCGGCGGGCTCAATGCTCTTGCCCGGGCCGAGGACGGACAGTTTTTCGAAAATTGCGGCTTCGATCGGATCGCTCATGGCGCCTATATGCTGCACCGCACGCTCAGAAGTAAGACCAAAGACATGGCCAACAAGATCACCGTGACCGAGGGCGAGTTCGCCGGCTGGCAGACCTACGACCACCACGCCACCTTCGACACCGTGGTCGGCCCATTCTACGGCCGCCCCGACCCGGACGGCCAGATGCGCTGCGCCTTCCGCGCCGAGCCCAAGCACATGAACGCCGGCGGGCGGATGCACGGCGGCTGCCTGATGACCTTCGCCGACATCGCCCTGTTCCAGATCGCCTATCAGGAGCTGGAAGGCGCCTCGGGCGTGACGGTGCAGCTGGATTCCACCTTCATCGACGGCGCCTATGTCGGCGAACTGATCGAGGCGACCGGCCAGGTCAGCAAGGCCGGCAAGAGCCTGATCTTCGTGCGCGGCCAGATCACCACCGGCGACCGGCTGCTGATGACCTTCTCCGGCGTGATCCGGAAGTTCACGCCGCGGTGAAGCTCTGCCGAAGATGAGGCTCAGTTGAGCATGGTCGCGCAGCCGTAGAGCGACAGCACGCGGTCCGACGTGACCAGCGTAGCCCTCTCCTCCAGCGCTTGAGCGACGATGAGGCGGTCGAACGGGTCCCTGTGAATCCATGGCAAGTCGGACACTCGCCACGAATGCCTGTCGTTCAGCGGAAGGCTGACGCACCCGATCTGCTCGAGCCGCGTCAACACGCCGTCACCGACGTCGAGTTTCCCCACGCTGCGCTTCAGCGCGATTTCGAAGATCGAGATCGAACTCACCAGCAGAACGTTCGCCTCGTCGTTCAGGGCCGCTTCCACCACGCGCGACAGCCGGTCCGGGGTTCGCAACATCCAGACGACGATATTGGTGTCCAGAAGCAGCCTCACTCCTCGGCGAAGCCCCGCCGATCCGGAAAAATCTCGCTCTCGTAGAAGAGGCGCTCGATTTCCGCATTGGTTGCGGGGCTGTCCCAGTCCGGCGACAGTTTGAATTCCTCCCGCATCGAGCCGAACAGGGCGCGACGCGGCGTCTTCGTCTCGGTCGCCTCGGAAACGGGGTTTAGCCGCACCAGCGGCTTGCCCGCCTTGGCGATCACCACCTCCTCGCCCGCCAGAGCGCGTTCGATCAGCTTCGACAGCGTCGTCTTGGCTTCGTGGATGTTCGCGGTGACGGCCATCCGGGTAAGCTAACCTAGCTAACCCAATTTTTCAATCAGATCCCCGCCGCCGCCGCCGGGCGCGCGCGACACGTCTCCATCCATCGCGCCAGGTTCTCGAACTCGGCCGGCGGTCGGTATTTGATCAGGCGACCGAAATCCAGGCCGACCACGGCGACGATGTCGGCGATGGTGAAGCGGTCGGCGATGAACGCGCGGTCGGCCAGGCGCCGGTCCAGCGTCTTCATGAACTTTTCGGCCCCGCCGCGGTTGTATTCGGCCACCTGCGGTTGGGGCGTCTCCAGCGCGGCCAGGGCCGGATGGCTGAACCGCACCGTCAGCATCATCGGATTGGCCAGATAGATTTCGCACCGGCGCGTCCACATCTCGATGATCGCCTGCTCCTTCGCATCGCGGCCGAACAGGTTCGGCTCGGGATGCAGCGCCTCCAGATAGCGGCCGATGGCGATGGATTCCGTCAGGCGGGTCCCGTCCTCCAGTTCCAGCGCCGGCACGTGCGGCACGCCGAACTTGGCGCGGTAGTCGGGCGTGCGGTGTTCGCCCGCCAGCAGGTCGACCTCGACGATCTCGACGTCCTCGATCCCCTTTTCGGCCATGATCCAGCGGACCCGGCGCGGATTGGGCGCGCGGTGAGAGGTGTAGAGCTTCATGGCGGCGTTCCCGTTGCTTTTGGAAACGCTACTGCGCGAACACCGCCGCGGGCAAGGCGCCGACGATGGCGGCGCTCATCAGGGTGGCCATGAAGCCGGCGAACAGGGCCTTCCAGATCAGGCCCAGCACCTCCTCGCGCCGCTCGGGCATCAGTACGGACAGGCCGGTCACCGTGATGCCCACCGAGCCGATGTTGGCGAAGCCGCACAGGGCATAGGTCATCAGCATCCGCGTACGCTCGCTCATCTCGCCCGCCGGAATGCGGCCCAGGTCGATGAAGGCGACGAACTCGGTCAGGGTCAGCTTGACCCCCAGCAGCCAGCCGGCCTTGCCCGCCTCGGCCGCCTCCACCCCCGTCAGCCAGGCCAGCGGGGTGAACAGCACGCCCAGCATCCGCTCGACCGTCAGCGGCTCGCCGAACACCACGAAACCGCTCAGCATCACGTTCACCAGGGCGACCAGCGCCACGAAGACGATCAGCACCGCCGAGATGTTCAACACCACCATCAGCCCGTCCGACGTCCCCTTGGAGATGGCGTCGATGGCGCTGTCGTACTTCAGCGCGGAATCGTAGCTGATCGCCTGGGCGGCCTCCTTGTTGGGTTCGGGCACGATGATCCGCGCCAGCAGCACCCCGGCGGGCGCCGAGACGATGGAGGCGACCAGCACGTGGCCGGCGGCGTTTGGCAGGGTCTGCGACAGGATGCTGGCGTAGGCGACCATGGTCGATCCGGCGACGGTGGCCAGACCCACGGTCATCATCAGGAAGATCTCCGACCGGCTCAGCTTGTCCAGATAGGCCTTGATGACGATCGGGCTCTCGATGGTGCCCAGGAAGATGTTGGCCGCCACCGCCAGGGCCGAGGCGCCGCCCAGGCCCATCGTCCGCTGAAACAGGAAGCCGAAGCCCCGGATCAGCCACTTCAGGATCTTCCAGTGCCACAGCAGCGCCGACAGGGCCGAGATCACCAGGATCAGCGGCAGGACGTTGAAGGCGAAGGTGAATAGCGCCCCCTGGTTCTCCACCACATAGGGCTGATCGCCGCCCGCCAGATAGCCGAACACGAACCGCGTGCCCTGGGCCGTCGCATCGGCCAGGCCGTCGATGGCGCCCGTCACCGCCGCCAGCACGCCGCGCGATCCGGGGATGGCGAACAGGGCCAGCACCAGCGCCGCCTGCACCGCCACCGCCCCCAGCGCCAGCTTCCAGGGGAACACCCGCCGGTTCTCCGAGATCGCCCAGCACAGGGCGACGATGACGACCAGGCCGAACAGGCTCTGGAGGTTCAGGAGGCTGAACATGAAGTCGGATTCCCACGCCGCGCCGCGGCTTCATCCGCTTCAAGGACAAGTTGACGCGGCTGGCAAGGGCGCCGGGGCCTCAGTCCAGACGGAAAACCCGATCCAGGCTGGCCGCGCCCGGTCCCCGCGCGATCAGATAGACCAGCGGCCCGGCCCATAGCAGGTGGGTCGGCCAGCCGGTCGGCACGACGAATAGCTGGATCACAAGCGTCATCAGCAGCAGGCCGATCGCCGCTGGCCGCGTCAGCAGGCCGAGCACCAGAAGGATCGGCAGGGCGTGCTCGGCGTAGGTCGCCAGATGCGCGGCCAGGTCCGGCGGCAGCAGCGGCACGCGATACTCCTCGGCGAACAGATATTCGGTCGACGGCGACAGGGTCAGCAGGCCCTCCACCTTGGTGCGGCCGGACAGGAAGAAGGGCGCGGCGATCGCGACGCGCAGCAGCAGGGCAAGCGGCCATTCAGGAATGGCGTCGGTGATGCGCTGGTGGATGCGGGCGATGGCGGTCATGGGTTCGGCCTCTCGGGGGTTTCGAAGACGCCGTGCGCGATCAGGCCGGCGAACAGGGTGGGGATGTCCAGGTCCGCCTGCGCCGCCTGCGCCGCCAACGCGGCCACGCCGAAGGCGCGGCCCTTGCGGCAGGCGTCCAGGAAGACCCATTCGGCGCGGCTCAGACTGCGCGCGCGGACCTCGGCGTCCGGACGGTGGACGAGCAGGCCCTCCGGCTCGGGGCGCCAGGCCAGTTCGGCTCCGGCCTGCGGATCGCGGTGCGCCAGCCACAGCGACGGCGCGGTCCAGTCGAACCAGAACAGGCGCACCGACGGGTGCAGCCGGGCGGGGACGCCGGTCAGGGTCAGGCTCAACGCCGCCGCCTGCCGCGCATCCAGCGTGCGCGCGTCAGGCGCCAGGTGCGCCTCGGTCCAGGCGCGGTCCAGCCGGGCGGCCGGCGCCAGATAGGCCATTTCCCGCGCTGGCTCGAACCGGGCCAGCCAGTCGGGAAACCCCGCGCCATAGGCGGCCAGGACGGGATCGTCGCCAGGCTGATCCTCGACGAACTCGCGCGCGGCGGCGCGGAACCATTCGCCGCCGACCATCTGCGACACGGTCGGATAGTTGGCCTCCAGCGCGTCGATCCGGCCCTTCACGGCGGTGTTGCGATAGACGGCGATGGCGCCCAGCGTCCGGTCGTCCGGCTCCAGATGCGGCCACAGCGCGTCGAACCCCCCGCCCAGCGCGGTTTCGAAGGCGGCGTGAAAGGCGGTCATGCCAGGGTCTCCACCAACATCAGGGCTTCCGCGGCGCGGGCCTGTTCGCCCAGCAGTTCGGCGAACGTCGGAACCTCGCCGTCTCGTTCGACCAGCGTGGGCCGCCCGCCTATCCGGCCGATCAGCCGCTCGTAGAGCCGCCAGACCGCCTCGGCGACCGGGGCGTCATGGCTGTCGATCAGAAGGCTCTCGCCCCAGACCGGATCGGGCCGATGCCCCGCCAGATGGATCTCGCCGACCAGGTCGCCCGGCACGGCGCCCAGCCACGCCTCGGCCGACAGGCCCATGTTGGCGGCGCTGACGTGCACATTGTTGACGTCCACCAGCAGGCCGCAGCCGGTGCGGCGGGCGATCTCGACCAGGAAGTCGACCTCGTCCCATTCATGGCCGGCCATCGGCAGATAGGCGGTCGGGTTCTCGATCAGCAGGCGACGGCCCAGATGCGCCTGCGACTCTTCGATATGGTCGCAGACCAGCGTCAGCATCTCGCGGCTGCGCGGCACGGGCAGCAGGTCGGGGTGATAGACGTTCCCGCGTCGCGACCAGGCCAGATGCTCGGACACCACGAAGGGTTCGAACCGGTCGATCAGGGCGCGGAAGCGGGCCAGGTGCGCGCGGTCGGGGCGCTCGTCTCCGGCCAGGGACAGGCCGACGCCGTGCAGCGACAGCGGCCGGCGCGCGCGGATGCGCTCCAGCCAGCCCAGGCGCGGCCCGCCGTCGACCATATAGTTCTCGGGATGCACCTCGAACCACAGGCCATTCTGCGCTCCGACCGCCGGGCAGGCCTCGGCCTGGTCGTAGTGTTGGGGCTTCAGACCCAGACCGGCAGTCGGAACGACGGACATCAGCGGTTCGGGATCGCGGTCAGCGAACCATTGCCCTTGGGCGTCTGGATCGTGGTGCAGGTGCCCTTGGCGACCAGCTTCCAGGCGTTGCCCTGATAGTCGCGGGTCGAGGTGCCGGCGCAGGTGGTGCCGGGGCCGGCGGCGCAGTCGTTCTGGCCGGCCTTGGCCACGCCGTAGCACTTCTCCATGGCGTTTTCCTGGGCAGCGGTAGGACGATTCTGCGCGGCGGCGGCGTTGGCGCCCAGGGCCAGCAGGGCGCCAACGCCGATCAGGATCTTGGCGGAAGTCTTCATGGGATCGTCTCCTGTGTGAGGGCCGACCCGGGGCGGAGCGGCCTGACAGGAGAGGTTTCGGCGCCGACGCGGCGAAGGTTACGCAAAAATATTCGCGCGATTATTTGCCCCGGTCCTGTAACCTCCGTCCGGTCCGACGCGAATGGGATGCTGCGTGGTCGACAAGGAAGCCGAGCTCAAGCGTCTGATGTTGCGGGGTCTCGACGGCGACGCCGCGGCCTGGCGCGCCTTGCTGTCCGAAATGCGGGGCGCCCTGACCCCCTTCTTCAGACGTCGGCTTATCGGCCAGGAAGCCGATGCGGAGGATCTCGTGCAGGACTGCCTGATCGCCATCCACGCCAAGCGCGCGACCTATGACCGGTCGCTGCCGTTCACGGCCTGGGCCTATGCGATCGCGCGCTACAAGCTGATCGACCATTTCCGCCGCCAGGGCCGTCGCCACGACGTGCCGCTGGAGGAGGCGTCCGTTCTCCTGGCCGAACACACGGTCGAGGACGGCGTCGCCCGCCGCGACCTGAAGAAGGTCCTGTCCATCCTGCCGCTGCGCCAGCGCCGCCTGGTCGAGGACGTGCGCATCGGCGGCTTCAGCCTGGCCGAGGCGGCCGCCCGCAACGGCTTCACCGAGGGCGCGGCCAAGGTCAGCGTCCACCGCTCCCTGAAGACGCTGGCCGCCAGCGTGAAGACCGATGAAGACTGACGACCTGATCGACGCCCTCGCGACCGGACTGGAGCCCGCCGCGCCCGCGCGGATGGAGCCTGCATGGCTTTGCTGGGCGGCCGGCGCGGCGACGGTCGCGGTGGCGCTGCTGCTGGGCGTCCGGCCGGACCTGACCGAGGCGCTGCAGGCGCCCACGCCGTGGGTGAAGGGAATTTACACCGCCGTTCTGGCCGGAGCGGCGATCCGGCTGGCGACGCGCCTGGGCCGGCCCGGCGTCGACGCGCGCCCGGCGGCGGCCCTGGTGCTGGCGGTGGTGGCGGTCGCGGCGCTGTGGGGCGGAATCGAGACGGCGATGACGCCGGCGGATCAGCGCATGGCCGGCTGGCTGGGCGGCACCTGGACCGTCTGCGGGCGCAACATCGTGTTGGTGTCGGCCTTCGCCGCGCCGCTGGTCTTCCTGTCGGCGCGCAGGCTGGCCCCCACCCGCCCGACGGCGGCGGGCCTGGCGCTGGGCATGGCGGCGGGCGGCATCGCCGCCACGGCCTATGGCCTGCTGCATTGCGGAGAGGCGACCGCCGCCTTCGTCGCCACCTGGTACACCCTGGGCGTGGCCGCCGCTGGCCTCATCGGCGCCGTCGTCGGCCGCTACGCCCTGCGCTGGTGACGCCTTACAGCTGGCGGCGCACCAGCTTGCCGTAGTGTTCCATCAGGTCCAGCGACAGGGCGCCGGGCGTGAAGCGATAGTCGCCGATCTCGGCCACGGGCGTGACCTCCACCGCCGTGCCGGTCAGGAAGCATTCGGAGAAGTCCGACAGCTCTTCCGGCTTGATGTCGCGCACCACCACCTCGATCCCCTTGGCCCGGGCGATCTCGATCACCGTCTGGCGGGTGATGCCGTCCAGGATGTGGTCGACCTTGGGCGTATGCAGCACGCCGTCGCGCACGAAGAAGACGTTGGCGCCGGTCGCTTCGGCCACGAAGCCGCGCCAGTCCAGCATCATGGCGTCGGCGAAGCCGCGCCGTTCCGCCGCGTTCTTGGACATGGTGCAGATCATGTACAGACCCGCCGCCTTGGCCGTGGTCGGGGCGGTGGCCGGGTCGGGACGACGCCACTTGGACCATTCCAGGCGCAGGCCGCGCGCCTTGACCTCGGGGTCGAAATAGCTGGGCCAGTCCCAAACCGCGACGGCCAGGTGCACCTTGTTGTTCAGGGCGGACACGCTGGTCTGCTCCGGCCCCAGGAAGGCGACGGGCCGCACGTAGCAGTCCGTCAGCCCGTTCTTGGCGCAGGTGTCGTTGCAGATGGCGTCGATCTCGGCGACGCTGTAAGGGATTTCGAAATCGAGCAGTTCGGCCGACCGCTTCAGGCGCTCAGAATGAGGCGTCAGCTTGAAGATTTCGCCGCCATACATACGCTCACCCTCGAACACGGACGAACCGTAGTGCAGGGCGTGGGTCAGAACGTGCGTTTTCGCTTCCCGCCAGGGCACGAAATCGCCATCTACCCAGATCCAGCCGTCACGATCGTCGAAAGGAACGAAGGCCATTGCAATACGTCTCCCGCGGAACTGAGGGTGTTAGACCCGCCCGAATCGCTCAGGTCAACGCCTTGGGCGGGGAGAAGGCGGCATGAGCCTGACGGAATCGCGTTCTTACGGTCGTTCGGGGCCGATCGCCGGGCCCGGCGTGGGCCGTCACCTGCTGATCGTCGACGATGACGACCGCATCCGCGAATTGCTGAAGGAGTTCCTCTCGCGCGAGGGCTACCGCGTCACCGGCGCCGCCCACGCCGCGGCCGCCAAGCGGATGATGGAGCTGATCGAGTTCGACCTGGTCGTGCTGGACGTCATGATGCCGGGCGAAAGCGGTCTGGATCTGACCACCTGGGTGCGCGAGAAGGCCGAGACCTCCAAGACCCCCGTCCTGCTGCTGACCGCTCGCGGCGACGCCGAGGACCGGATCGAGGGCCTGTCGCGCGGCGCCGACGACTATATGGCCAAGCCGTTCGAGCCGCGCGAGCTGGTGCTGCGGATCGAAGCCATCCTGCGCCGCACCGGCGGCAAGCCCCTGACCCCGCGCGAGATCAAGCTGGGCGCCGCCGTGTTCGACATGGAGCGGCTGGAGCTGACCCGCGACGGCAAGCCCCAGCGCCTGACCGAGGCCGAGGCGCAACTGCTCAAGACCCTGGCCCTGCACGCCCACGCCCCGGTCGAACGGATGAGCCTGTCGCCCGACACCGCCGACATCACCGGCCGCGCCGTCGACGTGCAGGTCACGCGCCTGCGCCGCAAGCTGGAGGCCGATCCAAAGAACCCGCGCTACCTCCAGACCGTGCGCGGCGTCGGCTATATGCTGGCGCCGGACTGAACCTCGGAGCGCGCCCATGCGGCTGCTGCCCGCCTATCTGTGGCCGCGTTTCCTCAAGCGGCGCCTGCCCACCTCGCTGTGGGGCCGGTCGCTGCTGATCATCGTCCTGCCGGTGCTGGTCATGCAGACGGCGGTGACCTGGATCTTCTTCGACGCTCACTGGCAGACCGTGACCGCGCGCCTGTCGGAGGGATTGGCCGGCGACATCGCCTGGGCGGTCGAAAGCTACGAGGACGATCCGACCCGCGAGAACCTGGACCGGATCGCCGAACGGGCCGAGCGTTCCATGTCCCTGTCCATCGCCCTGCAGGAGGACCGCACCCTGCCGACTGAGCAGCGGCGCGGGGCCATCGGGGTGGTCGACCGCGTGCTGGACAAGGCGCTGGCCGGCCGGCTGGACCGCCCCTACTGGTTCGACACCACCCGCTACCCCGCCTATGTCGACATTCAGGTGCAGGAGCCGCAGGGCGTGCTGCGCATCATCGCCCCGCGCGAGCGGGCGGTGGCCACCCAGGCGCACATCTTCGTCCTGTGGCTGGCGGTGGCGACCATCCTGCTGATGGGGGTGGCCATCCTGTTCATCCGCAATCAGGTGCGCGCCATCGAACGGCTGGCGGACGCCGCCGAGGCCTTCGGTCGAGGCGAGACGGTGCCGCGTTTCAAGCCGCACGGCGCGCGCGAGGTTCGGGCGGCGGCGACCGCCTTCCTGGCCATGCGCGACCGCATCCAGCGCCATATCGACCAGCGCACCGCCCTGCTGGCCTCGGTCAGCCATGACCTGCGCACGCCCCTGACCCGGTTGCGGCTGGAACTGGCCCTGGCCCCGCCTTTCAAGCGTCAGGCCGCCATGCGCGGCGACCTGGACGAGATGGAGCACATGATCGACGAATACCTCGACTTCGCCCGCGGCGAGGCTGGGGAGCCGCCGGCCCCCGTCGTCATCCCCGACCTGCTGGAGGCCGCCGCCGCCGACGCCCGCCGCGTGGGCGCCGAGGTCGAGGTGGTCGCCCCCGCCGGCCTGACCACGGCCGTCCGCCCCCTGGCCTTCAAGCGCGCCCTGGTGAACCTGACCGGCAACGCCGCCGCCCACGGCGACCGGGTGCGGCTGTCGGCCCGTCCCCTGGCCTCGGGCGGGCTGGAGATCCTGGTCGAGGACGACGGGCCGGGCATCCCCGAGGCCCTGCATGAGGAAGCCTTCCGGCCCTTCTCGCGCCTGGACGAATCCCGCAACCAGAACCGCAAGGGCGTGGGCCTGGGCCTGGCCATCGCCCGCGACGTGGCGCGCGGTCACGGCGGGGACGTGACCCTGGGCCGCAGCGACCTGGGCGGGCTGAAGGCGGTCATCCGCCTGCCCACGCCGGTTTCCACCGCCGCCCCCTCTAGCGAAACGGCGCCTTAGGGGTCATCTTCAGTTCCGACAGGGACTGGAGATGGATCATCATGCGTAAACTGCCCTTCTTCGCGCCCGCCGCGGCTGTGGCCGCCGCCCTCGCGGTCGCCGGCGCCGCCCAGGCGCAACCGGACGCCGTCCAGCCGACCGTGACCGTCACCCTGGGCGCGGACCTTCAGAGCCGCGTCGACAAGCTGGGCGACCGCGAGGTCAGCGCACAGGCGGCGCGTCTGCAGACCGAGGTCGAACAGGCCCTGGCCCAGCGCTATCCCGGCGCCTCGGCCCAATTGGTGCTCACCGACCTGAAGCCCAACCGTCCCACCATGCAGCAGATGCGCGACACGCCGGGCCTGGACCCGATCCGCAGCATCTCGATCGGCGGCGCGGCGGTCGAAGGGACCATCGTCACCGCCGACGGCGAAAGCCGTCCGGTGAAGTTCTCCTACTTCTCGCCCAGCATTCGCGATGTCTATGGCTTCGGGGTCTGGCACGACGCCGACCGCGCCTTCGACCGCCTGGGCGCCGGCATCGAACGCGGCCGCTACTAAGTTTTCAGCCCATCTCGCGGTTGCGGCGGACCGCCGCCGCAACCGTGTCCTGCAGCGCCGTCGTCAGCCGGCCGTCCCTGTCCAGGGCGTCCAGGCCCGCGCGGGTCGAACCGCCCGGCGAGGCGATGCGCGCGATCAGGGTTTCCAGCGTATCGTCGCCCATGGAATCCGCCGCCGAACGCAGGGTGGCGCGCGCCAGCACGTCGGCCGTCGCGGCGTCCAGGCCCGCCGCCTCTCCGCCGCGCGCCAGCGCCTCGGTGAAGGCGTAGACATAGGCCGCGCCCGACCCGGCCACGGCCGTCGCGGCGTCCATCAGACCTTCGTCCGGCAGGTCGACCGTCTCGGCCATCGGCTCGAACAGGGCGCGTCCCAGGGCCCGCGCCGCCGGATCGGCCGCCCAGACCGAGGCCACGCCCCGACCGCGCGACACGCCGGTCGTCGGCATCACCCGCCCGATCGGCCAGCCGCCCAGCCCTTCGGCCAGGGTCGGCGCCGTCACGCCCGCCATCACCGACAGCATCACCGCCTGATCGCCCAGGAAGGGCAGCAGCGGCGGCATCACCGTGCGCCACATCGCCGGCTTGACCGCGATCACCACCGCGCGCGCGTCCTTCAGCGCCTCGGGCTCGGGATTGATCCGCGCGCCCCGCGCCCGCGCCGCCTCGGCGGCCGGCTTCTCGGACGGGGTCAAAACGATCAGGTCGGCGGGCGCGACGGCTCCGGTCAGCAGCCAGCCTTCCAGAATGGCGGAGCCCAGTCGGCCGCAGCCGACCAGCACGACGGGGCCGGAAACGGACATCAGGCCGTGCCGACCGTCTCGAACAGGCAGGCGTCGATCGCCTCCTGCGGCTTCTTGTTGCCCCGGACCATGAAGTCGAAGGCGGGATAGTAGCGGTCCGTCGCCTCGATCGCCGCGTCGATCATCGACGCCGCCTGCGCCAGGGTCGGCCGCTCGCCCAGCGGCAGCGCCAGGGAGTGGCGGAAGACGATCTCGCCGTCCTCGGCCCAGACTTCGAAATGACCCATCCAAGTGCGCTGGTTGATCAGTCCCACCAGCTCATAGGCCGCCGTCTTGCGGCTCTTGGCCACGCGCAGGTCCAGGGCGCAGCACAGTTGCAGGCAGTCGCCCTCGGGCCGCCAGGCGAACCAAAGCTCGTAATCCTTCCAGTCGCCGGCCAGGGAAAAGGCCAGGTCCCCGTCGTCGGTCCGGTCGAACGGCAGGTTCTCGGCCGTCAGCACGTGTTCGACGACTTCCAGCGGGTCGACGGGGATTTCCACCTCTTCGGGCCGGGCTGCGTCCATGGGGAGCAATCTCGATTCTGACTCGGGCCGCGTGATTCGCGACCGTTAACGGGACGTTAGGCGTGTTCGCAGATTCGGCTCAACCGGCTG
>NZ_DLMO01000024.1:18635-19845 GCF_002479325.1 Brevundimonas sp. UBA7534
GCGATCTCGTCCTTCAGCACGTCGAATTCGTCGCGCCGCACCAGGTCCATCTCGGCCACGAAGCGGTCGGTCTGGGCGCGCCAGGCGGTCTTGGCCTCCTCGCCGGCGGCCTGGGCCAGGCCCATGGCGCCCGTCGTCAGCTTGGCGAACTCGTCCAGAATGGGGTTGCGGGTCTGCATGGCGGGGTTCCGAATCGAGCAGGGTTAACGAAGGTTTGCGCCATATGGTGAACGAAACCTTGATGGCGAGGGCATGGCGTCGCGCGAACGGGCGAAGCGCCCTATATCCCCGGCGATGACCGACGAGCCGCTCACCGACCTGAAGGCCGCCGCGCTGATCGCCGACGAGGCGCGCCGCGCCCCTGACAAGCCGGGCGTCTATCGCATGTACGGCGAGGACGGGACGTGCCTGTACGTCGGCAAGGCCCGCAGCCTGAAGAAGCGCATCGTCCAGTACGCGCAGGGGCGATTCCACACCCAGCGCATCGGTCTGATGGTGTCGCTGACCCGCTCGATGGAGCTGGTGGTTACGGCGTCCGAGACCGAGGCCCTGCTGCTGGAATCCAACTTCATCAAGAAGCTGAAGCCGCGCTTCAACGTCGTGCTGAGAGACGACAAGTCCTTCGCCGAGCTAATGATCCGGCGCGACCACCGCGCGCCGCAGGTCCGCAAGCATCGCGGCGCCCACACGATTCCGGGCGACTACTTCGGCCCCTTCGCCTCCACCTGGGCGGTCAACAACACGCTGAACACGCTGCAGAAGGCGTTCCTGCTCCGCTCCTGCTCGGACAGCGTTTACGAGACCCGCACCCGCCCGTGCATGCTGCACCAGATCAAGCGCTGCTCGGCGCCCTGCACCGGCCTGATCAGCCTCGAGGACTACGGCGAGCTGGTCACCGAGGCCGAACAGTTCCTGCGCGGCAAGTCGCGCGCCGTCATCGGTCGCCTGTCCAAGGATATGCAGGCCGCGTCCGACGACATGGACTTCGAGCAGGCCGCGCGAATTCGCGACCGCATTCGCGCCCTGTCGGCCATCGCCATGGAGAATTCCGTCAGCGCCGAAGGCCTGGCCGAGGCCGACGTCTTCGCCCTGCATTCCGACGGTGGCCAGGCCTGCGTCCAGGTCTTCTTCTATCGCGCCGGCCAGAACTGGGGCGGCCGCGCCTACTTCCCGCGCGTCGACAAGTCGGACACGGACCCGGAAATCCTGG
>NZ_DLMO01000024.1:19919-20142 GCF_002479325.1 Brevundimonas sp. UBA7534
CCTTCCTGGGGCAGTTCTACGAGGACAAGCCGGTCCCGCGCCTGATCCTGTCCAACGTCCGCCCGCACGAGCTGGAACTGCTGGAAGAGGCCTTCTCGATGAAGGCCAAGCAGGCCGACGGTCGCCGCGTCGTCTCCATCGAGCGGCCCCAGCGCGGCGACCGCAAGGCCCTGGTCGACCACGCCCTGACCAACGCGCGCGAGGCCCTGGGCCGCCGCCTGGC
>NZ_DLMO01000030.1 GCF_002479325.1 Brevundimonas sp. UBA7534
ATGCACCTGGCCGTGCATGTGCCCCAGGTGCCCGCCCCCGAGGACGGCTACCTGGAGGTCTGGATCCGCGACGATGCCGCCAGCCGCATGATCTCGCTGGGCACGGTGACCCGCCAGGACACGACGCTGACCGTCCCGGAGGGCGTCGACCTGGCGTCCTACCCCGTGCTGGACGTCTCGCATGAGCACTTCGACGGCGACCCGTCCCACTCGACGCTCTCCCTGTGGGTCGGCGAGATGCACCGGACCACCTGACGAGCCCTGAGATACGACGAGCCCTGCGCAGTGGGGCCTATCGGTACTGGATAGGCACCACTGCGCAGGGCTCGTCGCTTCTGTCCCAGGCTCAGCCGAAGTGCTTCGGCAGGGTGGCCTCCCAGGCCTCGCGCAACTCCGCGATCGGCAGGGTGAAGGCGTCCTGGACCTCGAGGGCCGCGGAGTCGGCGTCCACCACGCCGATGCGCACGGCCGCGTAGCCGCGGGCCGTGGTCATGTCCGTGAACCGGACCTCCTCGGTGCGGGGCACGGCCACGACGGCGCGCGCCTGCGTCTCGGAGAACAGTGCGGTGAACAGGTCCACGCCGTCGCGGCGCAGCACCTCGTCCAGCACCACGCGGGCGCCCACGCCGAAGCGCAGCACCATCTCGGACAGGGTGGCCGCGAGGCCGCCGCCGGAGACGTCGTGGGCGGCGTCGATCATGCCGTCCCGGGACATGTTGACCAGCAGCTCGCCGAGCAGGCGCTCCTTCTTCAGGTCGACCTTCGGGGGCAGGCCGCCGAGGTGGCCGCGCAGGCGCGCGAACTCGGAGCCGTCCAGCTCGTCCGCGGTCTCGCCGAGCAGGTAGATCGCCTGGCCGTCCGCGTCCGGGGCGAAGCCGGACGGGGTGCGGCGCAGGACGTCGTCGAGCTGGCCGAGCACCGCCACCGTGGGGGTGGGGTGGATCGGGGTGCTGCCCGTCTGGTTGTACAGGGACACGTTGCCGCCGGTCACCGGGATGCCGAGGGTCTGGCAGCCGTCCGCCAGGCCGCGCACGGCCTCCGCGAACTGCCACATCACGTCCGGGTCCTCGGGGGAGCCGAAGTTCAGGCAGTCGGAGACGGCCAGGGGCACGGCCCCGGCGGTGGTGACGTTGCGGTACGCCTCCGCCAGGGAGGCCTGCGCGCCCGTGTACGGGTCCAGGTAGGTGAACCGGTCGTTGCAGTCCGTGGCCAGGGCCACGCCCATGCCGGTCTCCTCGTCCACGCGCACCACGCCCGCGTCGTCCGGGGCCGCCAGGGCGGTGTTGCCGCGGACGTAGCGGTCGTACTGGCGGGTGATCCAGGAGGTGTCCGCCAGGTTCGGGGAGCTCATCAGCTCCACGACGGCGGCGCGCAGCTCCTCGCCCGTGGCGGGCAGGTGCTGACCGGCCTCGGAGGAGCGGAACGTGTCCGCCTGGAGCTCGTCCTGCCACGCCGGCCGCGCGTACGGGCGCTCGTAGACCGGGCCGTCGTGGGCCACGGTGCGCGGGTCCACGTCGACGATGACCTCGCCGTCCCAGGTGATGATCAGGCGGCCGTCACCGGTGACCTCGCCCAGCCACGAGTACTCGACGTCCCACTTGGCCATGACGGCCTCGAACGCGGCGACGTTCTCCGGCGTCACCACGGCCATCATGCGCTCCTGCGACTCGGACATGAGGATCTCGCCCGGGGTCAGCGTGGAGTCGCGCAGCAGCACGTCCGTCAGCTCCACGCGCATGCCGCCCTCGCCGTTGGAGGCGAGCTCGGAGGTGGCGCAGGAGATGCCGGCGGCGCCGAGGTCCTGGATGCCCTCGACGAGGGAGTCGCGGAACAGCTCGAGGCAGCACTCGATGAGCACCTTCTCGGAGAAGGGGTCACCGACCTGCACCGAGGGGCGCTTGGCGGGCTTGCCGTCGCCGTCGAAGGACTCGGAGGCCAGCACGGACGCGCCGCCGATGCCGTCACCGCCGGTGCGGGCGCCGAACAGGACCACCTTGTTGCCCACGCCGGAGGCGTTGGCCAGGCGCAGGTCCTCGTGCTTGAGCACGCCCACGGCGAGGGCGTTGACGAGCGGGTTGCCCTGGTAGATCGGGTCGAAGCGGGTCTCGCCGCCGATGTTCGGCAGGCCCAGGGAGTTGCCGTAGCCGCCGATGCCGGCCACCACGCCGTGGAACACGCGGGCGGTGTCCGGGTGGTCGATCGCGCCGAAGCGCAGCGGGTCCATCACGGCCACCGGGCGGGCGCCCATGGAGATGATGTCGCGCACGATGCCGCCGATGCCCGTGGCCGCGCCCTGATAGGGCTCCACGTAGGAGGGCGAGTTGTGGGACTCGACCTTGAACGTCACGGCCCAGCCGTCACCGAGGTCGGTCACGCCGGCGTTCTCGCCGATGCCCACCATCATGTGCTGCTTCATCTCGTCGGTGAGCTTCTCGCCGAACTGGCGCAGGTGCACCTTCGAGGACTTGTACGAGCAGTGCTCGGACCACATGACCGAGTACATGGCCAGCTCGGCCGCGGTGGGGCGGCGGCCGAGGATCTTCTTGATCTCGGCGTACTCGTTCTCCTTCAGGCCCAGCTCGGCCCAGGGCTGCTCGACGTCCGGCGTCGCCTGGGCGTCCGCGACCGTCTCGATGTTGAACTGCTGGCTCATGCATGGCCTCCACGGCTGGCGAGGGTGGTCAGGACGGAGGTGAAGAAGCCGAGGCCGTCCACGCCGGAGCGGGGGCCGGCGGCGGTGTCCGGGCCGAAGCCCGTCTCCACGGCGTGCTCCGGGTGCGGCATCAGGCCGACGACGTTGCCGGCCGGGTTCGCGATGCCCGCGATGTCCCGGCGCGAGCCGTTCGGGTTCCAGCCCTGATAGCGGAACACCACGCGGCCCTCGGCCTCGAGGGCGTCGAGGGTCGTCTCGTCCGCCACGTACTGGCCGTCCTGGTTCTTCAGGGGCACGGTGATGGTCTGGCCCTGCTCGAAGTCGCGGCGTCCTTGGCGTCGTCGAACCGGACGGTCATGCTTTTCGTGTATACAAAAAGACCTCGCCACGCAACGAAATTAGGTCAGAAGGACCTTCAGCACGCCGTCGAGGACGGGGCGGCCCTGGGCGGTGGCGACAAGGCGGCCGGCGGTCAGGGCGAGGAAGCCGTCCGAGACCAGGGACGCGACCGGCCCCCCGGTCGTCGACAGACCCAGCGCCACCAGGGTTTTCACGGGGACGCCCTCCACGGTCCTGAGGCCCAGCAGCAGCCGTTCCTCTGCGGCGTCCTGGAACGACAGGCGTTCGCGCTCCGACCAGGGCGAGCCGGCGGCGACACCGGACACATAGTCGCCGATGCGGCGATGGGCGACGGTCGCGGTGCGCGCGCCGTCCAGCGCCAGCCGCCCGTGTGCGCCCGGTCCCAGCCCCAGATAGTCGCCGCCGCGCCAGACATGCAGATTGTGGGCCGAGCGCGCCCCGGGCCCGCGCGCATGGTTGGAGACCTCATAGGCGTCCAGCCCGGCCGCCTGCAGCACCGACTGGGTGGCCTCATAGAGGGCGGCGGCCCGGTCCTCGTCGGGCGGCGTCAGCGTCCCGCGCCGGACGGCCCGGCCGAAGGCGGTCTCGGCCTCTATGGTCAGTTGATAGGGCGAGACGTGCTCGAACCCCAGGTCCAGGGCGGACAAAAGCTCCGCCTGCCAGGCTTCGACGGTCTGACCGGGGCGGGCGTAGATCAGGTCGATCGACAGGCGCGGGAACAGCCGCACGGCCAGGTCGACCGCCCGCAGGGCCTCGGCCGCCGAATGGTTGCGTCCCAGAAACGCCAGGGCGGAATCGTCCAGGGCCTGGACCCCCATCGACAGCCGGTTGACGCCAGCCTGGGCCAGGGCGACGAAACGGCCGGCCTCGGCGTCGGTCGGATTGGCCTCCAGCGTGATCTCGATGTCGCCACGCGGCGGGAACAGCGCCTGGGCGCGCTGAATGACCGCCGCGACGGCCGCCGGGTTCATCAGAGACGGCGTGCCGCCCCCGAAGAAGATCGAGGCCAGCCGTCGCGGGCCCGCCAGCGCCGCCTGCGCCTCCAGGTCGGCCAGGATGGCCTCGGCCAGAGCCGCCTGCTCCTCGCCCCGCCCCCGGTCGCGCACCACGTTGAAGTCGCAATACGGGCAGATGCGCGAACAGTAGGGCCAATGGACATAGAGGCCGACGTCCGTTCCCGGGTCGAGGCGATCAGTCAATCAGCGCGGCCTTCAGCTTCATGAAGGCGCGCGTGCGGTGGCTGTCGGCCTCCTTCACGGCGGGGTCCAGTTCGCCATAGGTCAGGGTCTGGCCCTCGGGGACGAAGATGGGATCGTAGCCGAAACCCCGGTCGCCGCGGGGCGGGAAGGTCAGTTCCCCGTGGACCACGCCCTCGACCACCACGCAGGGGCCGTCGGGCCAGGCGACGGCCAGCGCCGAGGTGAACCAGGCGCGACGGTCGGTCGAGCCGATCTCGTCCAACCGGTCCTCCACCTTCTTCATGGCCAGGGCGAAGTCCTTAGACGGCCCGGCCCAGCGGGCGGAGAAGATGCCCGGCGCGCCGTCCAGGGCGGCGACCGAGACCCCGGAATCGTCCGCCAGCGACACCTCGCCCGACAGCTGGGCCGCATGGCGCGCCTTCAGCATGGCGTTGCCGACGAAGGTGCTCTCGGTCTCGTCCGGTTCGGGAAGGTTCAGTTCTCCGGCCGTGACGATCCGGTAATTTCCGTCCAGCAGCGCCTCGATCTCGCGCGCCTTGCCGGGGTTATGGGTGGCGGCGACAAGCCGCATCCCCTTGATAAGCTTGAGAGTCATCGACGATCACGCCCCTGAAACAGTCCATTGCCAAAGTTTAATATCGTTAAACGATATGTAACGTGATTTCCCGTTGGGCACGGCCTATGTTGTGAACATCAGGAACGGGGCCGCAACGTTCCGGACTTTCCGACAAGTCGGAAACATCGTGCGGAAAACAAAATCAACGGGGCGAAAATCGTCCCCTCAGGATCAACGGAGAAACACGATGCATACGATGAACACCTCGATGTGGCTGGACAAGGTCGGCGCCGCTTTCGTCAACACGGTCATGATCGCCGCCCTGCCGACCGCGCTGGTCGCCATCCTGATCCAGGCCTTCTGATCCGTCCTGAGCCGTCCCTCAGTTTCGATCAAGAGAGCTTTGACGATCTCGATGAAGACCGCGATGTATAGAGCCGTGCGCGGGTTCGCCGGACCCCGCACGGCCACGCGGCCCCATCCTCCGGCCTGAAAGGCCGACCTTCCATGCGCCTGCCGAGGTTGCGATCGACGACGACGCCGGACGGAGCCCCCGGCTCCCGCTTCCTGGCTTCCGTGCGCGGCCTGGGTCCCGGCTCCGTCTCCAGCGTCCTGAAGGTCGCCCTGGACGTGGCCTATGTGCTCTTGGCCCTGATCACCGGCGTGCTGCTGCTGTTGCTGATCGCGGCCATCTTCATTCCGCTGGATAACCTCAACGTCACCGTCAGCGGGGATTCCGGTGGCCGACAGCTGCCGTTGACGCGAATGCTTCTGCTGTTCGGCCTGGGCGCGGTGACGGCCTACTTCGGCGGCTTCATGCTGATCCTGCGCAGTCTGCGCCGCATCTTCCGCACCCTGACCATCGGCGACCCCTTCCATCCCCACAATGTGCGCCGCCTGCGCCAGATCGGCCTGACGCTGGCGGTCGTGACGGGCGGCGTGTGGGTGGCCCAAGGCTTCGTCGCCGCGCGCCTGGCGCCGGGCGTCATGGAGCCGCAGGGGATCGGCGAGCTTCTGACCCCCGTGTTTTCCGTCCTGATCGTCTTCGTCCTGGCCGAGGTGTTCCGCGAAGGCGCGCGCCTGAGGCGCGAATCCGAACTGACGATCTGAGCCGTTTCCCCTAAGGTTTCTCCATGGCCATCCGCGTCCAGCTCGATCGCGTCCTCGTCGAACGCCGCATGTCGCTGACCGAGCTCGCCGACCGCGTCGGGGTGACGGTGGCCAATCTGTCGATCCTGAAGACCGGCAAGGCGCGCGCGGTGCGCTTTTCGACCCTGGACGCCCTGTGCCGCGAACTGGAATGTCAGCCGGGCGACCTGCTGGCGCATGAGCCCGGCCCGGCCGAAGTCTTCGCCGACGACGCCGAATGAAGCGGCCGCCGACCGACCCGCGCGACGAGAACGGCCTGACGCCCGAGGACCGGCGCATCTGGGGGCGGGTCAGCGGCACCGTGACCCCGCCGCGAAAGCGCAAGGCCGCCCGCGTCCGCGCCGACGCGGCCCATGTCGACATCATGGCTCAGGTCCTGGCCGCCCTCCAGGAGCGTCCTGCCAACCGGCCGCCGGCGAAGCGGACGCCCGCGCCGCCGACCGCCGCCGCTCCGACGGGAACGCCGCGCGCCTTCCCGCGCGCCCCTTCCGCCCCCGAGGACGTGGAGCCCAACCGCAAGCGGCGCCTGACCCGCGAACGCGATCCGATCGAGGCGCGCATCGACCTGCACGGCTTCGGCCGGTTCGAGGCCGAGGATCAGCTTCGGGCCTTCCTGGCCTCGTGCCAGCAGCGCGGGATGCGGGCCGTTCTGGTCATCACGGGCCAGGGGCGTCTGGGCGGCGGGGTGATACGCGCGGCCTTCGCCGACTGGATGCACGCGCCCGCGCTTCGAGCCGTGGTGTCCGGCTACAGCGTCGCCCATCCGCGTCACGGCGGAAACGGCGCCTTCTACGTGACCCTGCGCCGCAAGGCCTGAAGCCTGATCGGCATGCGGTTGATTCTGGAGCGAAATCTGAGCCGAGTTGGACGGCGTCCAACTCAACCGATTTCGCTCTAGGCGGCGGCCCGCCCCGCCATGTCGGCGATCTCGCCCCGGCCCAGAAGGCCGGTCTCGAAGTCCATGAAGATGTCCATCAACTCCTCGACGTTCACCGCCGGGGCGCCGGGGCCGAAGCGGAAGCGCCAATAGCTGACGATGTGCTGGACCGCGCCCAGCTGGTCGCCCAGGCGCGAGAACATCGACGGCGCGTCCAAGAGGAAGTCGCGGAAGGCGATCGGCCGCCCTTCCTGGGTCAGCTTGGCGTAGGCGTCGTCATAGACGCGCAGGGTGCGGCTGACCTCGTCGCAGGTCTTGATGATCCGCCCGCGCAGCACGTCGCGCCCGCGGGCGATGTATTCCTTGGCCTGGGAATCGACCTTGCCCACCGGGCGGATGGTGCGGACCGCCTCGGCCACCGCCGCCACGTCGGTCAGCAGCGCCGCCAGCGTCCACTTGTAATAGAGGAAACCCTTCCAGCAGAAGACGCCTTCCTCGTACTGCTCGGGCGCCAGCCGCAGCGTCAGACGCAGGGCGTCCAGCTGGTTGCCCGGCGTGTTCGACAGGATCTTGGCCGCCATCCGCGCCGCCGAATCCCGCGAGTCCGCCGAATCGTCGCCGCCCAGGCTCAACGTCACCAGCGGCTCGATCTCGCTGCGAACGAAGGCGGTCATCCGCTGCAGGTCCGCCTCGCTGATCGAGAAATAGCAGGGCGCCGGGTCCAGCCCGCCGCGCCGCAGCTGCTCGCGCAGCAGGAAGGGATCCAGCGAAGGCAGCCGGTCGATCAGGCGCAGGGTCTCGATGTCCGGATGGGTCGGCGGCACGCCGAACGCCTCCATCATCGCCCGCTCGAAACCGATCTGGTTGACGAAGACGTAGCGGCCGCCGGTCTTCAGGTCGTCGTCCTCGATCGGGATGACCACCTTGGTCGCCACCTGGCGCCGGCCCGTGAACAGGTCGAACTCGTTGCGCCGCAGCCGATGCTTGATGATCAGGGCGCGGTTCAGCGCCGGTGTCTTGAAGATCGGCCGCGCCGCCCAGTCGGGGTTGCGCACGGCGCCGTCCGAGCGGCTGTCGCCGTTCTCTTCCCAGACGCGCAGCAGGTTCAGCACGCGCGCCGTCGAGGCCGAGCCGCGGAGATGTTCGAGGTTGCGGACGGCGCGGTCGGTCATGGCCCCACCATGAACGAGAATGATGACTAAGGGCTTAGCTTGCGCCGAAAAAAGAACAGGGGTCGCCGAAGCGACCCCGGCGCCGATCAGAAGTCCAGGTTGACCGACAGCCACAGGCGGCGCGGCTCCTGATTGTTCGCATATTCGGTCGCATAGGCGACCGGCGTTCCATAGGGCAGCAGGCGCACGAAATCCTTGTTGAACAGGTTGTAGATCGTCGCATTGACCGACACCCGGTCATTGACCTGGTACGAGCCGCCCAGGTGGAACAGTTCATAGGCCTTCAGGTCGCCCAGGGCGTCGCGGGCCGCGCCGGCGCCGCGCCAGCGCTCGGACCGGTATTCGCCGCGCACCCACGCCGACAGGCTGTCGTTGACGCGCCAGCGCAGCTGGGCGTTGACCATGTGCTCGGGCGTGTCGGTCAGGGGCTGGCCGGCCTGCGATCCGGTCTTCTGTTCGCTGTCGGTGTAGGTGTAGTTGCCCAACAGGGTCCAGGCGTCGTCCAAGATCCAGCGGGCGGCGGCTTCCAGGCCCTGCGTCACCGCCTCGTCGATGTTGACGCTCTGCCCGAAGGTGGCGATTCCCGGCCAGAAGCCCACGTCGGCGCAGCCGTCCGTCGCATAGCCGCCCGCGTCGTATTCCGCCTGCGTCAGGCCGAAGGTGCAGTTGTCGATCGGCACGCCCGAGGCGATCTTGTCCTCGAATCGTTGCGGAAGACCGTCGCATTGGCGCGGAAGTTCGAGCCGTTGTCGTAATAGACGCCGAATTCCGAGGCGATGCTGGTTTCCGGCGTCAGGGTCGGGGTGCCGATCAACGGCAGCGTGCCCTGGCGGCCGAAGCCGTTGATGCCCGGCGTCAGTTGCTCCAGGCGCGGGGTCTTGTAGCCCGCGCTGACGCCGCCCTTCAGCGTCCACTGATCGTCGGCGTTCCACACCAGATAGGCGCGCGGGCTGACCTGGTCGCCGAAGTCGGAATGCTCGTCGTAACGAACGCCCAGCGTCAGGGCCAGGCGATCGGTGAAGCGCCACTCGTCCTCGGCGAACAGGGCCCATTGCTCGAAGGTGAAATTGCCCGTCGCCACGCCGTCGATCATCTCGGCGTCCATGTACTGGCCGCCGACCGTGAAGGTGTGGTTGCGCCATTGGCTGTAGAATTTTGTGTCGAACAGGCTGGTCGTGGTCTCCAGCGTGCGGGGACCGCCTTCGCCAGGGACGCCGCGCGGGATGATGCGGCCCAGGGTCTCGGTCTTGTTGAGCGACAGGGTCGATTCCAGCGCCCCGAAGCCGACGTCCCAGTTGTGGGCCAGCAGATACTGTTCGCGGTTGAACTCCAGGAAGTCGTCATAGCCGCCGGCGGCGGTGTTGGTGCCCATCTGGCCTTCGGCGTTGTCGTACCACTGGCTGGCGGCGTCGATGTCCAGCCACAGTTCGTGGCCGTGGCCCGGCGTCAGGCTGAGCCGCGCGCCGGCGGTCCAGATCTCGTAGGCGGTAGCGCTGCGGCCGAAGCCGGTGACCTCGACCTCGTTCCCGTCGATGTCGCGATAGGTCAGGTCGGAGTGCTCGCGCTCGGACCAGGAGCCCCGCAGGGCCAGCCCCAGCCGATCCTCGATCAGCGGCCCCGAGGCGTAGCCGTTGACGCCCCAGAAGTCGCCGAACGCGTCGTCGCCCTGAAGGGTGTAGTTGGCGGACAGCGAGCCGCCCCAGGCGTCGCCGACCTTGCGGGTGATGATGTTGACGACGCCGCCCATGGCGTCCGAGCCGTACAGGGTGGCCACCGGGCCGCGCACCACCTCGACCCGTTCGATGGCCGAGACCGGCGGCATGAAGCTGGTCGAGGTCTCGCCGAAGCCGTTGGGCGTCACGCTGCCGGCCGTGTTCTGGCGGCGGCCGTCGATCAGGATCAGGGTGTAATCCGAGCCCATGCCACGGATGTTGATGGTCTGGCCGCCGGTCTTGCCCACGCCGGAGCCGGTGTCGACGCCTTCAATGTTGTTCAGGATTTCGGCGATGGAGGTGGCGCGCAGTTCCTCGATCTCCTGGCGGGGCAGGACGCTGATGGAGGCGGGCGCCTGGGCGATGCGCTGTTCATAGCCCGCCGCCGTCACCACGACGTCGTCGACTTGAGTCGCCGTCGGGGCCGGGGCCTCCTCGGCGCGCGCGGTCAGACCCGTCAGGGCGGCGAAGGCGGAAACGCCGGCGAAAAGCATCGCGCGGCGCGGCGAAGAAACGAAAGACATGACAGCCCCAAATTTGCGAGCGCTTCTCAACAGCATTCGCAATGTGTGACCAAGAGGGGTGCGCCGATCCGTCGCAAGGGTCTCACCCTGGGCTGTCCCGCTGGCGCCCGGGCGGGGCTGGGATTATGACGGGGCCATGCAGCTGTTCGACATTCTCGTCCTGGTCGCCGTGGGGGCCGTCAGCGTCACCCTGGGTCTGGGGCTCTACTCCCTGTTTCGCGGCGGCGCCTATGCCCGGTCGCATTCCAACCGCCTGATGCGACTGAGGGTCGGCCTGCAGGCGGTGGCGGTCCTGGTGCTGGTCGCCGGCATGGTCTGGAAAGCGACGAGCCGCGGCTGATGGTGGTCCTGAACAAGATCTACACCCGGACCGGCGACCAGGGCGCGACGCGCCTGGCGTCGGGCGCCAGCGTGTCCAAGACCGATGCGCGGGTGGCCGCCTATGGCGCGGTGGACGAGTTGAACGCGGTGATCGGCCTGGCCCGCCTGAACAGCGGCCAGAACGACCGCATCGACGCCATGCTGGGGCGCATTCAGAACGAGCTGTTCGACCTGGGCGCCGACCTGGCCACGCCGCTGGACCCGCCGCCCGCGTGGGAAGCCCTGCGCATCGTGGAGAGCCAGGTCGAACGCCTGGAGGCCGAGATCGACTGGATGAACGAGAGCATGAAGCCGCTGGACAGCTTCATCCTGCCCGGCGGCGCGCCTCTATCGGCGCATCTTCACCTGGCGCGCACCGTCTGCCGCCGCGCCGAGCGCGAGGCCGTGGCCTTGGTCGAGACCGGCGCGCCGATCAACGCCGAGGCGGTCAAGTATCTGAACCGCCTGTCCGACCACCTGTTCGTCGCCGCCCGCCGGGCCAACGCCAACGGCGCCGGCGACGTGAAGTGGAAACCGGGCGCGACACGCTAGGCGTCGCGCCCGTCCCGTCCGATCAGGCCTTTTCGAACAGCTTCTGCCAGCGGCGCGGCGTGCGGTTCTTCCAGGCGGCGCGGTGATAGGCGTCCGAACCGATCAGCGGCACGACGGTAGTGGCCTCAGCGAAGACCATCTGCTCGTGCGTCGTCTGGACCTTGCCCCAGCTCGCCGCCTCCTTGAGCGTCGAGGAGGAACAGGCGCCGTCGCGCACGTCGGCCACCGTGATCTGGACCGCATAGCGGTGCATCTCGGCCTCCACGCCCAGGATCTCGGCGCAGACGACGGTGTCCTGGGCGAAGTTCTTGGGAACGCCGCCGCCGACCATGAACAGGCCGGTGACGCCCGCCGCGATCTTGATGTCGGTCAGTTCGCGGAAGTCGGCGATGGCGTCCAGCATCATGTAGGGCTGGCCGGCGGCGGCCCGCTCCTTCTGATGCTTGACCAGGCCGAAGCCGGCCGAAGAGTCGACGAAGGCCGGGCAGAAGATCGGCACGCCCTGCTCATAGGCGGTCTGGATCAGGCTGCCTTCCTTCTTGGCGTTGCCCTCGGACAGCCACTTGCCCATCTCCCAGATGAACTCACGGCTGGAATAGCCGCGCGGCTCCAGACGGTTGGCGATCTCCAGGATGGTGTGGTCGCAGGCCTGGAGCTCTTCCTCGTCGATGTAGGTGTCGTAGATCCGGTCGATGTAGTTGTCGCGCAGGACGTTGTCGTCCACCTCGCCGGCGGCCTGATAGTGCTTGAAGCCCAGGGCCTCGAAGAAATCCATGTCGACGATCGAGGCGCCGGTGGCGACCACGGCGTCGATCATGCCGAACTTCACCATGTCGCGGTACACGTGCATGCAGCCGCCGGCGGAGGTCGAGCCGGCCAGGATCAGCCACGGCGAGCAGTCCTGATCTTCCAGCGCCATGTTGAAGATGTCGGCGGCGCGGGCGGTGTCGCGCGACGAGAACGACATCTTGCGCATCGAGTCGATGATCGGCCGCGCGTCGAAGGACGTGATGTCGACGTGCTCGACGACGTTCTGCAGCAGCTGGGCCTTGGTGTTCGATTGAACGGGAGTGGTCATGGCGTGACTCGTGAATCGTGAGACGTGAATGAGAGAATGCGCTCAGCCTTGCTGGCGTTGCTTCAGTCGCGCCGCCAGGGTGGAGAGCATGCGCCCGATCCGTTCCATGTCGGCAAGCAGAGGTTGGAGTTGGTCGGGCGTCAGATAGTTCAGGCGGCCGGCGATGAGAAGGTGGGTTTCGACTTCCGCGAGAGATCCCCGAGCGACTCCGATGAACTGTATAAACTCGCCGGTTCCCTTCCGACCCGCGCCCTCCGCGATGTTGGCGGCGACGCTGACGGCCGCACGACGAACTTGGCCGATGAGCCCGAACCGCTCATCCGACGGCCAACCGGCGGAGCACTGATAGACCGCCTCGACCCAGTCGATCGACAGCTTCCAGACATCCAGATCGCGGTGGGTTCGCAAGTCGGTCATGATCGCCAATCACGACTCACGAGTCACCCCTCACGATTTCCGGCGCTTGCGCTGACCGGCCTTACCCTTCGGACGTGACAGACGCACGACCTTGCGGGCGGTCTCTTCCGCCGTGGTGCGCACGGTCGGGATGGAGCGCGGCGCCAGGCCGTAGAGCGAGGCCATCGGGGCGTCCTCGACCACGGCGACATCGTGTTCGCCATAGCCGTTGAAGCCCGTCGTCATGGCCACGCCATAGGCGCCCAGCATGCCGATCTCGATGTAGTCGCCTTCGCGGATGTCGGCCGGCAGCCAGAACGGGCCTGGCATGTGGTCGATGGAATCGCAGGTCGGGCCGTAGAACTGGAACGCCTTCAACTCGCCGGCGCTGTCGCCGTCCCGGACCAGCTTGGTCGGGAAGGGCCAGCGCGAGTGGGTCGCGTCGAACAGCGAGCCGTAGGACCCGTCGTTCAGGTACAGGGCGTCGCCCTTCCTGAGGTCCACGCGCGCCAGCACCGAGGAGCTTTCGGCCACCAGGGCGCGGCCGGGTTCGCACCACAGCTCGGTCGTTTCCGACACCGGCATCTCGTTAAAACCGCGATGGATAGCGTCGGCGTATTCGCTCATGTCCGGCGGGACCATGCCCGGATAGACGGACGGGAAGCCGCCGCCGACATCGACGATGTCGACGA
>NZ_DLMO01000029.1 GCF_002479325.1 Brevundimonas sp. UBA7534
CGATCTCGGCGTCGACCTCGGCCTGGGTCAGGACGCCTTCCTCGACCAGACGCTTGGAGTAGATCTCGCGCGTGGAGGGCTGCGCCTTGATCTTGGCGTACATGATCGGCTGGGTGAAGGTCGGATCGTCGCCCTCGTTGTGGCCGAAGCGGCGGTAGCAGAACATGTCCACCACCACGTCCTTGTTGAACTTCTGCCGGTATTCAGTCGCCACCTTGGCGGCGAAGACGACGGCTTCGGGATCGTCGCCGTTCACGTGGAAGATCGGCGCCTGGACCATCAGCGCGACGTCCGACGGATAGGGCGACGAGCGCGAGTTGCGCGGGCTGGTGGTGAAGCCGATCTGGTTGTTGATGACGAAGTGCAGCGTGCCGCCGGTGCGGTAGCCCTTCAGCCCCATCAGGGCGAAACATTCCGCGACCACGCCCTGGCCGGCGAAGGCGGCGTCGCCGTGGATCAGCAGCGGCGCGACCTTGGAGCGGTCCAGCGCCCATTCGGCCTCGGGCTTGCCGGCGTTGGCCTCGCGGATGTCGAAGGCCTGTTTGGCGCGCGCCTTGCCCAGGACGACCGGGTTGACGATCTCCAGGTGCGACGGGTTGGCGGTCAGAGACAGGTGGACGTGGTTGCCGTCGAACTCGCGGTTCGAGCTGGCGCCCATGTGATATTTGACGTCGCCCGACCCCTCGATGTCGCTGGGCACGGCCGAGCCGCCCTGGAACTCGTGGAAGATGACCTTGTAGGGCTTGCCCATCACGGCGGCGAGGACGTTCAGGCGGCCGCGGTGGGCCATGCCCAGCACCACCTCGTCCACGCCCAGGGCGCCGCCGCGCTTGATGACCTGCTCCAGCGCCGGGACCATGGCCTCGCCGCCGTCCAGGCCGAACCGCTTGGTGCCGGGGAAACGCTTGTGCAGGAAGCGCTCGAACCCTTCGGCTTCGATCAGCTTGTTCAGGATGGCCAGCTTGCCTTCCTTGGTGAAGCCGTTCTGCTCGAACTTGTCCGGCCCTTCGAAGCGTTCCTGCAGCCAGGATTTCTCCTCCGGCTCGGCGATATGCATGAACTGGATGCCGATATTGCCGCAGTAGGTGCGCTTGAGGATGTCCAGCACCTCGCGGATCGTGCCGGTCTGCAGGCCCAGCACGCCGTCCAGGAAGATCGGTCGATCCAGGTCGGCGCCCGAGAAGCCGTAGAATTCGGGCGTCAGCTCGGGGTTCTGAACCGGCGGCTCGATGCCCAGCGGGTCCAGGTTCGCCTGAAGGTGTCCGCGCACGCGATAGGCGCGGATCAGCATCAGGGCGCGGATGGAATCATGAGCGGCGGCGCGCACGTCGTCCACCGAGACGGCGGCGCCGGCCGAGGCGGCCTGAGGCGCCGGCGCGGCGCCGGGTTTCTTCGGGTCAGGCTTGGGCGCGGGCCAGCGGCCGTCGAACACGGCTGTCTGCTCGCTGGGTTCGGTGGCGGCGGGGCGGCCCCATCCGCCGGCGGCGGCCGAGGCCTTCACGCTGGCGGCGTTGTCGCGAAGTTGGTCGAAGAAGGTGCGCCACTCCGACGAGACCGAGCCTGGATCGTTGGCCCACTTCTCGTGAAGCTCCTCGATATAGGCCGCGTTCGACCCATAGAGGAAAGAGGTCTCGGCAAAGACCTGGTTCAGCCGACCCGCATCGTCCGCCATCGTTCTCGTCAGTCCCTTGGAGCCCTTTACGGACACATCTCCGTGAGGGCGCGCCCGTCATATAGGCGTCGTTTCTTCATGGGTCATGACCGAAACGGGGCAATTGGGTGAGAAATTGGTCGCAGGCGCAAAGAAAAACGCCCCCGGCGCGAACCGGGGGCGTCGATCAATGTCGAAACCGGCATTTTTGATGCGCGGCGCGCGATGGCGCCCGGTTCGCCTTAGCCCTTCAGCACTTCCACCAGCGTCTTGCCCAGGCGCGCCGGCGAAGGCGAGACCTTGATGCCGGCCGATTCCATCGCCGCGATCTTGGATTCCGCATCGCCCTTGCCGCCCGAGACGACGGCGCCGGCGTGGCCCATGGTGCGGCCCTTGGGCGCGGTGCGGCCCGCGATGAAGCCGGCCATCGGCTTCTTGCGACCCTTCTTGGCCTCGTCGATCAGGAACTGGGCGGCGTCTTCCTCGGCCGAGCCGCCGATTTCGCCGATCATGATGATGGACTCGGTGGCGTCGTCGGCCAGGAACATCTCCAGCACGTCGATGAATTCGGTGCCCTTGACCGGGTCGCCGCCGATGCCGACGGCCGTGGTCTGGCCCAGACCTTCGTTGGTGGTCTGGAACACGGCTTCATAGGTCAGGGTGCCCGAGCGCGAGACGATGCCGACGTTGCCCTTCTTGAAGATGGAGCCCGGCATGATGCCGATCTTGCACTCTTCCGGGGTCAGGATGCCCGGGCAGTTCGGGCCCAGCAGACGCGAGTTCGACTTGTCCAGGCGTGCCTTGACGCGGACCATGTCCAGCACCGGGATGCCCTCGGTGATGCAGACGATGAACGGGATTTCCGCTTCGATCGCCTCGATGATGGCGTCCGCGGCGCCGGCCGGGGGAACGTAGATGACCGAGGCGTCGGCGCCGGAGCGCTCCTTGCCCTCTGCGACCGAAGCGAAGATCGGCAGGGTCTCGCCCTTGGAGCCGGTCCAGGTTTCGCCGCCCTTCTTGGGGTGGATGCCGCCGACCATCTGCGTGCCGTAATAGGCCAGCGCCTGTTCGGTGTGGAAGGTGCCGGTCTTGCCGGTCAGGCCCTGGACCAGGACCTTGGTGTTCTTGTTGACCAGAATGGACATGTGCTGCGCTCGAATTCTGTTTGTGTCTGCTGGGCGGTGCGGCGCTTAGCCGACCGCCTTCACGATCTTCTGGGCGGCGTCGTCCAGGTCGTCGGCGGCCTGGATGGTCAGGCCGGACTCGTTCAGGATTTTCTTGCCCAGCTCGGCGTTGGTGCCTTCCAGACGCACGACCAGCGGCACCTTCAAGCCGACTTCCTTGACCGCGGCGACCACGCCCTCGGCGATGACGTCGCAGCGCATGATGCCGCCGAAGATGTTGACCAGGATGCCCTCGACCTTGGGGTCGGCGGTGATGATCTTGAAAGCCGCCGCGACCTTGTCCTTGCCGGCGCCGCCGCCGACGTCGCAGAAGTTGGCCGGCTCCTTGCCGTACAGCTTGATGATGTCCATCGTCGCCATGGCCAGGCCCGCGCCGTTGACCATGCAGCCGATGTTGCCGTCCAGCGCGACGTAGGCCAGGTCCCACTTGGAGGCCTCGATCTCCTTGGCGTCCTCTTCGGTCTCGTCGCGCAGTTCCTTCATGTCGTCATGGCGGAACAGGGCGTTGCCGTCGAAGCTGACCTTGGCGTCCAGGACGCGCAGGTGGCCGTCGGTCATGACGATCAGCGGGTTCACTTCCAGCAGGGCCATGTCCTTGTCGACGAAGGCCTTATAAAGCGCCGGGAACAGGGTCTTGGCGTCCTCGGCGGCCGGGCCGGTCAGGCCGTAGGCCGAGACGATCTTGGCCGTGTCGGCTTCGGTTACGCCCGTTTCCGGGTCGATGGCGATGGTGACGATCTTTTCGGGCGTGTCGTGGGCGACCGCCTCGATGTCCATGCCGCCTTCGGTCGAGACGACGAAGGCCACGCGGCCGACCGAGCGGTCGACCAGCAGCGAGCAGTACAGCTCACGGTCGATGTCGGCGCCGTCCTCGATGTACAGGCGGTTGACCTGCTTGCCGGCGTCGCCCGTCTGGGCGGTGACCAGGGTGTTGCCCAGCATTTCCTTGGCGTGGGCGACGACCTCTTCGATCGACTTGGCCAGGCGCACGCCGCCCTTGGCGTCGGCGCCCAGTTCCTTGAACTTGCCCTTGCCGCGCCCGCCGGCGTGGATCTGGGACTTCACGACATAGAGCGGGCCGGGCAATTGCTTGGCGGCGGCCTCGGCCTGATCGGCCGAGGTGATGGCGACGCCTTGGGCGACCGGGGCGCCAAAGCCCTTCAAGACCTGCTTGGCCTGATATTCGTGAATGTTCATGGGGGACCACCGCAACCGCTGCTGGGAAAGTTGCGGGGCTTATAGGCCCCCCGCATTCGCAGGTGCAACAGGGGGCGGTCCTGACTCTAGTCGACCCAGTCCTTCTTGAGGGTGCGCGAAGCCCCCATCAGCAGGGCCGAAGCCAGCAGATAAAAGCCCATGCCGGTATAGATGGCCCAGCGCAGGCTTTCGTCGCCGAAGGTCGGGCGCAGCAGGTCCGACATCCAGCCGAAGTAGAAGATGCCCACGGCGATGCCGAACAGGTTGTTGATCAGCAGGAACAGGGCCGAGGCGGTGGTGCGCATATTGGCCGGGACCAGATGCTGGACCGAGGCGGTGATCGGCCCCAGCCACGCCAGGTTCAGCCCCGTGGGGATCAGGAAGATGACAAAGGCCAGGGTCAGGGCGGCCACGCCATTGGCTTCCCCGCCAGGCAAGACGGCGCCGATGATCGCGCCCGAATTCATCGCCAGCAGGAAGCAGGGCACCGAAATCAGGAAGGCGATGGCGGGCACCAGCGGATACGCCCCGCGCGAGGCCCGGCCCAACCGGTCGGCAATGGCGCCGCCCAGCCAGATCCCGGTCAGGCCCCCGACCAGGGCGATGCCGGAATAGTACCAGGCCGTTTCCGCCAGGCTCAGGCCGAAGCTGCGCTGGAAAAAGCTGGGCAGCCAAGCGGCGACGCCGTAGCCGCAGACCGAGGAGGAGGCCGCGCCGAAGGCGAGCAGCCAGAAGCTGGGCTTGGGCAGCAGGGTCTTCAGCACTTGGCCGAACGGCGGGGCCTTGGGCGGCGCGGCGACCAGGTTGGCGGCGGGGGCGGGCGCGGCGGTCTCCACCGGCACGGGCTCGTCCATGCCGCCGCGCTTGGGATCGCGCACGGTCAGGCGCAGCAGCGGCGCGGCCAGGACACCCAGAAGGCCGACCACGACGAAGGCCGTTCGCCAACCGTAGGTCGCCGCCAGCAGGCCGCCGACCAAAGTGCCCGCCGCCGTGCCGATTGGGATGCCAAAGGCGTAGGCCGCCAGCGCCCGCGCGCGCTGCGATTTGGGGAAGTAGTCGGCGATCAGCGAATAGGCCGGGGCCACGCCGCCCGCCTCGCCGACGCCCACGCCCATGCGGCACAGGAACAGCTGGCCGAACGATCCGGCGACGCCGCACAGGGCGGTGAATCCGCTCCAGACCGTCAGGGCCGCTGTCATGATCCAGACGCGGCTGAACCGGTCCGCCAGCCAGGCGATGGGGATGGCCAGGGTGGAATAGAGCAGGGCGAAAGCCAGGCCGCCCATCAGGCCGAACTGGGCGTCGCTCAGTCCGAACTCGGCCTTCAGCGGCGTGGCCAGGATGCCGACGATCTGCCGGTCCAGGAAGTTCAGCATGTAGACGAAGATCAGGACCGCCAGGACGTAGTAGCGGTAGCCGGAGGCGGGCGCGGCCTCGCGCGACGGAGCGGTCGTCATCGGCGTTTCCCTTCGATCTTTCTGGCGATCGTTCTTATCGTGTCAGGGGCGAGCCTAGCCATAAGCCTGGCCCGAAAGCAAAGGGCGGCGGCCCTGCGACCGCCGCCCCGTCGTCATTGCGCGTCGGGTCAGAACTTGACCGTCAGGCGGGCCGAATAGGTCGTCGGCGGACCGTAGAAGGCGCTAATCGAGTTGTTGTAGGTCGCGCCGGGGAAGCTGTAGGCGCCGACCCGGTACCGCACGTCGGTCAGGTTGCGGCCGAACAGGCCGATTTCCCATCGCTCGCTGGGGGCGGTCCAGATCACGCTGGCGTCGGCCAGGACATAGCCGTCCTGGTCCAGGATGGGATCGGGAATGTCGAACAGGTGGTAGTCCGAGCGATAGGACAGCGAGGGCGTGACCCGCAGCTCGCCGCCCATGATGTCGCCGCGCCAGGTCATGCCGTAATAGGCCGACCACTCCGGCGAGTTCTGCGGCTCGCGAGAGTCGGAGATGTCGACGGGCGTGCCGGTGACCAGGGTGATGAACTCGTCGAACTCGTTCTTCAGATAGCCGATCGAGAAGTTCGCGGTGATGTCGTCGGTCAGGAAGGCCGACCCCTCCAGTTCGAAGCCGTAGATGGTCGAGGCGCCGACGTTGTCGACCACCGAGGCGATGCCGACGGCCGGCGGGGTGGCCACCTGCTGGGTCGTGATCTGCTGGTCCTGGTAGTCGGAATAGAAGACGGCCGATGCGAACGACAGGCGCCGGTCGAAGGCCGAGCCCTTCAGGCCCAGCTCGTAGGCGGTGACCGTCTCGGGCTGGTAGCCATTGACCGTCTGCGGCACCAGGGCGGCGTCGCCGCGCATGTCCCAGCCGCCCGACTTGAAGCCCTGGCTGACCGAGGCGTAACCCGTCAGCTCGTCGCTGAAGTCGTAGGAGATGCTGGCCCGAGGCGTGAACTTCTCGAAAGTGTCCGACGCCGTGTAATCCGTGCGGACCGCGAACACTGGACGGTCGGCGCCGCCGGTGAACGGCGTGCGCGTGGCGCCCAGGTAGAACAGGCGCAGGACCGAGGCGTCCTTGTCGTCCCGGGTGTAGCGGCCGCCCAGCGACAGGTGCAGGCGGTCCGTCAGGTCGTAGCTGAAGTCGGCGAAGGCCGAGAAGGACTGGGTGTCCACCGAACCGGCCGCGGCGATCGACAGGCCCAGGTTTCCGGCGATGGTGTCGAAGGCGCCCGACGACGTGCCGTCCAGATAGAACAGGCCCGCCACGCCCGACCAGCGGTCGCCGGTGAACAGGGCCTGGAACTCCTGGGTGAACTGATCGTCGGAATAGAGGGCCGGGATGTCCAGGGTCGGGTTCGGCGTCTCGTCGAAGTCGATGATCGTCTGGGTGTCGCCCGAGCGGTACGCGGTGATCGACTTCAGGGTGAGCCAGTCGTTGACCCGGTATTCGCCCGTCAGGGAGACGCCCTCGGTGACGACCTTCTGTTCGCCGGTGATGCCGGCGTAGGTGTCGTACTCGCTGGCCGGCGGGGTCCACAGACCGTCGCTGGAGACCACCTCGCGGTGGCCGTGACGCGGCGCGGAATCGTCTTCCACGCGATCCCAGGCCAGGCGGAAGAACAGGTCGTCGCTGGGCGTCCATTCCGCGCTGGCGCGATAGGCCATCACGTCCTTGTCGTATTGGTCCTCGCCGGTGAACAGGTTCTCGCCGTAGCCGTCGTGGTTGTAGCTGGCGACGGCGGCCCCGATGGCGAAGGTGTCGCCGAGGGGCACGGAGCCGGACAGCAGGAAGTTGTGCTCGTCATAGCTGCCGAACTCGGCCCGTGCGGTCAGGCTGGGATCGCGGTCCAGGCGCCTGGTGACGTACTTGATCGCGCCGCCGATGGTGTTGCGGCCATAGAGGGTGCCCTGCGGGCCGCGAAGCACCTCGATGCGCGAGATGTCGAACACGTCCAGCACCGCGCCCTGCGGGCGGGCGACATAGACGTCGTCGATATACAGGCCGACGCCCGGTTCGAAGCCCCACAGCGGATCCTGCTGGCCCACGCCGCGGATGAAGCTGATCAGGGTGGAGTTGGAGCCGCGCGCCACCTGAACCGTGGCGTTGGGCGTCTGCTGCTGCAGGGCGGTGATGTCCACGGCGCCGGTCTGTTCCAGACGCTCGGCGCTCAGGGCCGACACGGCGACCGGCACGTCCTTCAGCTGCTCGTCTCGGCGACGGGCGGTGACGACGATGTCCTCGACAGTGGCCGTGGACTGATCCGCGTTGGCCGCCTGGGCGACCGCTTCGGCGTCCTGGGCGGCCGAAGCACCCGCAAGCACGCCCCAGGCCGCGCCGGCCAGCAGCGCGCACTTCACATGACGATTCATGATCCTAAACCCCTTTGTCGTTTCCAGCCGTTGCCGCTTTTATTCAGCGTTCAATGATTTTCTCGAAACTGACCCGCTTTCGCGCCGCTGTCAAACCTTTGCGGTGACGCTGCGTCAGGTCATGCGGGTGGCGTGGCGCCGTTGCACCGGACGCGGCCCCCGCCTAAGCGTTGGGCATGAGCAAGCCGGACGCCGCCATCGCCGCCCGACCCGTGGCCGCCGCCCGCCGCAAGGCCGGCGCCCCAGCGCCCGCGCGCCGCGGCCGCCCACCCAAGGCCCAGGCCAAGGTGGCCGGCGAGACGCGCGACCTGATCCTGGACGCGGCCGAGGACCTGTTCTCCAAACACGGCTTCTATGGCGTCACCATCCGCGAGGTGGCGCGCGAGGCCGGCGTCGACACCGCGCTGGTCCACTACTATTTCGGCGCCAAGCGCGACCTGTTCGACGCGGTCTTCCTGCGTCGCGCCGAGGTGTGGAACAGCGAACGGGTCGACGCCGTCAATCGCTACGCCGAACAGGCGGGGGCCGACATGACGCTGGAGGGATTGCTGGACGCCTTCCTGCGTCCGCCCTTCGAATGGTCGCTGAAAGGCGGGCCGGGGTGGAAGCACTATGCGGCCCTGGTGGCCCAGGCCAACGCCAACCCCACCTTCGGCGGCGAGACGATGGCCCGCTATTTCGACCCGGCGGTGCGTCGGCTGATCGAACTGGTCCGCCAGGTCCTGCCCGGCGCGCGCGAGGTCGATCTCTATTGGGCCTACCACAATCTGTCGGGCGCCCTGACCCTGACGCTGGGCGAGACGGGGCGGCTGGACCGGTTGTCGAACGGCCTGTGCCGCTCCGGCGACCTGGAGAGCGCGGGCGACTACATGGTGCGGTTCGCCGCGGCCGGCTTCCGCGCCGTCTGCGCGACGCGGGACGACCGTCCTTGAGCCTGGTGGAGCGACTGCGGCTTAAGGACCTGGCGCGCGGACTGGCCACGGCCGCGGCGGGCGGCCTGCTTCTGGCGCTGACCGGCGCCTTCGAGACGGGCCGCGTGTCGCTTGGACTGCGCCTGGCCTATTGGATCCCCGTCATGGTGGGCGGCGGGCTGTGGGGCCATGCCTGCTCGTTGATGCTGGACAGGATCGTCGCGTTGGACGAGCGGCCCTGGCTGTCGGTGGGCCTGCTGACGGCGGTGATCTCGGGGCCGCTCTCGGTGGTCGTCTGGGCGGTGACGGGACCGGCGCTGAACGGGGGGATGATACCGCTGGAGCACCTGCCGATGATCGCCTTCTATGTGGTGACGATCACCGCCGCGATCAGCGCGGTCAATGTCTTCGTCACGCGCGCGCGCCCGGTCCAGACCCATGCCTCGGGCTCGGTCGACAGGACCGGCCCGCGCTTTCCCGCGCGTCTTCCGGCCCATTTGAGGGGCGCGGCGATCCGGGCGGTGCAGGCTGAGGATCACTATTTGCGCATCCACACCGATCGCGGGTCGGACCTGATCCTGATGCGTCTGTCGGACGCGCTCGATGAGCTGGAGGGTCTGGAGGGCTCGCAGACGCACCGCAGCTGGTGGGTGGCGCGCGAGGCGGTGCGCGACGTGGCCCGCAACGACGGCCGCGCGGTGCTGACGCTGGAGGGCGGCCTGACCGCGCCGGTCAGCCGCCGCTACGCCCGGGCCCTGCGCGCCGCGGGCTGGTGCTGAGCTTCAGCCCGCCGCCGGTTCGACGACCGGACCGGATTCGCCGCCGGCCATGATGGCGGCGCTGGACGCCCCGCAGCCGTTGAGCGTCTGGTCGCCGATCTCGACCCGCGCCGTCAGCGGATAGGTCCGGTCGCTCATTCCGTCCGAACATTCCGTGGCGATCAGACTGACGTTCAGCGGCTGGTTCAGGCTGGTCGTCGTGGTGAAGGTCGCCACCGTGCCCTGCACCGTCACGCCGCGATTGGGCGCGCGCTGCTCGGGTTGATCCACGCGGGTGTAGACCAGGGCGTCCGACGTGATCTCTATGCTCCAGAACGGCTCGGTGCCCAGGACGCGCACCGGCCGCGAAAGGTCCACCCCGCCCAATTCGGCAGCGGTTTCCGGGACCGGGGCGGGCTGTGGCGCGCTGTCGTTGCGGTCATAGCAGGCGGCCAGGCTGAGGCCGGCCACGGCCAGAAGGGACAGGAAGGTCTTGTGCGTGATCGGGGGCATGGCGGGGGTCCTCTCTCGGCCCCGCACGTGTGCAGCCCGTCGGCCTCGGTCAAGGGCGCCGGCTGCGCTATGGTAGAACTATGTCGATTCGTCCGACCGTATTCGAGTTCTTCGCCGGCGGCGGTCTGGCGGGTCTGGGCCTGGGCGGCGCCGGCCGAGGCGGCATGGATGTCGCCTTCGCCAACGACATGGATTCCATGAAGTCTGCGGCCTTTCGCGCCAACCACCCGGATACGGTTTTCCGCAAGGGCGACGTCTGGGCTTTGACGACGGCGGACCTGCCTGGGCGACCGGACCTGTGCTGGGCGTCGTCGCCCTGTCAGGACGTCAGCCTGGCCGGCGCGCGCGGCGGACTGGAAGCGGGGCGGTCCGGCGCGTTCTGGGGCTTCTGGAAACTGATGCAGGACCTGCGGGCCGAGGGGCGGGCGCCGCGCGTCATCGTGCTGGAGAACGTCATCGGCCTGCTGACCTCCGGTCAGGGGCGCGACTTCGCCGCCGTCTGCGCCGCCATGGTCGAGGCCGGCTATCGGGTCGGCGCGCTGGAGATGGACGCGGCGCTGTGGCTGCCGCAATCGCGCCCCCGGCTGTTCGTGGTCGCCGCGCAGGGCGATGCGCCGCAGGCCACAGGACCGATGGCGCCTTTTCACAGCCCCCGTCTGGTCGCCGCACACCACCGGCTGCCCGCGGCCGTGCGCGCGGCGTGGGCCTGGTGGTCCTTGCCGGCGCCGCCCCGGCGCAACCTGGACCTCGCCGCCGTGCTGGAGCCGGACGAAACGGCGGACTGGCTGGACGACTCGGAGGCGGTGCTGTCGCTTGCCGCACCGCTGCACCGGACGCGCATCGACGCCGCCGTCGCCTCGGGGCAGCGCCGGGTCGGGGCCGCCTATCGCCGCGTGCGGGTGGAGAACGGCGCCAAGGTCCAGCGGCTGGAAGTGCGGTTCGACGGCCTGGCCGGATGCCTGCGCACGCCGGCCGGCGGCTCTTCGCGCCAATATGTCGTCGTCTGCGATCAGGGGCGGGTGCGGGTGCGCCGCCTGACGGGGCGTGAAGCGGCGCGTCTGATGGGGGTGTCGGACGACTATCGCCTGCCCCGCAGCGAAAGCGCCGCGTTGAAGCTGATGGGCGACGCCGTCGCCGTTCCGGTGGTGCGGGCCCTGGCACAGGGTCTGCTGATGCCCGCCCTTCAGGCGGAGCGCGCCGCGGCCTGATCGGCCGTCAGTCGTCCTCGCGGCCGGGATCCAGCCGGTTGTCGACGCGATCGTCCCAACCCTCGCGGTTCGACTTGAAGGCCAGGGCCATCAAGACCCAGGTCAGCAGCACCGTCCCCACGACGCCCAGGCTCAGGGCGATCCAGCCGTGCAGCGTCAGATCGCCGCCGCCCATCAGCGACCACGCGACGTTCAGCAGGGCGGTGGCGACGGCGGCGACGAACCCCGCCAGCAATAGCGCCAGCAGGAGGCGGACGATCCGGTCGCGCCTGGGACCGCCCATCGGATCAGCCTAGCGCTGGACCCACTGGCCCTGGGCGTTGCGATACCACTGACCGGACTGAATGCGCGGCAGAAGCTGGCTTTCGAACATCCGGGCCCCGGCGACATCGGCGCTGGTGCCGGCCTCGGCGGCGCTGCGGGCGTAGGCGGCGCGACGGCCGTTGTTGGTGGCCTCCACCGCCGCGCGCAGGGCGGCGTCGGACGAAGAGGAGCGGAAGGCGAGGTAGCCGTCGGCCTGTTCGCCGACCACGCCCTGGGCCTTGGCCTGGTCGATCATCGACTTCTGGGCGGCGGTCTGGGCCACGGCGGCGCCGGCCACGCCCAGGGCGGCCACGGCGGCGCCGATCACGAAAAGCTTGCGGAAGGTCATGTCAGCCTGTCCTTTCAAAAGAGCGAGGCGATCAGAAGAGGTTCGGATTTTCCTGGAGGAGCTGCTGCAACTCCTGATCCAGGCGAACGCGAACGTCGGCGTCCAGTTTCGCATAGATCTGGATCGGCGCGACTTCCAGACGGATGGTGGGGGCGCAGGCCGAGACGGCGACGACCGCCGCTCCGAGGCCGAGGCCGGCCAACTGCCGCTTGGTGATCATGGCGAAGGCTCCGTTAGGCCAAGGTTGAGGGGTCTTCTAGCACGTCCGGCGGTGAACGGCGGCTGAATGATGGTGATGGCCTTCACGGGCGGTTGGCCTCTTCCTCGGCCTGGCCCTGACGGGCGCGGTTGACCGCCATCAGGTCGCCGATCAGTTGGTTCAGGTTCAGCGTGGTGTCCAGCGTCAGGTCGATGCCGGTGTCGGACGGCAGGGGCAGGTTGCGGTTCAGGAAGCGCCGACTGATTAGGTCGCTCAGCGTCAGGCGCAGTTCCTGGCGCTGGGGCGGATCGTGGCGGCCCCGGATGTGGAACAGCACGGCCATTCGGTCGTCGTCGCGGCTGTTGACGTCGGCGGTCAGCACGTCGAAGGCCAGGTTCTCCATCGCCTGATAGGCCAGGTCCTCGACCATGCCGGGCGGCACGGCGTCGCCCCCGCCGCCCGCGTCCACATCGGTCAGCACCTCGCGATTGATCGACAGCCGCCCCGGCTGGACCGCCACCAGCGATCCGCCCACGACCTTGAAGCCGGACTTGGGGTCGGAGATGAAGGGCAGGCGGCCGGACACCAGGGCGTCCAGCTGAACCTTGTCACCAAAGCCGGAGTCGGAAACCACCTGGCCGAGTTGGACGCGGTCCAGCACCACCACGCCGCTGTACGGCAAGGTCGGATCCAGCGGGATCGACAGCGGCTCCACCGAGACGAAGCCGCCCGCCGCCGCCACGCGCCCGCCGGCCACGTCCAGGGCCGTGGGCGTCAGCGAAAAGGTCACGTCCAGGGCGGTCGCGTCGGTCGCGGTGTCCAGCCGGTCTATCGTCAGGTGCTGATCCGGCGCCGTGACCAGCGGCGTCAGGCTGGTCAGGGCGATATCGCCCTTCAGACCTTCGATCGGTCCGGCCGGACTGACGAAATCCAGACCTGGAATGGTCAGGCGGCCGCTGGACGTCGGTTCGGCGTCCTTGGTCCAGTCGAAGCGTCCCGCGAAGCCGACCGATCCCGTGACCGGCGACTGCACGAAGTCGTCCAGCAGGGGCGTCAAATCGGACGGTTGGAGCCCGTGCTCGGCGAAGACGATCTGCGGCGTCTGGATCTTCAGTCCGCCCGCGCCGCTTCGACCGTCGTGCGCCAAGGTCAGGTCGCCCAGGGATGCGCCCACACGGCTCAGGTCGAAAGCGCCGCTCCAGCGTTCGCCGGCCAGGCGGGCTTGGCCCCGAGCGCTGAGAGGATGGAAGCGGCGGGGCTCGGTCGCATCGACCACGCGGGCCTCGCCGACGTGGGCGATCAGGTCGATCCCGGCGGGGCCGCCATTCACCGCCACCTGGCCGGCGACCTGTTCAAACCGCATTCCCAAGAACGGCGCCTGGGCCTGCATCTCGCGAATGTCGCCGCGCACGCGCCAGACGCCCTCGCGCGAGGCGAACAGCGGTGCGTCCTGCGGGCACAGACGGCCGGCGACCTGGTGGACGTCGTTCTCGTCCAGCTCCAGCCGCTCGACGGTCAGGCCGACGCAATCGCGCGGCGCGTAGGTCAGGGTTCCGTCGGTCATGGCCAGAAGTCCGGCCGTGCGCGCCTCGATCCCGCGCGCCAGATCGAAATCGAGCGCGGCGCGGCCGTCCAGCCGCGCCTCGAAGCCGGCCGGCGTCAGACGCCACTCCGGCACGGCGACGTCCAGTTCGGGCAGGCCGCGTCCGCGCGTCGCCTTCAGCGCCAGGGCGCCGCCGCCCAGCCGCCCAGGCTCGGCCTGATAGACGGCTTCGCCGGACGGGCTCACGGTCAGAGCGCCGCCGTTGCGCGGGCGCAGGACGACGGGCCGGGCCAGGTTGACGCGCGTGCCCTCGCTGCCGGTCTCGACGGAGAAGGCCGGGGCGTCGAAGGCGAAGGCGCCCAGCGCCCGCTTGATCTCCGCCAGGTCCGGCAGGTCGTCGCCCGCGACCGGCCCGAACAGCGGCCATGACGCGTTGGCGGACCGCAGGGCGCCGGTCAGGCCGATCCGCATCGCCCCGTCCTGGACCACGTCCAACGCCATCCTCCCTCGGCCCTGGCGCAAACTCAGGTCGCCGAACCCCGCCGCATCGAAGGCGACATCGGCCTGGCCGGTCGCCTCCACGGCCGCGCCACGTCCGCCCAGGCTCAGGTCGGCGATGCGGATGTCGGCGCCGCGCGCCTGTGCCTCGCCGCTGCGGACGGAGGCCGCGGTCAGCTTCAGCGGCGTGTTCACGCTCCAGCGTAGGTCGTCGCCGCGAGCCACGACCAGGCGGCCGCCGTCGGCCTGGGCGGCCAGGCGGGCGACACGCAGGTCGGTCCCCTCGATGGCCTCGGCCTTGAAGTCGACGTCCTGGCGGCCTTCGATGCGGAAGGTCTCCAGCCACCCGGCGGTCTGTCCGTCGAAACGCCAGGCCACGTCGGCCTGGCGGGCCCGCAGGCCCGGCTGGCCCAGGCTGTCGGCCGTCAGCCGGGCGTCCAGGACCGCCCGCCCGTCTCCTCGGTGCGTCTTCAAGTCAGGATAGGGCAGGTCGCCCTGCAGCGTCAGCCGCGCCGATCGGCCGGCCGCCGCCGGGGCCTCGAAGGCCGCCGCCGTCGTCGCCAGGGTCACGGCCACGCGGTCGCCGCGCGTGGTCAGGTCGATGCGTCCGCCCAGGCCCTGCGCCTGGATGTCGCCGCTCTTCAGCGCGGGCGCGGCGACGTCCGCAGCCAGCCGCATCAGCTTGCCGTCGTCCAGACGCGCGTCGCCGCGCGCGGTGATCTGTCCGTAGTCGGTCTGGACGCGGGCGCGGCCGTCCTCGACGATGACCACCGGCGCGCGGGAATCCGGGCGCGGCGGCCGCCCCGTGAACTCCTCCAAGACCGGATCGAGCGATCCCAGCGACAGCCGGCCGTCTCGCCAGGCGGCGCGCACGACGGGGCGCACCAGCCGGATGCGGCTGGGCGTGACGCCCAGGCCGGTGCGGGACCACGGCAGTCCGACCGCATAGTCGACCTCGACCCGCTCCACGGTCACGTCGGGATTGGCCGGATCGCCGATGCGGATACGCCCGACGAAGCCGTCCAGCTCGATGCGCTCGACCTCGACGTCGGCGGGAACGCCCCGCTGGTCCAGCCAGCCCACCAGCGCCTGCCGGGCGGCCGCCCTGCGGTTCAGATAGAGGGCGGCCAGCGCCACCGCGACGATGATCAGCACGATCAGCAAGGTCACGCCCGCCCGGCGGGCCAGGCGTCGCCAGCGGGGCGAGGGCGGTCGCCCTGGGGCGGGCTTCGGATCGGCCGGGACGTCGGTCAAGCGATTGGCGTCAAGCGAGAGGTGAGAACTGAAATAGAATCGATGTCGCCGGAGGTCAGCACAGGGTCGATGTCCAAATGTGCAAACATCCTTAGGCGGGCCTGCGTTGCAGCCAAGCTGGGCGACAAGAGGGCGGGAATGTCAACAAGCACGCCGGCTTCGGGCGATGTCTTCTCTAGGCTGTTCTTGTGGACCGCGTTGCGAGAAGTCGAACGATTACAGAAGGCGCCGGCCCGTTAACCATTTGTAACGGACTGTCTTCCCAAACTGGTACAGGCGGGTTATAGGGCTTGCCTTCGCGTCCGGGGCCTTGGGCGCGAACCTTCGCTGCAGTACGCTTTGGCGCCTCCGGGGCGTCGCCAACAGACGGGGAACGATGGCTCAGTTCGACCCACGCCGGCAGCCCATGCGCCTTGCGCCGCATATGCTGACCGCGGTCGCCGCCATATCGGTGGCTCTGTTCGCCGGACGCGCTTATCAACCCGCCCAGGCGGAAGAGGTTCCGCCCCTCACCGCGACGCAGATCGCCGCGCTGGAGGCCGAAGCCTTCGCCGCCGCCGGTTCTCCAGCAGGTTTGACGGCCCCCGAGGCCGTGCCGGTGCAGATTCGCCGCGGCGAGACCTTCGAACAGGCCGTGCGCCGCACCGGCGTCGCCGCCGAGGAAGCCAGCGCCGTCGCCGCCACCATCGCCAACGCCTTCGACCTGACCGAGCTTCGCGCCGGCCTGAAGTTCGAGACCGCCATCGCCAAGCCGCGCGATGGGCGAGGCGACGCCCGCCTGATCGGCCTGACCATGCGCACCGGGCCGGCCAGTCAGCTGACCGTGTCGCGCAGCTTCGACGGCGCGCTGCGCCTGCGCTCGCTGGAGGAAAAGGTCACGCACGAGACCGTCGTGCTCAAGGGCGATGTCGAGCGCTCGTTGTCCGCCAGCGCGCGCGAACTGGGCGCCACCGCCTCCATCGTGCGCGCCGCCAGCCGCCTGTTCGCCACCAAGTTCGATCTCCAGCGCGATATCCGCGCGTCGGACGAGTTCACCCTGGTGTTCGACCGGGACGTCACCGAAGCGGGCCGCACGGTCGATGTCGGCGATCTGATGTACGCCGAGCTGAAGGGCCGAACCTTCTACCGCTTCCGCCCCGCGGGCGCGAAGGAAGCCCAGTTCTTCGACGAGAACGGCAAGAACCTGCGCTCGGCCATGATGCGCACTCCGCTGCAGAGCTTCCGCCGCGTCAGCTCCAACTTCGGCGTCCGCACCCATCCGATCTCGGGCTATCGCAAGATGCACCAAGGCATCGATTTCGCCGCCGGAACGGGCACGCCGGTCGTGGCTCCCGCCGACGGCGTGGTGGTCGAGGCGCGTCGCTGGGGCGGCTACGGCAACTGGCTGCGCATTCGCCACGCCAACGGGCTGGAAAGCGGTTACGGCCACCTGTCGCGCTACGGCTCGGGCATCCGCGCCGGGCAGCGGGTCAGCCAGGGCCAGGTCGTCGCCTTCGTCGGCTCGACCGGCGCCTCGACGGGTCCGCACCTGCACTATGAAATTTGGCGCAACGGCCAGCGGATCAATCCGGCGGGCATCCGCACGCAGGAAGGCACGGAACTGAGCGGCGCCGACTTGGCCGCCTTCCGCGCGGAAAAGAGCCGCATCGACCGCATCATCGCCTCGGGCGGGCAACGTCGCCCCGCCATCCAGCAGGCGTCGGCCGCCGGCCTTCGCGCCGCCAGCGCCTGACCCTTATCCCACCAGTCGCGGCAGACCAAGGCCCTGGTCGGGGCAGGACAGGCCGTGGACCTGCACGTCCGCTTCTCCGAATCTAAGTCCCAGCAGGTCGAACACCGGGTTCAGCAAGGCGTCCAGCGCCGGGCCGACCGGCGCCAGAAGACCGCCCAGCGCCCGCGTCAGCGCCCCCAGGTCCAACGGCAGGTTCAGCACGCGCGGCGTCAGCTCCAGCCGCTGCAGGAGAGAGGCCAGCAGGCCGCCGGCGAAATGGCGGGAGGCGACGGTCTTGACCGTGCCGGCTTCGATGTCGTCGCGGTCGAACCGCAGCGCCTTGAAGCGCGTGTCCGCCGCCTCGATGTCGGCCTTGGCGTCGAGCACGATCAGGCCCAGCAGGGACAGGATCGTGGCGGGCTGCGGGTTCAGCGGGTGCTTGAAGTCGTCCAGGCGTCCTTCGTCGACCACGCCGATCATGGCGCGCGCCAGGCCCGGGCGAACCCCGACCTCGACCGCCTCGCCCGGCCGGCACGACAGGGCGTTCAATCGCGCCTCGGACGCCGCAAGCTCCACCAGTATCGGCAGTTCCACCTGGGCCAGGCCGGCCAGCTTCGCCGACGTCCTCAGGCGGATATAGAGGCGCGTCTGCGCCGTGCGGATGATCGGGGACCCGGTCCCGGTGACGGTCAGCCAGGGCGAGCGATTGGGGCGTTCCCCGATCGCCAGCCAGGTCTTCAGATCGGCCACGCCAAGCGGCGCATCCAGCTTCAGCGCCATCTGCCGGTCCCCGGCGCCGACCTCCAGCATGGCGGTGATCAGGTCCAGGGCCGAGACGTCTGCATCCAGGCCGGCGCGCAGCCCGTCCCGGGCCTGAGCGTCGACCCCGATCAGACGGCCCAGGGGCGCCTTGACCCCCACCGCCGCGCCGGTGAGCTTGCCCAGCGCGCCGCCGTCCGTCCCGCCCGCCAGCGCATCCAGAACCCCCAGCGCCGTTCCGGCGTCGACCGTGGTTCCCAGCAAGGCGTCGTAATCGCCGACGGTCACGCCCAGGCGCGTCGCCAGGGCGTCGGTGAAGCTCAGCAGATTGACGTCCAGGTCCGCCAGGGCGCGATAGTCCATCAGGCTGAGCGAAACCTGGCTGCCCGTCAGCCCGGACAGCAACTGGTTGGCCACGCCGCCGTCCAGTCGCGCCAAACGCGAGCCCAGGCTGAACATGGCCTTGGGCGCATCGGGGATCGCCGCCGTCGCATCGCGGGTGACGACGACCCGATCACGGCCCATCAGCCACCGGCTGAAGAACAGCGGCGCGGGAGCGGACAGGGTCACGTGCGCGGCGTTAGGCGCGATGTTTCCGGGGGCGAAGCGGCTTTGCGGCGCCACAGTCTTGTCGGGCGTGTAGCGGCCGATCGTGGTCTCCACCGCCAGCGGGCCGCGCGCGATATTGGCGTGGGCCGTGGCCTCCGCCGTGGCGGCGGCGCTATCCAGGTCCCGCGCGGCGGACAGCGCGGCCAAGTCGGCGGCCCCCTGCAGTCGGCGCGCATGCAGGGCCAGCCCGCCAAGGTCGATCGCCACGGCCGCGACCAGCGCGAGAAAGGCGACAGCCGCCGCCGCCGTCACCCCGACCGCGCCGCTTCGGTCCGCCAGCAGCCGCCGCGCGGCGTCCACCTCAACGCTCCCCGAACCGGACGACGGCGGAGCGTTCTATGACCTGAGGGGGCCGGGGCAGCATACCGCCCAGCAGCATGATCGGATGGTCGTGGATGTCGTAGGCGGCGATCACACGGACAGTGACGCCGTCGTCTTCGACCCGTAGCGCCAGCCGTCGGGCGTCCAGTGCGCCGATGTCGCTGACCGTGGCTCTGGCCTCGGATCGGGCGAGCGCGGCGCGCTCCGGGGCGTCCAGCCCGCCGAGCGTGGCCCGGGCGGCCTCCGACGCCAGGGACTGCACCGATTGGGCCAGGAGGAACCATCCGCCGTACACCACCGCCGCCAGAAGCAGGGCGATGAGGACAGGGCCGATCAGGGCGAATTCGACGGCGGCGGAGCCTTCTCGGATCCGAAGCGACGGCGGTTGGGCTGAGAACGATGCGGCCAAGACGCGCGCTCCTTCGAACAACACGGATAGGTTGTATGTCCGCCACCGTTAACAGGACGTGTGCGCGCACAGGCGCAGCGTGTGAATGCGGGGGTTGTGCGTCTGGCTTGGCGTTATGCGATGTTGTTCAATGCATTCAGGGCATTGCTGCGAGAACTAATCCTCCGCAACCCGCATAGGGCGCATAATTGCGCGAAATATGCCCGACGTGGCCTTGACGGACGCCTCGTTTTCGGGCCTCACGCGGCTTTCGTCGAGCTTCACAGGCCCCAATGACCGACGCAGTAGATCCCGTTGACGTGGCGATCGGAACCCGTATCCGCAGCCGCCGCGAAGAACTCCGTATCACCCAGGCCCAGCTGGCTGCTGGCGCCGGAGTGACCTTCCAGCAGATTCAGAAATACGAGCGCGGCGTGAATCGCGTTTCGGCCGCCCGCCTGCTGCAGATCGCGGCGGTGCTGAAGACGACCGGCGCGGCCCTGCTGGGCGAACTGGATGGCGAGCACGGCGACGAACTGGCCCTGGCGGCGCCGGGCGTTTCGGAACTGCTGTCGGCCTTCCGCGCCATTGACGACGCGGACAAGCGCGACGCCCTGCTGCTGGTCGCGCGCGGCCTTCGCAACTAATTCAGCGCCGATCCAGCGCTAGAGCCCTCTTCGCCACCGGGCGGGGAGGGCTTTGTCATGTCTGCGGCATAGGGTGGATGTCGAACACTTGAAGATATAAGCATGTCTTTATATGTGTGTCGGCCTGACACCAAAGACAGGAGCCCTCGGCTTGGCCCGTTCGTCCTTCCTCTTCACCTCCGAAAGCGTTTCCGAGGGGCATCCCGACAAGGTCGCGGATCGCATCTCCGACACGGTGGTCGATCTGTTCCTGGCCAAGGATCCGGAGGCGCGGGTCGCCTGCGAGACTCTGACCACCACCAATCGGGTGGTTCTGGCCGGTGAAATCCGCGGCAAGGGCATCTGGGAAGACGGCGGCCAAGGACACGGGGGCTGGGCGCCGGGCATTGAGGCCGAAATCGAAGCCGCCGTGCGCGCCGCGGTCAAGGACATCGGCTACGAGCAGGACGGCTTCCACTGGAAGACGTTCGAATTCTCGAACCACCTGCACGGCCAGTCGGTCGATATCGCCGTGGGCGTCGATTCCACCGACACCAAGGACGAGGGCGCCGGCGACCAGGGCATCATGTTCGGCTACGCCTCGAACGAGACGCCGGAGCTGATGCCGGCGACACTGGCCTACAGCCATCGGATCCTGAGGAAACTGGCCGAACTGCGTCACGGCGGCGACACCCGGCTGGAGCCGGACGCCAAGAGCCAGGTCACCCTCTATTACGAAGACGGCAAGCCCGTCCGCGCCGCCTCCATCGTCGTCTCGACCCAGCACGCCAAGGGCCTGACCCAGGGCCAGGTGGCCGAGGTGGTCAAGCCGGTGGTGGCCGAGGTGCTGCCCGACGGCTTCATCACCAACGAGACCGTGTGGCACATCAATCCGACCGGCATCTTCGAGATCGGCGGACCGGACGGCGACGCGGGCCTGACCGGCCGCAAGATCATCGTCGACACCTACGGCGGCGCGGCCCCGCATGGCGGCGGCGCCTTCTCGGGCAAGGATCCGACCAAGGTGGACCGCTCCGCCGCCTACGCCGCGCGCTATCTGGCCAAGAACGTCGTGGCCGCCGGCCTGGCCGACCGCTGCACCATCCAGCTGAGCTACGCCATCGGGGTGGCCCAGCCGCAGTCGGTCCACGTCGATCTGCACGGCACGGGCAAGATCGACGAAGCAATGCTGGAGCGCGAACTGCCCAAGCTGATCGGCGGGGCGACGCCGCGCGCCATCCGCGAGCATCTGAAGCTGAACAAGCCGATCTACGCCCGCACCACCGCCTACGGCCATTTCGGCCGCGAGCCGGACGCTGACGGCGGTTTCAGCTGGGAAAAGACCGATCTGGTCGAAAAGCTGAAGGCCCTGGCCTGAGGCGCATCAGGCGGCCTGATCGACGGTCAGGCCGCGCACGCCCGTCAGCACCGCGCCGGTGAAGTCCGTTTGGCGGGTCTGGGTGCCGTGCATGGTGGTGCGGCCCAGGTCCGCGCCGGCCAGGATCGCGCGGCGCAGGTCCGCCCCCGTCAAATCCGCTCCGCGCAGGTTGGCGCCGGTCAGGTCGGCGGGCAGGAGACGATCCGCCGTGATCATCAGGGGGCCCAACTGGGCCTCGCGAAGGTCGGAGCCCGTCAGCTTCGCCCCCTTTAACCGCGCGCCCCGCAGGTCGGCGCGACGCAGGTTGACCGAGCGCAGGTCGGCGTTCTCCAGGTGCGCGCCCTGCAACTGCACCCCTTCCATGTCCAGGCCGTAGAAGACCGCGCCCTTGGCCGACAGGGCGGTCAGGTTCAGGCCGACGATCGACTTCAGCGGGCGCAGGTCCACCCCGTCGAAGACCGAGGGCTGCCCCTCGGCGCCGCCGCTTTCGCACCAGCGGGCGTGTTCGCGCAGCATTTCCGCGGCGGGCATCTCAGAGACCGGCGCGCCGGCGCATCGGGTGTCGGTCAGGGCGCCCTGCATGTCGGCCCCGTCGGCCCGCCACAGAGTGGTCTTGACCCCGACCAGGATGGCGTCGCGCAGATCCGCGCCCGACAGGTCGGCGCCCGACAAATCGGCCCCGGCCAGGTCGGCGCCGCGAAAATCCGCCTGTTTCAGATTGGCGCGGACCAGCTTGCAGTCCTTCATCACCGCGCCGGAAAAGTCGGCCTTGATGGCGATGACGCCCGCCATCTTGGAGCGCTGCAGATTGGCGCCGGCCAGGCAGGCGCCGCCGACCTGGGTCTGGTCGCGGGGGCGGGGCTCGATGACCTTGAAGCCCAGCTTGGCGTCGGCGGCGGCGATGGTGCCCTCGCGCAGGTCGGCCTCGAACAGGTCGGCGCCGGACAGGTCCGCGCCGCGCAGGCAGGCCCCGCGCAGGTCGGCGCGGCGCAGGGAGGCGTCGGCCAGGATCGCGTCCTGCATGTCCGCGCCGAAAAAGTTGGCGTTGTCGAGCTTGGCGCCGGTCAAGTCGCAGGTTTCCAGGCAGGCGCCGGCGAAGTCCGCGTCGCAGAGGTTGCGGCCTTTCAGGCTGAGGCCCGTCAGGTCCAGCCAGGCGAAAACGGCGCGGGCGCCGCCGGGGCGCGCCTGGAACAGACGGTCGTGCCGGGCGCAGATCACGTCCAACTCAGCCTGGGAAAGGCGCTTCCTGACGATCGGTTCGGCGACGGCGACCATCCGATCACCCTACGACGTCCGACTTAAGAAAGATTATCCATCCGGCGCTAGTCGGTGAGCAGGCCCTGGTCGCGCAGGGCGTCGGCCAATTCGCCTGGCGCGGTCCACAGACGGGTGTAGCCGGCCTCGCCCAACCGCTTCAGTTCAGTCACCAGATCGGCCTTGGAAGAGGCGGCGAAACGGCCGTCGAAGCCGGCGCCGTCCTTCGACACCCGCACCATCGGCCGGCCGGTCTCCAGCCGGTGCAGGAAGCCCTCGCATAGCGCCGCGCCCTCTTCGCACATCAGGCCGGTCTCGACGGTCAGGCCGGCGGCGCGCAGCCGCTCGGTGCCGCGACCGGCGGCGAAGGGGGAGGGGTCCAGGCAGGCGATGACCACCCGCGACACCCCGGCGTCGGCCAGAAAATGGGCGCAGGACTTTCGACCCGAAGACCGGGCGCCGCACGGCTCCAGCGTGACATAGGCGGTGGCGCCTTGGGCCTGATCGCCGGCGGCTGGCACGGCCTGCTCTTCGGCGTGGGGGCGGCCGCCAGGCGCCGTGGCGGCCTGACCGACGACGTGGCCGTCCTTGACCAGGACGCAGCCCACCGCCGGATTGGGCCAGGTCTCGCCCATGCGTCCGGTCGCCAGATCGATGGCCTGGGCCATGAAGGCGCGGTCGGCGTCGCTCCAGCTCATGAAACCGCCGGCAGATCTTCGGCGCGCGACGCGTCCAGATAGCGGGCGGCGGTCGGCTTCAAATCGGCGTCCAGGTCGATCTCCAGCGGATTGCCGGTCGGAATCTCCACGCCGACGATCTTGTCGTCCGGCACCGCGAACAGCAGCTTGACGATGGCCCGCAGCGAATTGCCGTGGGCGGCGATCAGCACGTCTTCGCCGGCCTTGAGGCGCGGCGCGATCTCTTCGTCCCAATAGGGCTTCACCCGGTCCAGGGTGGTCTTCAGGCTTTCGGTGTCGGGGATGGCCTTGCCGGCGTAGCGGGGGTCGGCGGTGAAGTCGAACTCGCCCCCGGGCGCCAGCGGGGGTGGCGGCACGTCATAGGAGCGGCGCCAGACCTTGACCTGGTCCTCGCCGTGCTTCTCGGCCGTCTCGGCCTTGTTGAGGCCGGTCAGGCCGCCGTAGTGGCGCTCGTTCAGGCGCCAGTCCTCGATCACCGGAACGTCCTTCAGGCCGGCCGACTGCAGCGCCAGGGCGCCGGTGCGTTTGGCGCGGGTCAGGACCGAGGTGAACATCACCGCCGGCTTGAATCCCGCCTGGGCGATCAGTTCTCCGCCGCGCCGGGCCTGGGCCTCGCCCTCGTCGGTCAGATCGACGTCGACCCAGCCGGTGAAGCGGTTTTCGAGGTTCCACTGGCTCTGGCCGTGGCGAAGCAGGATCAGGCGGGGCATGGGCGTCTCCGGGAGGCGGTGGTTCGGGCGTAGGCCGCCGTCTTGAACCGGTCAAGTTTTCGCAAGGCGGCGTTCGCGAGCGGAGCCATATCGCCGATCCTGCGTTGTTGCAGCCTGACCGGGGCCGCCGCTATACCTTCGCCATGTCCGACCGCCTGTTCTTCGCGCTGGCCCTGACCGGCGTCGTCCTGATGGTCGCCCTGGCGCTGGTCTGGCCCTGAAGGCCCCGTCGCCGAAACCGCATTCCCAAGGATCACCATGCTGAAGCCCCGCCAGGACCTGAAGCCGAACACGGCCGCCTATGAGACGCAGGCGCTGGTCAAGCCGACCGGCTTTCGCGAATACGACGCCCGCTGGATCCTGGAAAAGGAGATCAACCTGCTGGGTATCCAGGCGCTGGGGCTGGGTCTGGCCACCTATGTCCACGAGATCGGCGTCGAACCCAAGATCGTCACCGGCCACGACTTCCGGGGCTATAGCCTCAGCGTCAAGCAGGCGCTGATCCTGGGGCTGCTGGAAGGCGGGATGGAGGTGCTGGACGTCGGCCTGGCCCTGTCGCCGATGGCCTATTTCGGCCAGTTCGAACTGGATGCGCCCTGCGTGGCCATGGTCACCGCCAGCCACAACGAGAACGGCTGGACCGGCGTGAAGATGGGGGCCAATCCCCCCCTGACCTTCGGCCCCGACGAGATCGGTCGCCTGAAGGAGATCGTGCTGAACGGCCAGGGCGTGGCGCGCGACGGCGGCAAGCTGGTGCGGGTCGAGGACTTCCGCGAAAAATACATCGCCGACGTCGCGTCGAAGGTTCAGGTCAAGCGGCCGCTGAAGGTGGTCTGCGCCTGCGGCAACGGCACGGCCGGCGCCTTCGCCCCCGACGCCCTGCGCCGCATGGGCGTCGAGGTGATCGAGATGGACACCGACCTGGACTTCACCTTCCCCAAGTACAATCCGAACCCCGAGGACCACGCCATGCTGGTGCAGATGGCCCAGCGGGTGAAGGAGACGGGCGCCGACCTGGCCCTGGGCTTCGACGGCGACGGCGACCGCTGCGGCGTGGTGGACGACACGGGCGAGGAGATCTTCGCCGACAAGATCGGCCTGATGCTGGCGCGCGACCTGTCGGCCATTCACCCGAACAGCACCTTCGTCGTCGATGTGAAGTCGACGGGCCTGTACAAGACCGACGAGGTTCTGAAGGCCAACGGCGCCGAGACCGTCTACTGGAAGACGGGCCACAGCTACATCAAGCGCAAGACCGCCGAGATCGGCGCCCTTGCCGGGTTCGAGAAGTCGGGCCACTTCTTCATGGCCGGCGAACTGGGCCACGGCTACGACGACGGCCTGGTCGCGGCCGGCGCCGTGCTGGCCATGCTGGACCGCAATCCGGGCAAGAAGTTGAGCGAGCTGAAGGCGGCCCTGCCGGACGCCTGGACCAGCCTGACCATGAGCCCGCACTGCGACGACGAGCTGAAGTACGAGGTGCTGGAGCGGATCGTGAAGGAATATTCCGACCTGGCCGACGCCGGGGGCGAGATCCTGGGCCGCAAGATCGTCGAGGCCATCACAGTCAACGGCGTGCGGGTTCACCTGGAGGACGGCTCCTGGGTGCTGGTCCGCGCCTCCTCGAACAAGCCCGAGCTGGTGGTGGTTGTCGAAAGCATGCGCTCCGAGGACGACATGCGCGACCTGTTCCGCAAGGAAGTGAAGCCGCGCCTGGCCGCCTATCCCGAGATCGGGGCCTTCAACCAGGAAATCTGACGGCCGGACCGTCTGCCGGCGATCAGTGAATGGCTTCGCCGTGCTGGGTGTAGTCCAGGCCCTCGATCTCCTGCTCCCTGGCGACGCGCAGGCCCGTGGTCAGGCGGCAGATCGTCAGGACCAGATAGGCGCCGGCCGCGCTCCAGGCGATGACGCCCAGAAGGCCCACGGCCTGTTTCCAGACCGTGGCGCCCTCGGCCAGGGCGTTGACGCCGGTGGTGGCGAACAGGCCGGTCAGCAGGGCGCCGACGATCCCGCCCACCCCGTGCACCCCGAAGGCGTCCAGACTGTCGTCGTACTTCAGCGCGCGCTTCAGCCACACCGCCCCGGCGTAGCAGGCCGGGCCGGCGATCAGGCCGATGAAGAAGGCGCCCTTGGGATCGACGAAGCCGGCGGCGGGCGTGATGGCGACCAGGCCGCCCACGATGCCGGACAGAAGGCCCAGCAAGGTCGGGCGCCGCCGCTCGATCCATTCGACGATCATCCAGCCGATCGAGGCGCTGGCGGCGGCCAGCAAGGTGTTGAAGGCGGCGGTGGCGGCCAGGGCGTCCGCGGCGCCGGCCGAGCCGGCGTTGAAGCCCAGCCAGCCGACCAGCAGCAGGCCCGTGCCGATGGCGCTATAGGCCAGGTTGGCCGGCGCCATGTTGTCGCGTCCGAAGCCGTGGCGCGGCCCCAGCACCAGGGCGCAGACCAGGCCCGTTACCCCCGCGTTGACGTGAACCACCGCCCCGCCGGCGAAATCCAGCACGCCCAGCGACCCGATCCAGCCGCCGCCCCACACCTGATGGCAGATCGGCGCATAGACGATCAGGTGCCACAGGCCGAAGAACAGGACGCTGGCCGAGAACTTCATCCGTTCGGCGAAGGCGCCGGCGATCAGGGCCGGGGTGATGATGGCGAACGTCATCTGGAAGCTGACGAACAGCAGTTCCGGCAGACCGGGCAGCAGGCCGTGCGCCGTGCGCATCGTCACGCCGTTCAGGAAGGCCGCCTGCAGGCCGCCGACGAAACCGTTTCCGGCGGCCGGTCCGACGCCGAACGACAGGCTGTAGCCGACGATGAACCAGAGCACGGTGACGACGGCGAAGGCGGCCGCCGACTGGGCGATGACGCTGATGATGTTCTTCTTCCTGACCATGCCGCCGTAGAACAGGGCCAGGCCCGGCAGGGTCATCA
>NZ_DLMO01000007.1:0-4575 GCF_002479325.1 Brevundimonas sp. UBA7534
GCCGGAGTGGGTGATGTTCAACCCGCTGCCGACCTTCCACTGCTTCGGCCTGACCGGCGGGGTCATCTTGCCGCTGCTGCAAGGGATGAAGGCGTTCGAATATCCGTCGCCGCTGCATGCCAAGCAGATCACCGACCTGCTGCCCCAGGTGAAGGCGTCGATCCTGTTCGCCACCGACACCTTCCTGAGCCAGTACGCGCGGGTCGCCGAACCCGACGACTTCGGCACGCTGCAGTTCGCCGTGGCCGGCGCCGAGAAAGTGCGCGAGGAGACGCGCGCTCTGTTCAATAGCAAGTTCGGCGGCGTCGAACTGCTCGAAGGCTACGGCGCGACCGAGGCCTCGCCCGTCGTTGCTGTGAACCACCCCGACCGCAACGCCCCCGGCACGGTGGGTCAGATCCTGCCCGGCATGGACTGGAAACTGGAGCCGGTCGAAGGCATCGAGGGCGGCGGGCGTCTGTTCCTGAAGGGGCCCAACGTCATGAGCGGCTATGTCACCGGGGCCGAGCCGCTGACCTGGGAACCGGTCGAGGACGGCTGGCTGGACACCGGCGACATCGTGGATGTGGACGCCGACGGCTATGTCACGATCAAGGGACGCGCCAAACGCTTCGCCAAGATCGGCGGCGAGATGGTGTCGCTGACGGCGGTGGAAGGCATCGCCGGCGCCGTCTGGCCCGAACAGCGGCACGCCGTCGTTTCCGTGCCCGACAGCCGCAAGGGCGAGAAGCTGGTGCTTGTCACGGACCATGCGGCCGCCGAGGTTGCGCCGCTGGCCGAATGGGCGCGTGAGAACGGCGCCCCCGAGCTGATCGTGCCCAAGAAGATCGTCAAGGTCGCGGAGGTGCCCGTCCTGGGCACCGGCAAGACCGACTATGTCGCCATCCAGAAGATGGTCGAGGCGGCCTGAGCCTCAGCCGATCCTGACGCCGGTCATCGAGATCGAACCGCCGTCGATCACATCGTTGAAGAAGTCGACCGGCTCACCCTCGTACTGCTGGGCGGCGACATAGAGCAGCGGCAGATAGTGCTCGTCGGTAGGGACGCTGAGCTGCGCGTTCTCGGCCAGGCGGACCCAGTCGACCAGGGCGTCGTGGTCCCCGGTTTGAAGGGCGTGCTTGACCGCCGCATTGAAGCTGGTCGCCCAATCGTAGGGTTCGGCGCCCGCCTCGCGCCGCCAGGTTCGCAAGTTGTGCACGAAGTCGCCCGAACCGGCGACGACGATCCCTTCGTCGCGCAACGGCCGCAGGGCCGTGGCCAGGTCGTAATGCTGACGCGCCGTCAACTCGCGGTTCAGTGACAGCTGAACCACCGGCACGTCGGCGTCCGGCCAGACGTGGGCCAGCACCGACCAGGTTCCGTGGTCCAGTCCCCATTGCAGAGTCTGCACGGCCCCGGTCAGTTCCGCGACACGAGCCGCTAGCTCGGGAGATCCGGGCGCGGGATACTGCATTTCATGAAGTTCACGCGGGAAGCCGCCGAAATCATGGATGGTTTCCGGTTGTTCCTGCGCGGTGACGCCCAGCCCGCGCGTCTCCCGGTGGGCGGAGACCATCACCACCCCCTTGGGCTTGCCGATCGCCTGACCCTGGTCGCGCCAGGCGGCCCCGAAGGGACCGCCCAGGGCGTTCATGGGCGAGCCGTGGCCGAAGAATACGGCGGGCTGGCGCATCGGATCAGCCGTGGAGTTTCTTGGCGATTTCGGCGATGTGCCTGCCCTGGAATCGGGCCCCGCCCAGTTCGATCTCGCTGGGCAGGCGCGAACCGTCGCCGCCGGTGATGGTGGTCGCGCCATAGGGCGAGCCGCCCTCGACCGCATCCAGGGTCATCATGGCCTGATAGGCGTAGGGCAGGCCCACGACCGGCATGCCGTGGTGCATGAAGAAGTTGTGCAGGCCCTGGAAGGTGGTCTCCTGCCCGCCGTGCTGGGTCGCGCTGGCGGTGAAGGCGCCGCCCACCTTGCCCAAGAGGGCGCCGGTGAACCACAGGCCGCCGGCCTGATCCAGGAAGGCGCGCATCTGCGAGGCGGCCGAACCGAAGCGCGTGCCCGCGCCGATGATGATGGCGTCATAGTCCTTCAGGTCGTCGATCTTGGCGATCGGCGCCTTCTGATCCAGCTTGTAGCCCGAGGATTTGGCAAGCTCTTCCGGCACCGTCTCCGGAACCCGCTTGATGTCGACCACGGCTCCGTCTACCTGGCGCGCGCCTTCGGCAACCGCATCGGCCATGGCTTCGATGTGGCCGTAGGTCGAATGATAGAGGACGAGGATTTTCGGCATTGGGGAGTTTCCTTCGGTTCACGGCGACCATTCGCAACAGTCACCGTTTCCATTTTGGGAAATCCCGCGGTCGGATGCAAGGGCGTCGGCTGCTAAAACGGACAGACGCGTGCAAAGAAGGCCTCGTCGCCTTCGGTCGGCTCACCACGGCTTCGGCGGAACCTATGCTCCATGACCATCGCCTGCTGCTCGATGTTCAGCGCACTCCACTGACAATCGGACGTGGCGGCGTAGGCATAGCTGTCGCGCCTGTCGCCGGCCTTCAGCTTGGCTAGGAGCAGGTTCACCCCCTGCTGGGCCTGCCACACATGGGTCAGTTCGTGGATCAGCACGCCCTGCGTCCGCATCGAGGCGGCGGTGAAGTCCGCGCACAGCGCCCGCCGGGGCCAGACGATCCAGTCGCGGCCGAACCAGCGCCCGGCGACGAAAGCCCGCCGGAACGGCCAACCGATCAGCCGCACCGTGTCCAGGCGCAGGGCGTCTCCGAACGACTCCTTCGCCAGGTCGATCTCGTTTTCGGTCAGGGCGCGGACGGCTCTCGCCACGGCTCGACATACTCCCAATGCCAGGGCTCATAGACATAGGGCGTAAAGCCGAACCGGCCAGCGTTCTCCACCAGCCAGCGATAGGCTGCGCCCTGGCTCATGTGCGCGCGACTGCCCGCGGCCGTTGAATCCACGCCCGAACCGGGCAGACGACCGACGTAGAGATCGACCGCCGCGCCCGTGCGATGCGGCGAACAGACGGCGCGGCGCAGGCCGTCGCAGTTACCTTGCTGGGCGCAGCGCGCGGCGTCCGCTTCGGGATCGCGAAAGCCCGAGAAGATCTGCAGCAACTCGGGGTCGGCGGCGATCTCGGCGACCTGGGCGCGCGCCTCGGCGACCATGCGGCGATAGGCGTCCAGCACGTCGCGGCGCAACAGGCGGGTCAGGCGGTCGGCGTGCTCCTCGGCTTCGACCAGATAGCCCAGTTGGTTGATCGGCGGCGGCGCGGGACAATCGCCCCCCAGCCGCGCCATGATGAAGGGCCGCCGTTCCTGCCACACCCCCTTGAACACCTGGAAGGTCGCGCTGTCGAACAGGCCGGTGGGGGCCAGGCCGTGGGTCTGCTGAAACGCCGCCAGGTGCGAGGCGAAGATCGGCGTGCCCGCTCCGCAACGGGTGCGCAACTCGCGCTGTATCAGCGGCAGATAGGTCTCCCACCCCCATTCGGTCGCGCCGAAAGGAGCCCATTCCAGGGAATAGAGCGAGATGGCGTTGGCGAACCCCTGCTCGGCCCAGATGTCGGCGTTGGTCTGGCAAGAATCGACTTGGGCGCGCACGGCGCCGGCGCCCGTCAGGACCGCCAGCGCCGCCAGCAACCCGGCCACAGCGTGCGGGAATCTGCGTCTCATCCGGCCAGTCAGCCCCATGTCGGTCCGCGCAGCAAGGGCGCCCAAGGCGTCGCAAAACTGCGATGGTGGCGCGGGCCGACTCGCGCCCGGACGGATGATGTCATGACCGCGCCTCGCCGCTCCAACGCCGTCCTAGCGGCCTTTTCCGGCCCCTGTTTGCCCCTGGCGGCCTTCGGCGTCGCCCTGCCCGTAACCCTGCCGGAGTTCTACGCTACCCATGTCGGACTGGAGCTGGGCGTGGTGGCGGCCGTCTTCATGGCTGTGCGGCTGATCGACATCGCCTTCGACCCTCTTATCGGCTGGGGCATGGACCGGACGCGCACACGACTGGGCCGCTATCGCCCGTGGATGGCGGTATCGATCCCGATCCTGATGCTGGCCGCCCTCATGATGTTCGTGGTCGTGGGGCCGGGCGCGCCGCCGGCCTATCTGTTCGCCTGGCTGCTGGTTCTCTATTTCGGCTTTTCGATCGGGACGCTGGCGCAACTGGGCTGGGCCTCGGTCCTGGCGCCGCAGTACGATCAACGCAGTCGCGTCTATGGCTGGTGGCAGGTGTTCAACATCATCGGGGTGATCCTGATCCTGGTCCTGCCGACGGTGGTGATCCAGACCGGGTTGGGCGACTATGCGGACGGGGTGCGGATCATGGGCTGGGCCATCGTCCTCGCCCTGCCCCTGACGTTCGGCCTGGCCTTTTTCGCCGTGCCGGAGCCGGTCAATCCCGGCGCCCCGCCGCATGGCGGAATATCGGCCTATCTGGCGCTGTTCAGGCTGAAGACGGTGCGAAAGCTGCTGGCCGCCGACCTTCTGCTGGGCGTCGCGCCGGGGATCACCGGGGCGCTGGTGTTCTTCTTCTTCGGCTGGATCAAGGGCTACGGCCACGCCCAGGCGTCGCTGCTGATG
>NZ_DLMO01000007.1:4681-4956 GCF_002479325.1 Brevundimonas sp. UBA7534
TCGCCGGCCTGTTCGGGGCGCCGATCTGGACCTGGCTGGCGGTACGGATCGGCAAAGACCGCGCCTTGGCCGTCTCCAGCCTGATCTTCGCGGCCGCCTATGTCGGCGCGACCCTGCTGCCGGGCGGAAACTTCTTCCTGAGCCTGGCCGCCATGTTCGTGGCCGGCCTGCCCTATGCCGCCAACCTTCTGCTGCTGCGCGCCATGATGGCCGATGCGGGCGACGAAGTGAGGCTGGAGACGGGCGTGGACCGCACCGGCCTGATGTTCTCCATC
>NZ_DLMO01000008.1:0-423 GCF_002479325.1 Brevundimonas sp. UBA7534
CCGGCACGAGGTGGTGGTGGTTCCCGGCTTCGGCGCGGTGCGGCCGGACGGTCGCGTGGCGCTGCTGGGCCGGGGCGGATCGGACCTGACGGCGGTGTTCCTGGCGGCCGAACTGGGGCTGGACAAGGGGCGTCTGGTCAAGGACGTGGACGGCCTCTACGACCATGATCCGAACGACAAGACGGCCGGGGCTTTGCGCTATCGCCGGGCGTCGTGGGACGTGGCGCGCAAGCTGGGCGGCGCCCTGGTGCAGCACGACGCCATCGACCTGGGCGAACAGCGCGGCGTGGAGATCGAGGTGGCGGCCCTGGACCGAGCCGACGGCACGGTGATCGGCGAGAAGTCGGCCCCGCCCGGACCGGCCCCGGCGCTGCCGCCGCTGAAGGTGGCGGTCGCGGGCTGCGGCGTCGTCGGCGGCGGCGT
>NZ_DLMO01000008.1:540-7308 GCF_002479325.1 Brevundimonas sp. UBA7534
CGGCTGCTGAACGACCCTCGTTACGACGTGGTCGGCGTGCTGGTGCGCAACCCGAATAAGCCGCGCGACGTGTCCTGTCCGCCCGATCTCTTCACCGCCGACGCCGACGTCCTGTTGTCAAGAAAACCTGACATCGTGCTGGAGGCTCTTTCGGAGGGCGAGGCCGGCCACGCCCTGATCCGCAAGGCGCTGGAGGCCGGCTGCGACGTGGCCAGCGCCAACAAGCAGGCGGTCAGCCGCGACCCGGCCGGCCTGCAGGCCCTGGCCTATCAGAAGGGCCGCCGGGTGTTCTGGTCGGCCTCGGTCGGCGGCGGCTCGCCGATGATCGAGACGGTGCGCGCGGCCCGCGCCGCCGGCGAGGTGGCCGGTTTCGAGGCGGTGCTGAACGGCACGGTCAACTTCATGCTGGAGCGGCTGGGCGACGGCGCCGCCTTCGCCGAGGCCCTGGCCGACGCCCGCTCGGCCGGTTTCGCCGAGGAGGATCCGTCCGCCGATCTGGAAGGGCTGGACGCCGCCGCCAAGGTGCGCCTGCTGGCCTATGAGGCCTTCGGCGTCTCGCCCGACGCCGACGCCGTGCCCCGCGATCACCTGTCGGACCAGACCGAAGCCGCGCCCGGCGTGCGCCAGATCGGCGCCTGCAGCCGCGACGGCGAGGCCCTCAATCCCTCGGTGCGCCTGACGGCCGATCACGGCGATCCCCTGTTCTCCAGCCTGAGCGGCGAGGGCAATGCGCTGAAGGTCTGGAACGCCGACGGCCGGGTATGGCGTTGCCGCGGTCGCGGGGCCGGACGCTGGGCCACCACCGAGAGCATCATGGCCGACCTGGCCGAAATCGTGCGCGCGCGCCGCGCCGACGCCGGCCTGAACTAGGCGGATGGCCGTCTTCACCCCCGTCACGCTCGACCAGGCGCGAGCCTGGCTGTCCGGTTACGAACTGGGCCAGGCGGTCGAACTGGCGCCCATCGCCGAGGGGGTGGAGAACACCAACTATCGGCTGGAGACCGATCGCGGCCGCTTTGTGCTGACCCTGTTCGAGGGGCGGACGGACGAGGCGTCGCTGCCCTTCTGCCTGGGGCTGACGGCCCATCTGGCCGACCGGGGCTTTCCCGCGCCGCGCCCGGTGGCGGATCGGGCGGGCGGCTGGCTGGGCCGGCTGAACGGCCGCGCGGCCGCCGTGATCGAATGGAAGACCGGGGCCTGGCTGCGCCAGCCGTCCCCCGCCGACCAGGCCGCCGCCGGCGCCGTCCTGGCGCGGCTGCACCAGGCGGCCGAGGGCTATGCGGGACGCCGGGCCAATCCGGTCGGCCCGTTGGCCTGGCGCCGTCTGGCCGAACGATGCGCCGGCGCCGCCAAGGGCGAGGACCGGCTGCTGCTGGACCGGGTGGAGGCCGCCCTGGCGCGGCTGGGCGATCCGTTCGCCGACGACCTGCCGACCGGCGCGATCCATGCCGACTATTTCCCCGACAATGTGCTGTTCGAGGACGGCGCCGTGTCGGGCGTCATCGACTTCTATTTCGGCTGCACCGGCGCCCTGGCCTACGACCTGGCCATCGCCCTGTCGGCCTGGGGCTTCGACGGGGAGGGGCGAGCGCTGCCCGACGCCCTGGCCGCCTTCCAGCGCGGCTATGAGGCGGTGCGGCCGCTGAGCGAAGTCGAACGCGCCGCCCTGCCGCGCCTGGGCGAGGCGGCGGCCCTGCGCTTCACCCTGACGCGGCTGCACGACCGAATCTTCCATGACCCGTCCAACCTGGTGACGCCAAAGGATCCGGCGGTCTTCCTGAACCGCCTGGACCACTGGCGCGCCCTGGAGACGGCCTGAAGGCCGGCGCCTGACCTCAGGCCGTGCGGATCACCCCGCCCGAGGCCGCGACGGGCCAGGGGGTCAGTCGGCCGCCGGCGCAGGGACCGCCCCGGCATTCGCCGGTCATCGGCTCGAACACCGCCCCGTGCCAGCCGCACAGGATCAGCGCGGCGTCGGGCGTCAGATAGCGGTCCAGCTCGATCGCCAGGGGAAAGCCCGCGTGGGGGCAGCGGTCGACCCAGCCGGCGACCTGGCCGTCCTTTCGCACCACGAAGCCGTGAAAGAAGGCCTCGCCGATCTGCAGCACGAAGCCGCGCGAGCCCGGATCGGCGATGTCGGCCTCGGCGCACAGAGCGACGCCCGGCGGGGTCTTCCAGACGCGGGGGCGTTCGGCGGGCGCGGCGGGCGCGTCCGTCAAATCCGTTCCGCCTTCAGCGGGCGCGACAGCAGGGCCTCTATGGCGCCGTCCACCGTGGTCTCTCCGGCCAGCAGGGCGGCGGTGATCTCGGCGATCGGCATTTCCACGCCCAGGCGCGCGGCCAGGTCGCGGACGGCGGGCGCGCTCTCGTAGCCCTCGGCGACCGAGCGCTTGCCCGCGAGAGCCTGCTGAACCGTCTGCCCCTGGCCCAGCGCCAGACCCAGGCTCATGTTGCGCGACTGCGGACTGGAGCAGGTCAGGACCAGGTCGCCCAGGCCGCACAGGCCCGCCACCGTCTCGGCCTGACCGCCCAGGGCGACGGCCAGGCGCGTCATTTCGGCGAAGCCGCGCGTGATGACCGCCGCGTGGGCGCTGCGGCCCAGCTGGCGGCCCTCCACGATCCCGCAGGCGATGGCCAGCACGTTCTTCAACGCGCCGCCGGCCTCGGCGCCGATCAGGTCGTCGGCCAGATAGGGGCGGAAGGCCGGGGCCGACAGGGTGTTCAGCAGCGCCTGTCCCAGGTCGGGATCGGCGCAGGCCAGGGTCACGGCCGAAGGCAGGCCGCGCGCCACCTCGGCGGCGAAGCTGGGGCCGGACAGGACGGCGGCGGTCGCCTCGGGAAGGGTCTCGGACAGCACTTCGGTCATCAGCTTCAGGGAACCGCGCTCGATCCCCTTGGAGCACAGGACGATCGGAACCTCGGGCCGGGCGTGAGGAGCGAAGGCCGCCAGGGTGGCGCGCATATGCTGGGCTGGCGGCACGGCCAGGATCAGGTCGCAGTCCGCCAGCCCGGCCATGTCGGACGTGGCGCGGATGGCGGGATCCAGTTCCACGCCGGGCAGGAAGGCCTCGTTGACGCGCCGCGCGGCGATGCTGTCGATCACCTCGCTCTCGCGCGCCTGAAGCGTCACCGCCAGTCCCGCCCGGGCGCAGACCTGGGCCAGGGCCGTGCCCCAGGCGCCCGCGCCGATCACACCCGCCGTGCGGAATTCCATGGGCCCTCCCAAGCCTTTGTTGATGGTCAAGCCTTGGCGCCCTTGCGCCCGGTTCGGTGCGAAGGATCGGACAAGGCGCGCGCTTCGTCCAGCGGCCATCGCGGACGCGCCGCCGCGTCGATGTCGCTGACCAGCCCCAGCGCCACCCGTTCCGCCCCCGCCAGGGCGATCATCGCCGCATTGTCGGTGCAATAGGCCATCGGCGGCGCCAGGAAGCCGAAGCCGTGTCTGGCCGCCGTTTCCTCCAGCACGCGCCGGACGGTCTTGTTGGCGGCCACCCCGCCCGCGACCACGAAGAGTCGGTCAGGATGATGCGCCGCATAGTCGATCATCGCCCGCGCGGAGCGTTCGGCCAGCTGGCGGGCGATGGCGGTCTGGACCGCATCGGCCAGATCGGCCTTGTCCTGCGGGGTCTCGCAGCGCTGGGCGATGCGGAAGGCGGCGGTCTTCAACCCCGAGAAGGAGAAGTCGCAGTCCTTGCGGCCCAAAAGGGCGCGCGGCAGGTCGATCTTCGATCCGTCGCCGCTCGCCGCCAGCCGCTCCAGCGCCGGCCCGCCCGGATAGCCCAGGCCCAAAGCCTTGGCGATCTTGTCGAAGGCCTCGCCCGCCGCGTCGTCGATGGTCGCGCCGATGCGGCTCATGTCGCCCACGCCGCGCACCTCTAGGATCTGGCAATGACCGCCCGACACCAGCAGCAGCAGGAAGGGATAGGCGACCTCGGCGCCCAGCCGGGCGGACACCGCGTGGCCCTCCAGATGGTTCACCGCCACCAGCGGCAGGCCGCGCGCCAGGCTGACCGCCTTGCCGTAGCCCAGACCGACCATGACCCCGCCGACCAGGCCCGGCCCGGCCGTCGCCGCCACCCCGTCCAGCTCTGCGTGGTCCAAGCCCGCCTCGACCATCGCGCGGCGGGCGACGCCGTCGATCATCTCCACATGGCTGCGCGCGGCGATTTCGGGCACCACGCCGCCATAGGCCGCATGGTCGTCGATCTGGCTGTGCACCACCGAGGACAGCACCTCGGCCCGGCCGCCCCGCGCCGACGGATGCAGCCGCACGACCGCCGCGGCGGTCTCGTCGCAGCTGGTCTCCAGGCCCAGCACCGTCAGGGGGCGGACATCCCGTCCGGTTGCCGCTGCGGCGTCGCTGCTATAGTCGGCGGACATCTCCATCGGGTCGAGGTAGCGACCCGGCGACCGGCGCGCAACGATCATGACCCTTCCCCTCCGCATCGGCACCCGCCGCTCCAAGCTGGCGCTGGCCCAGTCCGGCATGATGCAGCGCGCCATCGCCGCCGCCCTGGGCGTGCCCGACGAGGAGGTCGAGGCCGCCGTGCCCCTGGTCGAGATCGTCACCACGGGCGACCGCATCCAGGACCGCCGCCTGCTGGAGCTTGGCGGCAAGGCGCTGTTCACCAAGGAGATCGAGGAGGCGCTGCTGGACGGGCGCGTCGACGTCGCCGTCCATTCGATGAAGGACGTGCCCGCCGAACAGCCCGACGGCCTGTGCATCGCCGCCATCCCGGAGCGCGAGGACGCCCGCGACGCCTTCGTCAGCCGCGACGTCGCCGCCTTCGAGGACCTGCCCATGGGCGCGCGCCTGGGCACCGCCAGCCTGCGCCGCCAGGCCCAGGCCCTGGCGCTGCGCCCCGACCTGAAGATCGAGATGCTGCGCGGCAATCTCGACACCCGCCTGCGCCGCGCGGCCGAGGGCGACTTCGACGCCATCCTGCTGGCGGTTTCGGGGATGAGACGGCTGGGCGTGGACGGAGCGATCCGCCAGATTCTGTCGCCGGACGCCTTCCTGCCGGCGCCGGGGCAGGGAGCCCTGGCCATCCAGACCCGCGTCGCCGACGTCGACGCCGCCTGGGCCGCCGCGCTGAACCACGCCCCCTCCGTCCTGGCGGTCGCCGCCGAACGGGGGGCCATGACCGCGCTGGAGGGCAGTTGCCGCACCGCCGTGGGCGCCCATGCGCGCCTGGTCGACGGCGCGCTTCACCTGACCGCCGAGATGCTGAGCCCGGACGGTTCGGCCCGCTGGCGCCGCGTGGGCGAGATCGCGGCGGGCCAAGACCTGGCGGCGCCCGAGACCCTGTCCGCCGCGCGCGAACTCGGCCTGCGCCTCGGCGCCGAAGTCCACGCCGCCGCCGGCGACCAGGAAGTCGATCCGGCGAGCCTGCCCGGATGACGTCGCGGGCCCCGCGCGTCTGGATCACCCGCGCCGAGCCCGGCGCCGCCCGCACCGCCGCGCGTCTCTTGGCCCTGGGACTTGAGCCGTTGGTCCGTCCTCTGCTGGCGATCGAGGCCCTGGCGCCCGACCTGCCCGATCTCGACGCCTTTTCGGCCCTGGCCTTCACCAGCGTCAACGGCGTGGCCGCCTTCGGCGCCCTGACCCCGCGCCGCGACCGCCCCGTCTTCGCCGTGGGCGACGCCACCGCCCAGGCCGCCCGAGCGGTCGGCTTCGACCGGGTGGACTCCGCCGATGGCGACCTGGCGGCCTTGGGCCGGCGCATCGCCGCGAGCGCGACCGGTCCCGTCCTGGCCGCTGTGGCCGAGACCCCGGCGGGCGACCTGGCCGCCGCCGTGCGTCAGGCGGGCGGCGCGGTCGCGGTCCAGGCCGTGGCGATCTATCGCGCCCGGTCTACAGGGGCCACGCCGCCCGACGCCTTCGACGCCGTCTTGATCCATTCCCCCCGCGCCGGGCGGGCGCTGGCGGACGCGGGCGGGGCGGCGCTGGCCCACGCCGCGATCGCCGCCATCTCCCCCGCCGCCGCCGCGCCCCTGCAGGCCTTGGGCCTGTCGCCCGCCGTGGCCCCCGCCCCGCGCGAGGACGCCCTGCTCGATGTCTTGCAGGCGGCGCTTGGCAAGCGCGATCCACGCGTATAAAGAGCCCCTCTCGCGCGGGCTCGCCCGCCGCACCGGGCCGCTTTAGCTCAGCCGGTAGAGCACCTCATTCGTAATGAGGGGGTCGCGTGTTCGAGTCACGCAAGCGGCACCATTTTCGTCTTTATAAGCAGTGTCTTGCGACGGGCGCGGCTTGGCCGCCGCTCTGGAGTTGGTGACGTGGAAGCACCATGGAAGCATGCGCTTCCATGGTGCTTATCCACCGATTTTTAGGAAGCAGCCTCAGCGGTGTTGGCGAAGGTGGGGCCGTCGAGCCACTCGGCAAGATCGGGCTCGCGGTAACGAACACACGTGCCAAGTTTGATAAAGCGGGGCCCCCGCCCCTTTAGACGTTGGTCTTCTAGCGTCCTGTGGGAAACCTTCAGGATCCGTGCAGCCTCCTTGGTCGTGTAGACCTCCGTCAGAGCCTCCCACGTCGTAGAGCCATTCTCAGCGTTCGCGGTCTTTGATTGCGGCATATCGTTACTCCTTGGTGGAGCCGGACGACGATCGGGTGACCGCCATTCGCTCCCTGCGATGTGCGGCAAACCATTTACACCACGACTTCCAGAAATAGTCTGGGAAATGAGCGGAAACTTTATCTAAAATATTCAGCGCCTTAACGGCGAGTGAACTGGACTGTCTAGTTCTCGTGACGTGACCCCCTGAAAC
>NZ_DLMO01000008.1:7487-12303 GCF_002479325.1 Brevundimonas sp. UBA7534
CGAGGCGGCTAGCCATCTGAGCCTCGGCCGAACTTCGATCTATGCCCTGATCAGGGAAGGGAAACTGGAGGCGGTCAAAATGGGCCGTCGGACGCTGGTCAAGGTCGAGTCGATCCGCCGCCTTCTCGGCAGCGAATAGGGCGACCGATCTTGGCAAGGTTGAACCCCGGCCTGGCGAAGCTGAACCGCTCCTACACCGTCGATGAGGTGGCGACCCTATATGGCCTTCATCGCAACACGGTCCGGGCATGGTTCAAGGCCGGGCTGCCCGCCATAGATGACCACCGCCCGATGATGTTTCAGGGGCGGGCGTTGCGTGCCTTTCTGCAAGCCCGACGGGACGGAGCCAAGCGCCCCTGCCAGCCCGGCGCCCTGTATTGCTGCAAATGCCGCGCACCTCGCGAACCGGCTTCCGGTTCGGTGGTTTTCGAGGCCCGGATCGCGGGTGCAGGCACTTTGCGCGCCCTGTGTGCGACCTGCGGATGCCGGATGTTCCGGCGAGCCAGCGAGGCGTCCCTGCCAGACATCATGTTCGGAACCCCCGTTCGGATCGTGAGGGGAGCGCCGCACATAGAAGAGCGCCAGCCCCCCTCCGTAATCTGTGCCTAGCGACAGGACGAAACGACATGGCCAAACACAACCCCGCCAACGAGCGGATCAAGCGCGCCTACTTCATCTATCTGCGCGAGGCACGGCGACGGAATGAGGCGTCGGTGGACGGGGTCGCCAAGGCCCTGGCCCGCTTTGAGGTGTCCACCGGATATCGAGACTTCGCCAAGTTTCATCGGGAACAGGCGGTGGCGTTCAAGCGCAAGCTGGATCAACAGACCGGCGAACGCACCGGCGAACGTCTGAGCCGGGCCACCGTCAATTCAACCCTGTCGGCGCTGCGGACCTTCTTCATCTGGCTGGCCGATCAGCCGGGCTACAAGCGCAAGATCAGCTACTCGGACGCCGACTATTTCAACCTGTCGGAAAAGGACGTGCGGATCGCCCGCGCGGTTCGCGAAAAGCCGTTCCCGTCGGTGGAACAGGTCAACCATGTTCTGGCCTGCGCGCCCGCCGCCACGGATATCGAAATGAGGGATCGGGCGCTGATCGCCTTCGCCCTGCTGACCGGCGCCCGCGACGGCGCACTGGCGTCCCTGAAGCTAAAGCATATCGACCTGGCGCAGTCGCGGCTGGATCAGGATGCGCGCGAGGTGAGGACGAAATTCTCCAAGACGTTTTCGACCTGGTTCTTTCCGGCGCCGGGCGAGGCCCTGCCGATCTTCACCGCCTGGGTCCAGCATCTGCGCCGCGAACTGTTATGGTCGGACGGAGATCCCCTGTTTCCTGCGACGCGCATGGGGATCGGCCCGGACGGCGGGTTCGTGGCGGTGGGGCTGAAGCGTGAGCACTGGAGCACGGCCGAACCGATCCGCCGCATCTTTCGGGAAGGCTTCGAGCGTGCGGCTCTGCCCTATTTTAAGCCCCACTCGATCCGCGACACCCTCGTCCAGTTCGGCGAGCAGGTCTGCAGGACGCCGGAAGAATTCAAGGCCTGGTCGCAGAACCTGGGCCACGAAAAGGTGCTGACCACCTTCACGAGCTATGGCGCAGTGGCCTCGCACAGACAGGCGGCGTTGATCCGGGAAATGGGCGTCAAGGCCACCACCGGCGCCGCACCAGAATCCATGGAAGCACGGTTGGTCCGGATAGAGGCCATGATGATGTCGAGGGCTGTTGGCGCGGCGGGATAGGGGCTGCTATTCGATGCGATCAACGGGAGGGGCTGCGCGTGACGGAACTGGTCTTCAAGGGCAAGGAATTCGTCTACAACCACCACCTGACCGTGCCGTTTCGCCCGCTGGTTCCCGACGAAACGAAGGGGATCGGCGAACCGGACCTGGATGGCAATCTGATCATCCACGGGGACAACCTGCACGCCCTGAAGGCGCTGCTGCCGACCCATGCGGGCAAGGTGGACTGCATCTTCATCGACCCGCCCTACAATACCGGCAACGAGGGCTGGGCTTACAACGACAACGTCAACTCGCCGATGATCAAGGAATGGCTGAAGGCCAACCCCATCGGGATTGAAGACGGCCTGCGGCATGACAAGTGGGCGTGCATGATGTGGCCTCGACTAAAGCTGCTGCATGAACTCCTCGCCGAAGACGGCAGCCTATGGATTACTCTCGATGACAATGAATATCATCGTGCGAAATGCCTGGCCGACGAGATTTTTGGCGAAGAAAGTTTTGTAGCATAAATTTCTTGGCAGGCTCGGTATTCCATATCGAACGATGCTTCTGTATCGAATTCTCATAATTACATACTAATTTACTCCAAGGCTCGCGAGACTTGGAAAAAAGTAAGAAATGAGCTTCCAAGAAGCGGGAAGCAGGGCGCTCAGTATTCAAACCCAGACAATGATCCAAACGGCGCATGGCGTGCCATTCCGTGGGATGCACCTAATGTGCGTCAGAACCTGTCTTATCCCATCAAGACGCCGTCTGGAGAGATCAGGCTGCCACCAAAAGGGCGTTGCTGGTCACGGACAGAAGACCAGTGGCTGGCCATCGTTGAGAGTGGCTTGGCGTACTTTGGAAAAAGCGGCGGCGGCGCGCCCGCATTTAAGCGCTACCTAAAGGACGCGGACACCGTAGTTCCTACAACTTGGTGGCCGCACGAGAGTTCTGGACACACGGATGAGGCAAGCAAGGAACTAGCCGCCTTCGGTCTCGACATACAGTTCGCCACGCCAAAGCCAGTGAGACTTCTCAGCAAGATACTCGATATAGCGACAAAATCGGACAGTTTGGTCCTGGACTCATTCTCAGGCTCTGGAACCACCGCCCATGCCGTTTTGGCGGCCAACGCCCGCGACGGCGGCAGTCGCCGCTTTATCCTTGTTGAAGGTCAAGACTACGCCGACCGCCTCACTGCCGAGAGGGTCCGCCGAGTCATTAGTGGCTACGCCTTTGCTGGAACCCAACGCGAGGAACTGCTGCGCGAGCCCCTGACCTGGACCAAGCTGAAGAACGCCGCCGCCCTGCACGAAAAGGTGCAGCGATGCGAGACGCTGGACGGGCCGCGTTTCGACCGGATCAAGACGGAGGTGAAAGACGGCGCCCTGATCGTCACGGGCGAGCGGGACGTAACGGAAACGACGCCCGGCCTGGGGGGAACTTTCACCTATTGCACCCTTGGCGCGCCCATCGACATGGAAGGGCTGCTGACCGGTTCAGACCTGCCGTCCGTGGACGCCGTCGCGGCCCTGCTGCATCTGACCGCCACGTCGAAGCCGCTGGACCTCGCCGACATCAAGCCCGCGCCGGACGTGGGCGAGGGGGTCGTGCGGATCGGCGCAGGCGGCGGGCGTCATCTGTGGTTGATCTATCAGCCCGATCTGGACTGGCTGAAGTCCGGCGCGGCGGCGCTGACCCTGACCCGCGCGCGGGCCATCGCAGCGGATGCGCCGGGCGATCATCTGGTGTTCGCCCCGGCCAAGTTCGTCTCGCGCGAATTGCTGGCGTCGGAAAAACTGGCGGTCGAATATGCGCCGTTGCCGTTCGCCCTCTATCGCGTCGAAACGGCCTAAGGCCGTGGCGTTCCGCGAACTCGATTATCAGGCGCGCGCGCTGGCGGCGCTGGATGCGTATCTGGTCGCCCTGTCGGCGGAGAAGCCGCGCTACGACAAGGTGGCCGCCTTGGCGGCGGCGGACCCTGATCTTGGGCTTGAGCTTCCCCACTACCCTGAACGGGCGTGGACAACGCTTGCCGCCGCCGGGCAACTGCCGTCCGGTCGCGTCTTGCTTGGCTATTCCCAACGCCTGACCGGCGACGGCAGGCCTTGCCCGAATGCGACGCTGAAGGTGCCGACGGGCGGCGGAAAGACGTATCTGGCCTGTGCCGGCCTCTCGCGCATCTTTGGCGGCTATCTGAAGGCCAACACCGGCTTTGTGCTTTGGATCGTGCCGAACGAGGCGATCTATAGTCAGACGATCAAGGCGCTGCGTGACCGTGATCACCCCTACCGCCAGACGCTGGACCGCGCCGCCGCTGGGCGGGTGATCGTCCTGGAGAAAGGCGATGCGCTGAAACGCGCCGACGTGGACGCCAACCTGTGCGTCATGGTGTTGATGCTGCAATCGTCCAACCGCGAGAACCAGAGCACGCTGAAGCTGTTTCAGGATCGCGGGGACGTGCATGGGTTCACCCCGCCGGAGGGCGATCAGGCGGCCCACTCCGAGCTTTTGAAGGCCGTGTCCAATCTGACCATCTATGACTTGGCCGATGGTGGTCCGGCTTGGCCGATGATCAAGGATTCGGTGGGCAACGCCCTTCGGATCATCCGGCCGGTGGTGATCATGGACGAGGGCCAGAAGGCGGTGTCCGATCTGGCCTTCCGGACCCTCTACGACTTCAATCCCTGCTTCGTTCTGGAACTGAGCGCCACCCCGGTGGACGTCGCGCCCAAGAAGGCGACGGCGACCAAAGCGGCCTCCCCCGGCCGCCACGCCAATATCCTGGTCGAGATCACCGGGCGGGAACTGGAACGGGAGGGCATGATCAAGATGCCCCTCAACCTGGAGCCTGTGCCGGGCACGGATTGGCAGGCCGCCATGCGGGCCGCCTTGAACAGGTTGAACGGCCTTGATGCCAGCGTGGACGCCTATCTGGCAGACGGCGGGCGCTATATCCGGCCCATTCTGTTGGTGCAGGTCGAACGCACAGGGGCCGATCAGACAGACACCGACATGATCCACGCCGATCATGTGAAGGCCTGGTTGATGAAGGCCGGGCTGGACGAGGCGGAGATCGCCTTCAA
>NZ_DLMO01000008.1:12349-18531 GCF_002479325.1 Brevundimonas sp. UBA7534
GGAGATCGCCTTCAAGACGGCGGAAATCAACGATCTGGACAAGCCGGAAAACCGCGATCTGCTGTCGCCGACGTGTCGCGTGCGAGCCGTGATCACAAAGGCCGCCCTGGCCGAGGGGTGGGATTGCCCGTTCGCCTATGTGCTGTGCTCCCTCGCCGCGAATGGAGCGGAGGGGGCCATGACGCAACTTGTCGGCCGTATCCTCCGCCAACCCCATGCGACCAAGACCGGCGTGGCGGCGCTGGACGAATGCTATGTCTATACGCACCGCGCGGACACCCGGCGTGTGGTGGAAGCGATCAAGGAAGGCCTGAGCCGTGACGGGCTCAGTGATCTGGTTCGCGACATCGTCTTGCCAGACGGCGGCGTGGGCGCTGCGTCGGTCAAGCGAGCCGTCCAGAGGCGCGACGCTTTCCGGACCTTCGACATCGCCCTGCCACAGGTCTTGTGGGCTGATCCTGGCCGGGCGCCACGGCTGATCGATCCGGAAACCGACCTTTATCCGCTGGTCGATTGGACGGCTTGTGACGTGGCGGGTTTCGCCGACGCGATCCCGATGGATGCGCGCACGGCAGAAAGCCAAGTGGTACGGCTTCGCACGGCGGTTGCGGCAGGGTTCGAGACGGAAACCCTCAAGACGGAAGAGGTCGAACGTCGCTTCGATCCGGCCTTTGCCGTGCGGATGATCGGCGATCTGTGCCCCAACCCTTTCGTCGGCCGAGCTGTGATTGGGCAGGTTCTGGATAGGCTGAACGGGCGCGGCTTTGATGATGCGCGGATCGGTAGGTTGTCCGGCTTCATCATCGACGAACTGCGTCGCCATTTGAGTGCCTGGCGTGACGGGCAGGCGGCGCGCATATTCCGGGATCGGCTGGCGGACGGCCAAATCCAGTTCCAGCTTCGCGGCGACGAGGGCGACTGGATCATGCCCGACCATGACTGGACCACCGCCGACGAAATGGCAGAGCAACTGACCGGGAGCGCCGGTGGTCCATTGCAGCGGAGCCTGTTCCTCCCGATCTACAAGGCGGACCTGAACCATGACGAGCGCAAGGTTGCGGTCTATCTGGACGATACCGCCGCTATCCGGTGGTGGCACCGCAACGGGACGAGCCGGAATAGCTATGCAATCAGGGGTTGGCGGCGAGGCAACGTCTATCCGGACTTCGTGTTCGCCGCCCTGAAGGGTGACAGCGGGCAACGGATCGTAGCCCTGGAATCGAAGGGCGATCAACTGGCCGGAAACATGGACACGGCTTACAAGACCGCCTTGCTCTCCAGTTTGTCCAAGGCTTGGGGTTCTAGGGAGACCACCGCCTTCGGCAGGGGCGAGGTCGATTTTGAAGCGGCGGTGGTGTTGTTCAGCGAGATGAACCTGAAACTGCCAGCGTTGATCACGGGCGATGACAAGGCGCCTTAGTGGCGCGTGCGGTCTAAGTCGCCAGCGACTTCGCAGCTGCAAAAAATACGGGTCCGCAGCCCACGCGGGGGCCTTATTGGGGGCCTGATGAAAATGTCGTCCGAGAAAAGTGAGTTAAAACGTATACTTATCTGGTGAATGTGTTGCCCGCAAGCCCACCTTTCCCGTTTTGCCTATCTATCGCCTCCTGCGGCAGGGCGGGCGTTAACCGTATGCTAACCATTTTGTCGGGATTGCGATGGTAACGTCATGGATTCACGACGTTTTTTGAACGCAGTTGGGAACTATCCACAGGGGTTGTGGTTAACCGAGTCGTAATGACGGCCGCAGAAGCGGCGCTTCTTCCCAGCAGAGATCCTGATGTTCATCGCCATCGCCCGTCCGGCGGTGGAGCCCCAAGGCCCCGACGCCGTCGCCGTCCCCGGCTCTCCCGCCATCGCCGAACTGTCGCCGCGCGCGCTGCATGCGCGCCTTCTGGAAAACGCCGCCCTGCGCCGGATGCGGGGCTTGGAGAGGCGGCGAGAACGGCGTTTTGACGACGCCGACTACTGGCTGCACGCGGCGCCGGCGGCGGTCAGAAAGGCCTGCGCCCTGCGCGAGGCGCGCAGCTTCGCCCCGCTTCCATAAACACGCCTAGCGCAGTTCCGGCAGTCGGCGCCGCAGCGACTCCCGCAGTCGATTCAGTCGGTCGCCGGAGGTGCGCGGCCGCTCGCGCCCGCGCGGCGGATAGCCTTCGGCCCAACGCGCGCGAACCGCGTGGAGCAGGTCGGGATGGCGGTCGTACTGATGCACGATCGGGCTGCGCGTGCCGTCCGGATTGACGATGCGGCCGTCGATCAGGCCCAGTCGGTCCGGCGCCGTCAGGCCGATGGTGGCGACCCGGCCGTAGTTGGGCACGACATCCATCTCCATCAGCCCCAGGTGGGCGGCCAGGTTGCAGGCGGCCTGATCGGCCCCGAAGGCGCCGCCGATTTCCGAGCGGGGAGTCGCGGCCAGGGTCAGGACCAGGCGGCAGAACCGCATCATCGCCTCGCGCGGCCCCATGACGGTGCCGACGCACAGGCAGGGCGCCCCCGCCAGCTGACGCGCGACATCCGCCCCGGCCAGGGCGGTCAGGTACTTCATGTTGAAGTCGTGCCGGCCCAAAGGTTGGTCTGCCTCGACGAAGACCTGAAGGCGCGCCGGCGACGGCTCGAATGGCGGGGCCTGGAAGACGACGTCGCGCACATCGGTGATCAACACCCCGCCCACGCCGGGCCAGCGCGACAGAAGATGATCGAAGGCGGCGAACCGCTTCATGACCGGGTGAGGGGACCAGCCATCGACGCACAGCGGCGCGATGGCCTCGACGCCGACCTCGTCCAGCAGGGCGCGGACATCGTCGCGCGGATCGACGACCAGGGCCGCCGGGCCTGAGAAGACGCTGCGCAGGGAGCGGACGAACGGCGCGATGTCGGCGGCGTCATAGCCGGTCGCATAGCCCAGGACGACATCGCCCTGAACCGACAGGTCCGGCGCCTCTGTGGGACGCCTCAACACCTGGGCCAGCCAGCCCAGATAGGCCGATCTGGCGCCGCCGCTCACCGGACGGCGGGCTCCATCAGTTCGGCGAAGCGGTCGAACAGATACAGGCTGTCGGTCGGCCCCGGAGAGGCCTCCGGGTGATGCTGGACGCTGAAGATCGGCTTGTCCTTGACGGCGATCCCGCAGTTGGTGCCGTCGAACAGGCTGACGTGGGTTTCGGTCACGGCGTCGGGCAGGCTGTCGCGGTCGACGGTAAAGCCGTGGTTCATCGAGACGATCTCGACCTTGCCGGTGGTCAGGTCCTTGACCGGGTGGTTGGCGCCGTGGTGCCCCTGATCCATCTTCACCGTCCGGGCGCCCAGCGCCAGGGCCAGCATCTGGTGGCCCAGGCAGATGCCCATCAGCGGCTTGCCGCTGGCGACCAGCTTGCGGATTTCCGGCACGGCGTATTCGCCGGTGGCGGCCGGATCACCCGGGCCATTGGACAGGATCACGCCGTCCGGATTGCGGGCCAGCACCTCTTCGGCCGTCGTCGTCGCCGGCACGACGGTGATCTTGGCGCCGGTCGAGGCCAGGGCGCGCAGGATGTTGCGCTTCACGCCGTAGTCGATGACCACCACGCTCTTGCCGCCGGCGACGGTGGGATAGCCTTCCGGCCAGTCCCACACGCCCTCGTTCCATTCAAAGGCCTGAAGGGTCGAGGCGGGCTTGGCCAGGTCCAGGCCGACCAGGCCGGTCCAGTCGCGCGCCTGGGCGACCAGGGCGTCGATGTCAAAGTTTCCGTCCGGGTCATGGGCGATGACGGCGTGGGGCGCGCCCTTGTCGCGGATCCGCTTGGTCAGGGCGCGGGTGTCGATCCCGGCAAGACCGACCACGCCACGCCGCTGCATCCAGGCGTCGAAGCTGGCGTCCGCGCGCCAGTTGGCCGGATCGGTCGGCGTGTCGCGGAAAATCGCGCCGCGCGCCGAGGTATCCGACCCGCCGCCCATCTGCTCGATGTCCTCGACGTTCGTGCCGACGTTGCCGACGTGGGGAAAGGTGAAGGCCAGAATCTGGCTCATGTACGACGGATCGGTCAGGATTTCCTGATAACCGGTCATGGCGGTGTTGAAGACCACCTCGCCCAGCGCCGAGCCGGTCGCGCCGACGCCGACGCCCTGAAACACGGTTCCGTCGGCGAGCACGAGAACGCCCGTGGCGCCCGGAAGGATCTTCGTTGTCATGGGGCGTGCTCCTACACCGAATCCGGGCCCAAATTCGGGCGACGGGCAAACGGGCGGGTGTTTATGGGGCGGGCGTCGCCCGGTCAATGGAGACGGGCTTGGAAACCTCGTTCCGGCCACGCCGCGCCCGCAGGCGAAGCCGCATCGGCTCGCGGCTGCGCAGGGTGATCTGATGGACCGGCCTGGGCTCGTCGCGGACCACGGATTCGATCTCCGCCACGCGCAGGATGGCGGCCAGGGCGATCATGGCCTCCTGCATCGCGAAGGCGGCGCCGATGCAGACGCGCGGCCCGGCGCTGAAGGGAATATAGGCGTAGCGGTCGATCGCCTTGCGGTTCTCGGGCAGGAAGCGTTCGGGCCGGAAGGCGTCGGGGTCGTCCCAAAGCAGCCGGTGCCTCTGCAGGATCCACGGCGAGATGATGACGGTGGCGCCGGCGGCGATCCGCTGGCCGCCGATCTCGTCCTCGGCCAGGGCCTTGCGCGCCATTGTCGGCGCGGGCGGAAACAGGCGCATGGTTTCTTCCAGCACCGCCCGGGTCCAGGGCAGGACCTCGGCCCATTTGGGATCGGAGACATCGAAGGCGTCCGCCTCGGCCTGGAGCCGGGCCAGGTGTTCGGGCTGGCGCGACAGCAGGTGAAGGGTCCAGCCCAGGGCGCGGGCGGTGGTCTCGTGGCCCGCCAGGATGAAGGTCAGGATGTTGGCGGCCACCTCCTCGTCCGACAGGCCCGCCCCGGTCGAATTGGGACCACCCGTCTCGTCGCGGGCCAGCAACAGGGCGCTGAGCAGGTCGTCGGGCGCGGCCTCACCGGCCTCGATCCGGGCGCGGCGCGCCTCGACCAGACGGGTGACGCGCTGCTCGAAGAAGCGCGCCGAGCGGACGCTGGCCAGGCGGCCCAGGCGCGGCGCCCAGTCCGGCGCGCCCAGCACGTCCAGCGGATCGATCCGCGCGCCATTGGCCAGGAACTGGTTCAGCGCCCGCTCAAACCCCTTGGCTTCTCCGCCCAGCTCGTCGGAGAACATGGTCGCCGACAGGATGTCGAAGGTCAGGCCCGACATCTCCGAATCGATGTCCAGCACCCGACCGCGCGCCGACAGCGACCAGGCGGCGACGCGCGCGGCGCAGACCTCGGCCATGCGCGCGTTCAAGGTCGCCATCCTGGCCGGGGTGAAAAGGGGCGCCAGGATGCGACGGGCGCGGCGCCAGGTGTCGCCCTCGGTCAGCAGCAGGCCCTCGGCCAGCATGGGCCCCAGCACCCGGCGCTGCAGGTCGCCCTTGACGTAGTTGGCCGCGTTCTCGGTTAGGACATGGCGCACCCCGGCGGGGTGACTGACCACCAGAATCTCGCCGAAGGCGCTGTGTCCATGCAACTGCGGCTCGTCGAAATGCCGTTCGGACCACATGCGGATCGGGTCGCGCCAGCTGATCCACAGGAAGGGCAGCAGCGACAGGGGCTTGCCCGCCCGCCGGGGCGGGATGGCGGGGCGGAAGACGGTTTCGGCGGTCGCGTCCATTCTGGCGATCCTGGTCACTGGCGCCGGTTCAGGCCGACGCGTCGTCCCTGAAACGGTCGATCTGATGCATCCGTTCATGCAAAACGATCACGATGCCGACGGTTCCGTCGGGAAGCCGTCGCCAATAGACGTAATGGCGCTCATGGCGCGTGTAGAAGCCTTCAACCCCAAACTCGGCGGGGACGGTGCGCGCGATCCGGCGTCCGGCCGCAATGTCTTCGAAGGCCGCGAAGAGGCCATGGATGTAACGGCTGGCCTGGCCCTCGCCCCAGATGTCATGGGTGTAGGCGTGGATTTCCCTCAATCGCCGCTCGGCCGTCGCGGAGACGCGAAAGCCGACCACGCTTATGCGCGCCCAACGTCGGCCAGGAAGGCTTGCGCGTCCAATGGGCGGTAGTCGGCGGCGGGCGCGCCGAAGGCCATGGTCAGCTCGGCCTTGAGGCGGTCAAACCGCTCACGTTCGACCCTCTCGCGGTCGCGCCGGATTAGGCTCCGGACTCAA
>NZ_DLMO01000009.1:0-19829 GCF_002479325.1 Brevundimonas sp. UBA7534
GACAATCCGATGTTCCACGGCCAGGACGCGCAGGGACGCTCCTTCGTCATCGGCGCCCAGGGCGCGGTGCGCGACCCGGCGACCGGCCATTTCCGCCTGGTCGGCCCCCTGCTGAGGCTGAACCTGGGCGCGCGCAAGACGACGGAACTGAGCGCCGACGGCGGGACCTATCTGGAAGCCCAGCGCAAGGTCGTCATCGGCCCGAACGTGAAGATTTCCGATGGCGGCACGGGCTGGGAGCTGACCACGCCCGAAGCCGTGGTGGACACCGACACCGGCGTCGTCACCGGCGACAAGGGGGTGCAGGGTCGCGGCCCCCTTGGAAGCATCGATGCTTCGTCTTATGCGATCTATGATCAGGGCCAGAGGGTCGTCTTCAACGGCCAGGGCGAAAACAAGGTAACCGGGACGATCAATCCCGCCGGAGCCGACCGATGAAACTGTCCAAGTCCAAGCTGACGATCGCGGGCGCCGCCCTGCTGACCGCCCTGATGCTGCCCGCCGTTTCGGGGGCCCAGAACGCGGCCGCCGGTCGCGGCGACGCCAGCCGTCAGCCGGTCCAGTACGGCGCCGACAGCGGCGAATACACGCCCGACGGCTTCTCGCTGCGCGGCCGGGCCGAGGTGACGCAGGGCGGCAACCGCCTGCGCGCCGACGCGATCCGGGGCTTTACGTCCAATGGCGACCTGAACCGCATCGAGGCCACCGGCGGCGTCTACTTCGTCACCCCGGACCAGAGCATGAAGGGCGACCGCGCGGTCTACACCCTGAACGACGGCAACGTCGTGGTGACCGGCGACGTGATCTTGACCCAGGGCAAGAGCGTGCTGACCGGCAGCCGCCTCGTCTACAACGTCCGCACCGAGACGGCGCGCATCGAGGGCGCCATCGCGTCGGGCACCTATGACGCCGGGCTGGAGACGCTGCGAGCGGAGAGCTTTGTCGTCACCGACCGCCAGACGATCTATACGCACCCGCGCACCGGCGCCCAGACCCGCCTGCTGACCATCACCGAGCGCAAGCGCAACCATCCGGTCACGCTGGCGGAGGCCATAGGCAACCTGGACGATCCGCGCGCGGTCCTGTTGGTCAACGAGCGGTCGGGCCGCGCCGCCGTGCAGGTTCCGACCACCAGCGTCATGCTGGACGATGGCGAGATCGAGCGCCGTGTCCGGCTGATCCGGCCGATTGAAGCGCACAACATCCCGGTCAAGACCATGCCCGAGACCCATTGGGTCGAAGCCGACCGGGACGCCTTCGCCTCTGCCTGGAATGCCGAGATTGCCGAGGTGCCGGAGTTTTCCGACAGCACCCTGCATATGGTGACAGGTCTCCTGTTGCCTATCTGGAAGCGGTTGCCGAACGAATCCACCCGCGTCTATCGGCTCCAGACCGATGCTGGCGAGCGGATCATCGGCCGCCGCGTTTCGCCTGCCTGGGTCGCCCACGCGACCGCGACCGGCGTCGCGTCTTGGTCAATGAACTGGTCAATGCGGCGGACGGCATGGCGACGATCATGCCCGGCTTCTTCTGCGACTATGGCGTCAACATCCATCTGGGGGCCAACGCCTTCGCCAACGCCAACTGCGTCTTCCTGGACTGCGCGGAAATCCGCATCGGCGACAATTTTCAGGCCGGGCCTGGCGTCCAGCTCCTGACGCCCGAGCATCCGCTGGATGCGATCGCGCGGCGCGGCGAGGAGACCGCGCGGCCGATCGTCATCGGCGACGACGTGTGGATTGGCGGCGGCGCCATCGTTCTGGCCGGCGTTACGGTCGGGGACCGCTCGGTCATCGGGGCTGGCGCGGTGGTGACGCGGGACGTGCCGTCCGACGTCGTCGTGGTCGGCAATCCCGCGAAGATCGTCCGGCGTCTCACGCCTGCTTAAACGCCTTGAAATCGTCGCGCGGTTCATGCATAAGCCGCGCCTCGCGTGGCGGCTCTATCGGGCCGCCGCTATTGTTTTCGCGCCTGACAGGCTTCGGCTCTGGGCGGCGCCCGACCAAGAAGATTGAGACGGACATGGCCGTTCCGAAGCGCAAAGTATCTCCCTCGCGTCGCAACATGCGCCGCGCCCACGACGCCCTGTCCTCGAACGTCTATGTCGAGGACAAGGACACCGGCGAGCTGAAGCGCCCGCACCACATCGACCTGAAGACCGGCACCTATCGCGGCCGTCAGGTCCTGACGCCGAAGGAAGACTAGGTCTTTCGAGGTTCTCGGCTTCGGCCGGACGATGATTTTGACGGCGCGCGGTGATCCGCGCGCCGTTTTCGTGCGTTTGGGGCGGCATGTCCGATTGGAGAACGCCGCCCATGATCCGTTTCGCCGCCGCAAGCGCCTTGGCCCTGTTGACCCTCGCGGCCTGCGACCGTTCGCAGCCTGCAGCACCTGCGCCCTCTCCGGAGTCGACGACACAGGCTCCCGCCCCCGTCGCCCAGCCGGCGGCTGAAAACGCCCTGACTGCGGAAGGTCTGGGACAGGCGCGCATCGGCATGACCTTGGCCGAGCTTACCGCCGCCTGGGGCGCTGATGCGAACCCTGGCTTGGTCGGCGGCGCCGATCCCCAGGCCTGCGACGAGTTCCATCCGGCCAAGGCGCCGCAAGGCGTCAACGTGATGGTCCAGAACGGCGTGCTGACCCGAATCACCCTGATGCGCGATGCTGCTGTAAAGACGGATCGTGGGATCGCAGTCGGCGATCAGGCGGCCGCAGTGAAGCAGGCCTATGGCGCCACGCTGATCGCCCAGCCGCACAAATACGAGGCTGCGCCAGCCGAGGACCTGTTCGCCTGGACCAAGGGCGGGTCGAGCCGGTACGTGACCGACGCCACGGCGCGCGGCGTTCGCTACGAGGTCGGTTCGGACGGCAAGGTCAAGATGATCCACGCCGGCGATCCGTCGATCCAACTGGTCGAGGGTTGCGCCTAGTTCGGCCGACTCCGCGCACGCACGGGCTTGGCCCTGGCGTGAATACCGCTCAGGATTGGCGTTTGGCGGCGGGCCGTCTAAACCGCCGTGACCATCCTCCCGCCTGAGCCAGAGAGCCAAGCCATGACCGACATCGCCGACATCGTCGCCCGCCAGATCCTCGACAGCCGGGGCAACCCGACGGTGGAGGTGGATGTGGTGCTGGACGACGGTTCCTTCGGCCGCGCTTCCGTGCCGTCCGGCGCCTCGACCGGCGCGCATGAGGCGGTGGAGCTGCGCGACGGCGACAAGGCCCTGTGGGGCGGCAAGGGCGTCCAGAAGGCGGTCGACGCCGTCAACGGAGAGATCTTCGACGCCCTGTCCGGCATGGACGCCGAGGATCAGCGCCGTATCGACGAGGCGATGATCGCGCTGGACGGTACGCCCAACAAGGCGCGCTTGGGCGCCAATGCGATCCTGGGCGTGTCGCTGGCCGTCGCCAAGGCCAGCGCCATCTCCGCCGGCCTGCCGCTTTATCGCTATCTGGGCGGCGTCTCGGCGCGCGTCCTGCCGACCCCGATGATGAACATCATCAACGGCGGCGCGCACGCCGACAATCCGATCGACATTCAGGAATTCATGATCCTGCCCACGGGCGCGGAGACCTTCACCGACGCGCTTCGCATGGGAACCGAAATCTTCCACGCCCTGAAGAAGCAGTTGAAGGACGCCGGCCACAACACCAACGTCGGCGACGAGGGCGGCTTCGCCCCCAACCTGGCCTCGGCCGAAGAGGCGCTGACCTTCATCACCAAGGCCGGCCAGGCGGCCGGCTATCTGGCGGGTGAGGACTTCCACCTGGGCCTGGACGTCGCCTCGACCGAATTCTTCAAGGACGGCAAGTATGTGATGGCGGGCGAGGGCAAGACCGTCGACGCCGACGGCATGGTCGGTTACCTGGCCGATCTGGTTGAGCGCTTCCCCATCGTCTCGATCGAGGACGGCTGCGCCGAGGATGACTTCGACGGCTGGCGCCTGCTGACCGAACGGTTGGGCGACCGGGTCCAACTGGTCGGCGACGACCTGTTCGTGACCAATCCCGCCCGCCTGGCCGCCGGCATCGGCGAGGGTCTGGCCAACTCGATCCTGATCAAGGTCAACCAGATCGGCACCCTGTCCGAGACGCTGGACGCGGTCGATATGGCCCACCGCGCCGGCTACACCGCCGTCATGAGCCACCGCTCGGGCGAAACAGAGGACTCGACCATCGCCGACCTGGCGGTGGCCACCAACTGCGGTCAGATCAAGACCGGTTCGCTGGCGCGTTCGGACCGGGTGGCGAAGTACAACCAACTTCTGCGCCTGGAAGAAATGCTGGGCGATCAGGGCGTCTATTTCGGCGACGGCATGCTGCTGAGCCGCTAAGCGGATCCGGGATCGACGGGCGCGCCGCGCCCGTCGATGGTTCGGCCAGAGGCGTTCGGCCGCAGAACCCGATTCCCTCAAATTCTTCAACGGCGAGGCGGTCGAATCTTACGGCCAAGCTACGATTCGTTAGGCATTCAAGGGCACAGTTTGAAAACTGTGTTTCTCGCGCTCAGAAGGAGCGTTGGTGTTGCCGGAACGGATGAAGCCTTATCGTGTGTCGCTCGTGCTGCTGCTGCTTGTCGCCTATCTGGGCGTACAGGCGCTGACGGGAGAGCGTGGTCTGCTGAGCGGTCGCGCTCGCGATGACTTGTTGACGCAGAGAGAGACCGAGTTGGCCGCGCTCAGCGAGCAACGTCGCGACCTAGAGACGCGCGTGCGCTATCTCCGCGCCGACAGCCTTTCCAAAGACCTGCTGGAAGAACGCGCCCGCGCCGTGCTGGGCTTTTCCGATCCGCGAGACTATGTGATCCGGGTCTCGAGCGAGACGGCCTCTCAAGCGGTGCATTCGGCGCATTCCTGACGCGTCTTGAACTATTGTTACAGCTTGACGGGGCCGCTTTGCGTTTCGGGAACGAAGGCTGCTAAAGCCGCCTTCCGTAACGATAAGTAGGCTTCGGTTCCCGGGGCCCAAGCCGGGAGATGCCGGATGGCGAAAGCCCCAGCCAAGACCGCTCAGAACACCGCGTCTGACAAGATTCCGAACGCTCCTTCCGCGTCAAAGGAAGACCTCCTTCGCTTCTATCGCGAGATGGTTCTGATCCGCCGCTTCGAGGAGCGGGCGGGCCAGCTGTACGGCATGGGCCTGATCGGCGGCTTCTGCCACCTGTACATCGGCCAGGAAGCCGTGGCCGTCGGCGTTCAGGAGAGCGTCAAACAGGGCCACGACAAAATCATCACAGGCTACCGCGACCACGGCCACATGCTGGCCGCAGGCATGGACCCCAAGGAAGTGATGGCCGAGCTGACCGGCCGCATCGGCGGCTCGTCCAAGGGCAAGGGCGGCTCGATGCACATGTTCGACGTGCCGACCGGCTTCTACGGCGGTCACGGCATCGTCGGCGCCCAGGTGGCGCTGGGCACCGGCCTGGCCTTCGCCGGCAAGTACCGCGGCGATGACTCGGTCGCCTTCGTCTATTTCGGCGACGGCGCGGCCAACCAGGGCCAGGTCTACGAGAGCTTCAACATGGCCCAGCTGTGGAAGCTGCCGGCCATCTACATCATCGAGAACAACCAGTACGCCATGGGCACGAGCATCGAACGCTCGTCGGCGACGACCCAGCTCAGCCAGCGGGGTGCCAGCTTCGGCATCCCGGGCGAGCAGGTGGACGGCATGGACGTTCTGGCCGTGCGCGACGCGGTCAAGAAGGCGGTCGAGCGCGCCCGCGCCGGCGAAGGCCCCTACATCCTGGAAGTGAAGACCTACCGCTATCGTGGCCACTCCATGTCCGACCCGGCCAAGTACCGGACCAAGGAGGAAGTGGACGAGGTCAAGAAGACCCGTGACCCCATCGATCACGTCAAGATGCTGCTCCAGGCCGCCAAGGCGACCGAGGATGAGCTGAAGGCGATCGACAACGAAATCAAGGCGATCGTCGCCGAAGCTGTTCAATTTGCTCAAGAGAGCCCGGAGCCCGATCCGTCCGAGCTCTACACCGACGTCTACGTGGAGGCCTGATCCGTGACCGACATTCTGATGCCGGCGCTGTCCCCCACGATGGAAGAGGGCACGCTGACCAAGTGGCACATCAAGGCGGGCGACACCGTGTCGGCCGGCCAGGTGATCGCCGAGATCGAAACCGACAAGGCCACGATGGAGGTCGAGGCCGTGGACGAGGGCGAAGTCCTCGAGATCCTGGTGCCGGAAGGCTCCGAGAACGTGAAAGTCAACACGCCTATCGCACGCCTGTCCGGCGACGATGCCGGCGCCGCTCCCGCGCCCAAGGCCGACGCGCCGAAGGCTGAAGCCGCTCCGGCCCCCGCCGCCGCAGGCGCGGCGGCCGACGCCCCGGTCAAGCCCAAGACCGAGTTGAAAGACCCGGAAATCCCGTCCGACGCCAAGCTGGTGAAGACCACCATCCGCGACGCCCTGCGCGACGCCATGGCCGAAGAGATGCGTCGCGACGACAAGGTCTTCCTGATCGGCGAGGAAGTCGCCCAGTATCAAGGCGCGTACAAGGTCAGCCGCGAACTGCTGCAGGAGTTCGGCGACCAGCGTGTCGTCGACACCCCGATCACCGAGCACGGCTTCGCCGGCCTGGGCGTCGGCGCGGCCATGGCGGGCCTGAAGCCCATCGTGGAGTTCATGACGTTCAACTTCGCCATGCAGGCGATCGACCACATCATCAACTCGGCCGCCAAGACGCTGTATATGTCGGGCGGTCAGATCAAGGCGCCCATCGTGTTTCGGGGTCCGAACGGCGCGGCCAGCCGCGTGGCGGCCCAGCACAGCCAGGACTATTCGGCCTGGTACGCCCAGGTGCCGGGTCTGAAGGTCATCGCGCCGTATGACGCCGCCGACGCCAAGGGCCTGCTCAAGGCCGCCATCCGCGACCCGAACCCCGTCGTCTTCCTCGAGCACGAGATGATGTACGGGCTGGAGTTCGACGTGCCGGAGGTCGAGGACTACGTCCTGCCGATCGGCAAGGCCAAGGTCCGTCGCGAAGGCAAGGACGTCACCATCACCTGCCACAGCCGCATGGTCGGCTTCGCCCTCCAGGCCGCCGAGAAGCTGGCCGAGGAAGGCATCGAGGCCGAGGTGGTGGACCTGCGGACCCTGCGCCCGCTGGACCACGAGACCATCGTCGAAAGCGTCAAGAAGACCAACCGTCTGGTCTCTGCCGAGGAAGGCTGGGGTCCAATGGGCGTCGGCGCCGAGGTCGTGGCTCGGGTGATCGAGCACGCCTTCGACTATCTGGATGCTCCCCCGCTGCGGGTGCATCAGGAAGATGTGCCGCTGCCCTACGCCGCCAATCTGGAGGCCTTGTCGCTGCCGGGCGCCGACAAGATCGTCGCGGCCGTGAAGCAGGTGATGGCGTGATGGAGGCCAAGGCCCTGGAAGACCGCGCCCTGCCGATCCCAGACGGACTCGATGCGCCCGAGGATCAGGTTATCGAGCTGGCGCGCGTATGGTGGAACGGAAACGGTCCGCGGATGAACATCCGTCCGGCCCTGGCCGAGCCGGGCGCCGTCGGAATCGTACTGGCCGAACTGGCCTGGCATTATTCCCACGCCTATGCGGAGCATCGCGGGCTGGATCAGGCGACGGCGTTCAAGGCCATCTGCGACAGCTGGAGCACCGCCCACGCTCGCGCCGCGGCGTCCGCTGAAGGAGCTACTGCCCAATGACCGATATCCTGATGCCGGCGCTGTCTCCGACGATGGAAGAGGGCGTCTTGGCCAAGTGGCACGTCAAGGTCGGAGACACCGTCTCGGCTGGCGACGTGATCGCCGAGATCGAGACCGACAAGGCCACGATGGAGGTCGAGGCCGTCGACGAGGGCGAAGTCCTGGAAATCCTGGTTCCGGAAGGGACCGAGAACGTGAAGGTCAACACGCCCATCGCGCGTCTGGCCGGCGATGACGCTGCGCCCGCCCCCAAGGCGGCTTCACCCGCCAAGACTGAAGACGCCGCCAAGGCGGAGGCCGCGCCGGCTGCCGCCAAGGACGCCGCACCGGCGGCCCCGGCTCCCGCTCCGGCGGCGCCCAAGTCAGATGGCGGCGAGCGCATCTTCGCCTCGCCGCTGGCACGTCGCATCGCCGCCCAGAACGGTGTGGACCTGAAGTCGATCAAGGGCACCGGCCCGCACGGCCGTATCGTCAAGCGTGACGTGGAAGGGGCCCCGAAGGGCGGAGCTCAACCGGCCGCCGCGGTCGCCGCGACGTCCGCCGCCGCGGAGCCGCGCAAGGCCCAGTCGCTGGCGCAGATGGGCATCCCGGACGGCAGCTACGACCTGATCCCGCTGGACGGCATGAAGAAGGCCGTGGCGCGTCGCATGGTCGACAGCGTGCAGAACGTACCGCACTTCCCGCTGTTCATCGACTGCGAGATCGACCAGCTGATGGCCGTGCGCGCCAAGGTCAACAAGATGCTGGAGCCGCAGGGCATCAAGGTCTCGGTCAATGACTTCGTCATCAAGGCCGCCGCTCTGGCCCTGAAGATGGTGCCGGAGGCGAACGCCTCCTACACGCCCGAAGGCATCGCCATGCACCACAACGCCGACGTCTCCATGGCGGTGGCGATCGACGGCGGCCTGATCACCCCGATCATCAAGAAGACCGAAACCAAGGGCCTGGCGCAGATCGCGACCGAGTCCAAGGATCTGGCCAAGCGCGCCCGCGAGCGCAAGCTGAAGCCGGAAGAGTTCCAGGGCGGCACCTTCTCGGTGTCCAACCTGGGCATGTTCGGCATCAAGCAGTTCACCTCGATCATCAATGAGCCGCAGGGCTGCATCATGAGCGTGGGCGCGGGCGAGCAGCGTCCGGTCGTCAAGGACGGTCAGATCGTGCCCGCCACCGTCATGACCGTGACGCTGACGTGCGATCACCGCGTGGTCGACGGCGCGACGGGCGCCCGCTTCCTGCAGGCGTTCAAGCCGCTGATTGAAGATCCCGTCGCGATGCTGGCGTAATCCGCCAAGCCGTCACCCTCGGGCTTGTCCCGAGGGCCCATCGTGCCGAGGTTCGGACCGATGGGGCGGGCGCCCTATATTGCCGGCGTCATCCGTGACGCCTCAACCATGGGCCCTCGGGACAAGCCCGAGGGTGACGGAGCTCTGGATTGACCTCGGTCTACGACTTCAGTGCGAAGGCCATCGACGGCGCGGAGGTCTCGCTGGACCGCTGGCGTGGCCAGGCGCTGCTGATCGTCAATACGGCGTCCAAGTGCGGCTTCACCGGCCAATACGATGGGCTGGAAAAGCTGCACCGCACCTTCGCCGACAAGCCGTTCGAGGTGTTGGGCTTTCCCTGCAACCAGTTCGGCAATCAGGAACCCGGACGGGCGGCGGAGATCGCCGCCTTCTGCGCCACCAGCTTCGACGTGACCTTTCCCCTGTTCGACAAGGTGGAGGTCAACGGGCCGAACCGGCATCCCCTTTACGCCTGGCTGACCAAGCAGAAGCGCGGCTTCCTGGGCTCCCAGGCCATCAAGTGGAACTTCACCAAGTTCCTGACCGACCGCGAAGGCCGCGTCGTCGCGCGCTATTCGCCTCAGACTGAACCCGCGGCCATCCAGGCCGACATCGAGAAGTTGATCTAATGGCTGCTGAATTCGATCTCGTCGTCATCGGCTCGGGCCCCGGCGGTTACGTCGCGGCCATTCGCGCCAGCCAATTGGGCCAGAAGGTCGCCATCGTCGAGCGCGAGAACCTGGGCGGCATCTGCCTGAACTGGGGCTGTATCCCGACCAAGGCCCTGCTGAAGTCCGGCGAAAAGTTCGAGAGCCTGTCCCACCTGAAGGACTACGGCCTGTCGGCGTCCGGCGCCTCGTTCGACTTCGACGCCATCATCCAGCGCTCGCGCGGCGTCGCGGCGACGATGAACAAGGGCGTCGCTTTCCTGATGAAGAAGAACAAGATCGAGGTGATCGAGGGCTCCGCCAAGCTGGAAAAGGGCGCCGCGGCGCCGAAGGTGGTCGTCGCGCTGAAGGGCGGCGGATCGCGCACGGTCGAGGCCAAGGCGGTCATGCTGGCCGTCGGCGCCCGCGCCCGCGCCCTGCCGCAGATCGGGCTGGAGGCCGACGGCGACAAGATCTGGGCCTACCGCGACGCCCTGGCGCCGAAGAAGCTGCCCAAGACCTTTGTGGTCATCGGCTCGGGCGCCATCGGCATCGAATTCGCCAGCTTCTATCGCGCGCTGGGCGCCGAGGTGACGGTCGTCGAGGCGGTCGACCGCATTATGCCGGTAGAGGACGAAGAGGTCTCCAAGGCGGCTCAGAAGTCGTTCGAGAAGCGCGGCATCAAGTTCAAGGTCGGCGCCAAGGTGACGAAGGTCACCAAGACCGGCGCAGGCGTGAAGGTGGATATCGAGGTCGGCGGCAAGGCCGAAACGGTGGAAGCCGAGGTCTGCATCTCCGCGGTCGGCATCACCGCAAACACCGACGGCATTGGCCTGGAGACGCTGGGCGTCGAACTGGACCGTGGCCATATCAAGACCGACAGTCATTGTCTGACGAACGTGAAGGGCCTGTACGCCATCGGCGATTGCGCCGGCGCGCCGTGGCTGGCGCACAAGGCGTCGCACGAAGGCATCCACGCCGCCGAACATATCGCGGGCTACAAGACGCCGAACGTTCATTCGCCCATCGCCGGCTGCACCTACGCCCAGCCGCAGGTCGCCTCGGTCGGCGTGACCGAACAGGCCGCCCGCGAAGCCAAGCGTGAGGTCAAGGTCGGCCGCTTCCCCTTCCGCGTGAACGGCAAGGCCGTGGCGGCCGGTGAGCCGGACGGCTTCGTCAAGGTGATCTTCGACGCCAAGACCGGCGCGCTGATCGGCGCCCACATGATGGGCCACGAAGTCACCGAGATGATCCAGGGCTATGTCACCGCCATCACCATGGAGGCGACCGAGGAAGATATCCACGGCATCGTCTATCCGCACCCGACGATGAGCGAAGCCATGCACGAGGCGGCGCTGGACGCCTACGGCCGCACGCTGCACCTCTGAGGCGTCAGAGCGCGGCCAGGGCGGCCGCGTGGGCGCGGACCTCGGCGCGCAGGTCCTGATCGGTGTCGAAGACGCCGTACCAGCCTTGCGGCTCGTGCGGCGGGTCGCCCAGCCAGGCGTCGTCGCCGGCCTGGAAGCGACGGTCGGCGTGGCGCGGCCGGCCTTCGCCGCTCCAGGCCCAGAAGTTCGACCCAACCAGCGGCCCGCCGGCCCTGGCGCTTTCCAGGACGGCGGCGTGGACGTCGCGGTAGAAGCCCTGACGATAGGTGGTCGGAGCCTCGGGCTCGTAGCGGTTGCCGTCGCGCGGATAGCCGAACTCCTCGATAACCAGCGGCTTGCCCAGCTGTTCGGCCAGGGCGACGTGCTGGTCGATGTAGTCGCGCGCCAACCGCCGCGCCTCGGCGTCGGTCGCAGCCATGTCGTCGAGCTTCAGCCAGCCCCAGTTGCCCGGCCAGATATGGGCGGTCAGGTAGTCGATGTCGGCGGAGCGGTGGGTGGCGAGCACGATCTGGCGACTGCCGGCCGAGCCCATCAGCCCCTCGCTGCCGGTGGAGACCAGATGACGCGGCGCCAGGGTCTTGATCAGCCGCGCCGTGCCTGAGACCCAGGCCTGGAAGGCGGGCTGGTTGTCGCGGACCCTGTCCTCGTCGCCGGCGGCGCGGGGCTCATTGGCCAGTTGCCAGGCCATGATGGTCGGGTCCTCGGCGTAGGCGCGACCGGTGACGGTGTTGACGCGCCCGATCACGGCCCGGACATAGTCGTGATAGAGGGCGACGGCCTCGCTGCTACGATAGAAGTCGGCGTTGAAGTCGGCGAAAGCCGGCCAGGGATGGGCCGGGTCGTTCATGTTCAGATAGCGACCGCCGTTGACCCAGGACAGGTAGGTCATCATGCCCCCCGACCACTCCCAGAAGTTGGTCAGGTAAAGGACCGCTTTCATCCCGCGCCGGGCCATTTCCGCCAGCGTGTGGTCGAGGCCGACGAGCAGCGCCTCGTTGTAGCCGTCGCGGTCGCGGAAGGCGGGGCGGACAGAGTTTCGCAGAGGCGACAGCTCGGCGGAGGCGGCCAGGCGCAGGTTCGTCACGCCGTCCCCGGCCAGCGTATCCAGCTCGCGCGCCAGGCGGGCGCGATCGCCGCCAGGGCCGGCCATCCCCAGCCAGGCGGCGTACCAGACGTTGGCGCCGGCGAAACGGTAGGGGCGGCCGCCCAGCATCAGTTGGTCGACCTCGCGGGTGACGAAGGCGGAGGCGGCGCCGGCGCGGGCGGGCAGGAGGGCGGCGGCGCCCAGGGCGGCGAGGGCGTTGCGCCTGGTGAACATGAGGCCTCCCGGTCGATCAGGGGGCAGGGTGGCCGATGGGCGGGGCGCCGTCGAGTCGTCAGGCGGCCTGGGCGGCCTTGGGCTTCTTGGGCTTGTCGACCCTGGGACGCTTGGGCTGGGCCTTGCGGATTGCTTTCTCGGCCTTGCGGGCCTCCTTCTCGGCCAGCTTCTGAGCCTTCTTCAGCGCCTTGGCCTCGGCCTTGGCGGCGTCGGGGGCGGCGTCGGCGGCGGCGGCCAGCTCGGCCAGCTGGTTCAGGAAGGCGTCGCGCTGGCCCTTGGGCAGCAGGCCCATGATCCGCTTGTCGGCGGCCTCGACCCGGGGGCGGGCGGCCTCCAGCCGGGCCGCGCCCTCTGTCGACAGGCGCACGGCCTTGGCGCGGGCGTCGAGGGTGGAGCGTTCGCGCTCCAACAGGCCCTTGGCGGTCATGCGCGTGACCAGGTCGGCCAGGGTCGAACGGTCGATGCCGGTCATGCGGACCAGCTCGGTCTGGGTAAGGCCGGCCTTGAGCGAGGCGGCCTCCAGAACGGCGAACTGGCGCTGGGTCAGGCCGTCGGGGCCGGTTTCCTCGGCGTAGATGTCCAGCGCCAGCTGAAGGGCGCGGTGCATCAGGTGGCTGGGCGAGGTCGCCAGCGGACCGACCTTCTTGGGACCCTTACCGGACTTGACCATTGCACCATCCCCCGATCCGTTTCGTCCGAACACGTATCAGCGACGCTTTACGGTTTGACGGGGAAACTGCGTCGGTTCTGCGACAGTTCCCCTTACAGACCGGGATCGGGCGAGACGGGGCCGGGCTCCTCGTCCTTGATCATGTTCCGCATGATGAGCGGCACCTGCGACAGGCCGAACACCGAGGCGGCGATCCACAGGACGCCGCGGAAGCTGGTCCAGACGTCATTGGGATTGGGCGTCGCCCAGCCGAAGGCGTGCCAGAGGGCGGTGACGGCCGCCGGGCTGCGGAACACCTCGTTCAGGATGGCCACGGCCAGGAAATAGAGGCCATAGCGCAGGGTCAGGGTGCGCCAGGCGGCGTCGTTGACCCGGATCGCCGAGCCCAGCAGCATCTTGAACGGATACTTCTTCAGCGGCAGCGAGCCCAGCAGGACCACGGCCAGCAGGCCGTTCTGGACGGTCAGCTTCAGCTTCACGAACAGGTCGTCGTGGGTGAAGACGGTCAGGAGGCCGAAGACCAGGGCGAACAGGCCGGTGATCAGCGGCAGGGGCGCGAAGCGCCGCTCGATCGCGAAGCCCACCGCCAGGGCCAGGGCCGAGGCGCCGACCAGCACCCAGGTCGCCAGGATCATGTCGCGGGTGATGAAGTAGCTGGCCATGAAGGCGGCCAGGGCGCCGAAATCGACGGCCTGGCGGATCCACTGGCGGTTCTTCTTCTCGGGGGCGCCCGTGTCGGCCATCAGTCTTCCAGTCCCACCAAAGAGCGCGAGAAGGCGCGGGCGTCGAACGGCTGCAGGTCCTCGACCCCTTCGCCGACGCCGATCAGCATCAGGGGCGCGTCGGACGCCTGGGCCACGGGCACAAGCACGCCGCCGCGCGCGGTGCCGTCCAGCTTGGTCATGACGATGCCGGTGACGAAGGCGGTGCGGCCGAAGATCTGTTCCTGGGCCAGGGCGTTTCGGCCCACGGTCGCGTCCAGCACCAGCAGGGTGTCGTGCGGCGCGTCCGGATCGACCTTCTTCAGCACCCGCACGATCTTGAGCAGTTCGTCCATCAGGGCCGACTTGTTCTGCAGCCGCCCGGCGGTGTCGATGAGGACCACGTCGAAGCCCTCTTGCCTGGCCTTCTGATAGGCGTCGAAGGCCAGGCCAGCGGCGTCGGCGCCGTCACGACGCGCCTCGAAGTGGGCGTCGGCGCGTTCGGCCCAGACCTTCAACTGTTCGCGGGCGGCGGCGCGGAAGGTGTCGCCGGCGACGATCATCACCTTGGCGCCCTTGGCCGTCAGGTCGGCGGCGATCTTGCCCAGGGTCGTGGTCTTGCCGGAACCGTTCACCCCGACGAACAGGACGACATAGGGCTTGGGTCCGCTCAGCGGGTCGAAGGTCGCCTGGCGCGGCGACAGTTCGGCGGCGACGGCCTCGGCCAGCGCCTCCTTGACCTCACGCTCGGGCGCGTCCTTGCCGAACTTCAGCGTGCGGAACCGCTCCACGATGCGGGCGGAGGCGGCCGGGCCCAGATCGCTTTCCAGCAGGTGTTCTTCCAACTGCTCCAGGGACGCCTCGGACAGGGGCTCCTTGACGAAGGTGGCGACGACCTGGTCGGTCATCTGCTTGGAGGAGCGGGACAGGCCCTGCGACAGGCGCTGGAACCAGCCCTTTTTCGGCGTATCGGTCATTCTTATGGCTTTAGCGGCGGCGAGGCGGCCCGTCATCCGCATTCGGGCGCATTTGGCGGACGCTGCACGCCGCACCGGAAAAACACCGTGTGAATAGTCTGAATGGTGCCAAATCGTGGATAACTTCCGGGGAAAGACGAGGAAGCCGGAACTGTAGGGCGACGGGCGGCTCAGGCGGGAAGATCGCGGCGCCGATCCCGCAGGTGCTTGAAATGTCAGGGTTCAGGTCGAAACCATGCGCGCGCTGGCCGGCGCGGGCTATCGCAATCGGCGAGTATGAGCGCATGATCGGCGTCGGCGACCCCGCCGTAGGCGAAACGGAGCGGCGGCATGGCGGACGGATTTCCCCAGGGCGTGGTGCATGAGGCGGGAGCGGACCTGGAGACGGCGATCCGGTCCGACGCCGCGCTGCTGGACCTTTGGACCGGGCTGACGCCGCTGGGCCGCAACGAGTTCATCTGCTGGGTCGACGACGCCAAACAGGCCAAGACCCGCCAGCGCCGGATCGAGCGCACCGCCGAGGAGTTGCGCGAGGGCAAGAAACGCCCCTGCTGCTGGCCCGGCTGCATCCACCGCACCGACAAGGCGCCGAGCGCCTGGCAACAGGCCGTGCTGATCGAGGGCAAGGCGAAGGGTGGGCGTTAGTCGCTTACGGCTTTTGGCTGGCGCGCGATGTCTGGGTTTGGGCAGGAAGCCCATCGCCGCTTTCGACCCCTAGGAGACGTTCATGAACCTCACGAAACGCTGCTCCGAAGATGAGCGATGAATCCGGCATCTGCGCCGATCAGTTCGAGGACGGGAAGAACAGCCTTCCAGCCATTGCTGCTGTTGGTGAACAGCACTAGGCCGGCGCCGGTTTCAGGTTCCAGGTACACGAAGGTGAAGGTCCCGTCGTCCATGCCGGTGTGCATGAGGAAACGCCGACCGCCGATCAGAAAGGTTTCCCAGCCTAAACCGAATCCATCCTCGGCCGCACAGTCGGGCTCGCCTCCCGCACAGGCTTGCGTGCGACGGACAGTCTGGAGCTTTTCCCTCTCCAGATACAGATCGGGCGTAACGCCCTGCTTTTGAAGCATCCCGACCACGAAACGAGCGTAGTCCGAGGGCGTCGAAATCAGGTCGTCGGACGCGACGAAATGGTCGGCCACCTGCGGCGCCAGGACGTTGAGATCGGCGTCGTAGGGGACGGCGAGACGACCCTCCATCCACGTGCGTCTCGTATAGGCTGTGTCGCGCATGCCGCTCGGTTCGAACACGAGCGTTTGAGCCAGATCTTCGAAGGGCTCGCCGGTCTTCGCCTCGATGAATCGCGCCAGCCATTCAAAGCCCTCTCCGGAGTATCCGAAGGTTTCTCCGGGGTCATTGCTGAACCTGAGCTTGCCGCCCCCCTCCGGGCGCCAGTTCGGCAATCCGCTCCTGTGACTCATCACAAGCCGGGGCGTCAGTCGGGCCGACCGAGGATCATCCGCGACATCCGGATCCAACCAATACGATGACATAGGCTCATCAAGCGAAATCCGGTCCTGGGCCGCCAGGCGCATCGCCACTTCGGCGCTCACCGGTTTCGCAAGGGACGCGACATTATAGAGGGTTTCGATGGTCGCGGGTTGGCCAGGCGACGCCTGTCCCCAAGCGTGGGCTTCAGCAATCTTCCCGTGTTCCACGATCGCGACGGAGAGGCTCGCAATCTTCAAGCTCGAAAGCAGCCGTGGTGCCGCCGTCTCGAGACCGGACAGCGCCGACAGGGTAGCGTCGTCGACACCCCGTTGAATGGGGCGCGCCTGCGCCGTAGCGGCCGCTAACAAGGCGGCGGCCAAGATGGCTGTAAACCGAACCACAACAGATTCCTCAATCGCGACCGTCTCGCGTGAGAGCACCCTTGTCGTCTCATCCGACCGCCATCAAGTTAAGGTTCGGCAATGCGAAAAGTCCCCCGCGATAAGGTCCGCTTTCCACCCATTTCAGACGTTCGGAATGTCCGCGCGGCGGCCGTGTGGACGAACGATTCCCGTCGTTCATCATTCCCGACTATACGGAGACCGACCGGCGCGCGCCGGAGCAGCGGACGAGCCCATGGCCGAGACCCATCCCTTCCATTCGCCCAGGACGCACGGCTTCGTGCGGGTGGCGGCGGCGACGCCGGTCAGCCATGTGGGCGATCCGGTCGCCAATGCGGCGGAGCATCTGGCCTTGATCCGGGAGGCGGGGGACGAGGGGTGCGACCTGGTGGTGTTTCCCGAGCTGTCGCTGTCGGCCTATGCGATCGACGACCTGCACATGCAGGCGGCGCTGCTGGACGAGGTCGCGCGCCAGATCGCGGTGCTGGCCGCCGCGACCCAGGACAACGGCGTCGTCGTCATCGTCGGGGCGCCGATCCGGGGCGGCGACGCCCTGTTCAACTGCGCCGTGGTGCTGGGCGGGGGCGAGGTGCTGGGCGTCGTGCCCAAGACCTATCTGCCGAACTATCGCGAATACTATGAGAAGCGCTGGTTCGCCCCGGCGACGGCGCGGACCGAGGATGCGCTGGTCCTGAACGGCGAGACGGTCGATTTCGCGCCGGGCCTGGTGTTCGAGGCGGTGAACCGGCCGGGCTTCGTCTTCGCGGTGGAAATTTGCGAGGACTTCTGGGCGCCGCTGCCGCCGTCGACGCGGGCGGCGCTGGCGGGGGCGCGGATCCTCTGCAACCTGTCGGCGTCCAACATCGTGATCGGCAAGGCGGACGAGCGGGCGATGCTGTGCGCCAGCCAGTCGTCGCGGACGCTGTCGGCCTATGTCTTCACCGCTTCGGGCTGGGGCGAAAGCACCACCGACCTGGCCTGGGACGGGCAGGCGACCATTCACGAGATGGGGGCCAAGCTGGCCGAGGGCGAGCGCTTCGCCCTGGAAAACCACCTGACCGTGGCCGACGTGGACGTGGACCGGATCGGGCTGGAGCGGCTGAGGAACGGCACCTTTTCCGAGTGCGCGCGCGTCGAGGGGGAGGCGGCGACCGTCGTGCCCTTCACCGCGCGCGAGGACCGGACCGCCAGCGACCTGATCCGGCCGATCGACCGCTTTCCCTTCGTGCCCGACGATCCGGCGCGCCTGGACCAGGACTGCTACGAGGCCTTCAACATCCAGGTGCAGGGGCTGATGCGCCGGATGACGGCGACCAAGTCCGAGCGGCTGGTGATCGGCGTGTCGGGCGGGCTGGATTCGACCCAGGCGTTGCTGGTGGCCTGTCGCGCCTTCGACCGGCTGGACCTGCCGCGCGAGGGGATACTGGGCTTCACCCTGCCGGGGTTCGCGACGTCGGACGGCACGAAGTCGAACGCCTGGGCCTTGATGAAGGCGCTGGGCGTCACGGGCGCCGAGATCGACATCCGCCCGGCGGCCGAGCAGATGCTGACGGACATCGGCCATCCCTTCGCGAATGGCGAGCCGGTTCACGACATCACCTTCGAGAACGTGCAGGCGGGGCTGAGGACGGACTATCTGTTCCGCCTGGCCAACCAGAACGGGGCCTTCGTGCTGGGCACGGGCGACCTGTCGGAACTGGCGCTGGGGTGGTCCACCTATGGCGTCGGCGACCACATGAGTCACTACAACGTCAACGGCGGGGTGGCGAAGACGCTGATCCGGCACCTGATCCGCTGGGTGGCGGACAAGGAACTGGTGGGGGGCGAGGCCACGCCGACGCTGCACGCCATCCTGGACACGGAGATTTCGCCGGAACTGGTGCCGGCCGGCGCGGACGGCAAGATCCAGTCGACCGAGAGCACGGTCGGGCCCTATGCGCTGAACGACTTCTTCCTGTTCTACATCAGCCGGTTCGGGCTGAAGCCGTCCAAGGTCGCCTATCTGGCCGAGCAGGCCTGGGCCGATGCGGCGCGGGGCGACTGGCCCGCCGGCACGCCGGACGACGAAAAGATCACCTTCGAGCTGCCGATCATCAAGGCGTGGCTGAGGAAGTTCCTGGTGCGCTTCTTCCAGACGTCACAGTTCAAGCGCTCGGCCGTGCCGAACGGGCCGAAGGTGGTGACGGGCGGTTCGCTGTCGCCCCGCGGCGACTGGCGCGCGCCGTCGGACGGCGCGGCGCGGGTGTGGCTGGACGAACTGGAGGCGAACGTGCCGGACTGAGGGACGTCAGGCCTTCTCCACGAAACTGTCGATGACGCGCTTCTCGCCGGCCTTTTCGAAGGCGACCAGCAGCTTGTTGCCCTCGATCAGGCGGACGTGGCCATAGCCGAACTTCTGATGGAAGACGCGTTCGCCCTTCTTCCAGCCGGAGGCGGACTTGGGGTCGGCGGTGGCGACCAGGCGGCCGTCGCCCTCGATCACCGCGTGGCGGGCCTGGATCGAACGGGGCGTCTGGGCGGCGGTGAAGCTCTGGGCGCGTTTCCAGCCGGGCGAGGAATAGCCGCTGCCGAAGGACGGGGCGTCGTCCCAGCGCGACTTGGCCTCCTTCATGCCGGCGGAGGCGCCGTAGTAGCCGGTGTCCGACTGGGCCTCGACGTGGGCGATGGGCAGTTCGTCGACGAAGCGACTGGGCAGCTGCGATGTCCAGCGGCCATAGACCAGGCGATTGGCGGCAAAGGAGATGCGGGCGTCCTGCTTGGCGCGGGTGACGCCGACGTAGGCCAGGCGGCGTTCCTCCTCCAGGCCCTTTTCGCCCTTCTCGTCGATGCTGCGCTGGCTGGGAAAGACGCCTTCCTCCCAGCCGGGCAGGAAGACCAGCGGGAACTCCAGCCCCTTGGCGCCGTGCAGGGTCATGATCTGCACCGCCCCGTCGCCGTTCGGGTCGTCGCCGGCGCCGCGATCCAGGTCCATCACCAGGGCGACGTGCTCCAGATAGGCCTGAAGGGTGTCGAACGACTGCATCGACTGGACCAGTTCCTTCAGGTTCTCCAGTCGGGTCTGGCCGCTGGTGCGGTCGGCCTTCTGCATGTCGGTGTAGCCGCTTTCCTCCAGCACCGTTTCCATCACCTGCCAGTGGGGCGTGGTCTCGGCCAGGGCGCGCCAGCGGTCCAGGTCGCGCAGGAAGTTGGACAGGGCGGTGCGGGTGCGGGCCTGAAGCTCGTCGGTGTTGACCAGGCCGCGCACGGCGGTGACGGCCGACAGGTCGTGCTGGCGGGCGATGTGCAGGATCTTCTGCACCGAGGTGTCGCCGATGCCGCGCTTGGG
>NZ_DLMO01000009.1:20028-26561 GCF_002479325.1 Brevundimonas sp. UBA7534
TCGATCTCGTCGGCGATCAGGCGGGCCTCGGCCTCGCCGTCCCAGACGCCGCGCACGCGGACCTTGTCGCCGCCGTCGTCCTGGGTCCACAGGGTCTTGCCCAGCCGGTCGCGGTTGGCCGCGATCAGTCCGGAGGCCGCGCCCAGGATGTGGCGGGTCGAGCGATAGTTCCGCTCCAGCTTGATGATCTTCGCGCCGGGGAAGTCGCGTTCGAAACGCAGGATGTTGTCCACCTCCGCCCCGCGCCAGCCGTAGATCGACTGGTCGTCGTCGCCGACGCAGCAGACGTTGCCGCTGGAGGCGGTCAGCAGCCGCAGCCACAGATACTGGGCGACGTTGGTGTCCTGATATTCGTCCACCAGGATGTAGCGGAACCGGCGGCGGTATTCCTCGGCCAGGTCGGCGTGCTGCGACAGGATGGTGATGTTGTGCAGCAAGAGATCGCCGAAGTCGCAGGCGTTCAGGGTGCGCAGCCGCGCCTGATAGGCGCCGTACAGCGCCTGGCCCTTGCCGTTGGCGAAGTCCTCGGTCGAGGGCAGTTTCTCGGGCGTCCAGCCGCGGTTCTTCCAGTGATCGACCAGGCCGGCCAGCGACTTGGGCGTGAAGCGTTTGGTGTCGACGTTGGCGGCTTCGAGGATCTGCTTCAGCAGCCGTTCCTGGTCGTCGGTGTCCAGGATGGTGAAGCTGGACTTCAGCCCGACCAGTTCGGCGTGGCGGCGCAGAATCTGGGCGGCGATGGAGTGGAAGGTGCCCAGCCAGCGCAGCCCTTCCGCCGACGGGCCGATCAGGTGGGTGATCCGCTCGCGCATCTCGCGCGCGGCCTTGTTGGTGAAGGTGACGGCCAGAAGCTCCCACGGGCGGGCGCGGCCGGTCGCCAGGATGTGGGCCAGCCGCGTGGTCAGCACCCGCGTCTTGCCCGTGCCGGCGCCGGCGAGGACCAGGACCGGGCCCTCGGTCGTCTCGACGGCCTCGCGCTGTTCGGGGTTCAGGCCGGCCAGATAGTCGCCGGCCCCGCCGCCGGGCGGGCGGGCGCGGGCCAGGTCGGAAATGCGCGGGGCGGGCAGGTCGGTCACTTCGGAAGATACGCTCGAACGGTTCTGATTCACGCGGAACATAAGGGGCACAGAGGGCGATGTCAGGGCCGCATGGAAAATCGCGGCGGGAACCGGCCGTTTTCCACGCCCGTTGCGAGCAGGTGAAGGGAGGGACGGATGGCCGACCGTTCTCAACATTCCGCCCGCTGGGCGATGCTGGCCGCCGCGCTGGTCGTGGTGGCGGCGCTGGTGCTGTGGCTGTTGTTCGCGGGCCGGGCGGCGACCCCGACCGCGCCGCAGGACTTGGACATTCGGCCGGCGGTCCCCGAAGCGCCCCGATTGCCGCCGGTCGAGCCGCCGTCCGTGCCCAATCCGCCGACGCCGCCCGCGCCGGTGGGGTAAGGTCAGGTCATTTCAGGCTGTAGGTGATGGTGGTCACCACGCGCAGCTTCTTGTTGACCGAGGCGGCTTCCTCGAAGCCGTCACCGTCGCGCGGCAGGATTTCGAACGAGCCTTGGGTCGCCTGGCGGATCGGGCCCATCGGCGTTCCTGAGTCCTTGGCGAACTGCTCGGCGCCCTTGCGCGCGGCGGCGGTCGCCTCGGCGATCATCTGGGGGCGGACGTCGTTCAGCCGGGTAAAGACGTAGGACGGGCCGCGGAAGTCCTGCAGCACCACGCCCTGGCGGACCAGGTCGTTCAGGGCGCGCGTGGTGGCCTCCACCCGCGCCACGTCGGTGGTGCGCACGATCACCGTCTGGGCCAGGATGAAGCGCGGGCCGCCGTTCTGGGCGGCGTATTCGCGCGAGCGGGTGTCGGCGACCTCCAGCCGGCCCAGCGTCACGGCCTCGGCGGGATAGCCCTGGGCCGACAGGAACTGGCGCACCAGGCCCAGGTCGCCGTCGATGCGGGACTGGACCTCCGACAGAACGTCGCCAGAGGCGGTGAAGCGCAGGGGAAGCACGGCCAGGTCGGCCTTGACGTCCCGTTCCGACAGGCCGCGCACGGTGACGGTGCGGTCGCCCGCGCGGGCGTGGATCACCCCCTGGCCGACCAGGGCGCCCCCGCCGATGACCCCGAGGGCCAGAAGACCGCCGAAGACGGCGGCGGGAAGCAGGCGGTTGTCGGTCATCAGCGATCCTCCGGCCGCCAGCCTACGCCCGTCGGACGACGCCCGGCTAGAGGTCGTCGGTGGCGGCGTACACCATGATGCCGGTGGCGATGGCGAGATTCAGGCTGTCGGCTCGGCCGCGCATCGGAATCTTGACGTTGACGTCGCAGGCGGCGGCCAGCCGGTCGGTCAGGCCCGCCTGTTCGTTGCCCATCAGGATCAGCGACGGACGCCGCATGACGGCTGTGCGATGGCTGACGGTTGCATCGAGCCGGGTGCCGACGACGCTGCCCGGCCAGGTCTGGCGCCAGGCCAGGAAGGCGTCGGGGTCGGTGCGGGTGATCGACACGGCGAAGACCGAGCCCATCGTGGCGCGCACCGCCTCCACCGAATAGGGATCGACGCAGTCGCCGATCAGGATCACGCCGCCGCAGCCGGCCGCGTCGGCGGTGCGGATGATGGTGCCCAGGTTGCCCGGATCACGCACCTGCTCCAGCGCGACCCAGCAGGGAGCGCTAGAGGGGTCCAGGGCGTCCAGCGGCGCATAGGCCTGATCGAACACGCCCAGCACCGTCTGCGGATTGTCGCGCCGGCTGATCTTTTCCAGGATGGCGTGGGTGACGACGACGATCTCGCCGCCGGCCTTCAGCGTCTCGGCCTTGGCGCGGTCCAGCAGGGGGTGGGGACGGGCGTCCTGGCCGACCAGCAGCATCCGGGGCGCGCGGGCCTGGTCCAGCGCCTCGCCGATGAACTTCAGCCCCTCGGCCAGGAAGGTCCCGGTCGCTTCGCGTTCCTTGCGCATGTGGAGGGCGCGAACGGCCTTGACCGCGTCGTTGGTCAGGCTGGTGATGACGCGCTCGGTCATCGGCTCCACCGGGCGAAGAACGACAGGCCGATGGCGCGGGCGTCCGCGCCATCCTCCGACAGGGCCAGTTCGCCCCAGTCGATGCGGCCGCCGCGGTCGTGCGTCGCTTCGGCCATCATGTGCGCCAGCGACAGGCCCGAGATGCGCGCGGCGTAGGCGTTGAGCAGCAGGAAGTCCGCGTCGTCGTCCAGCAGGGCCGCGCAGTCCTTCAACAGGCCCGGCATATCCTCGAAAAGCCGCCAGACCTCGCCGGTCGGGCCACGCCCGTATTTGGGCGGGTCCAGGATGATCCCATGATACTTCGAACCGCGACGGACTTCGCGGGCGACGTATTTGCGTGCGTCCTCGACGATCCAGCGGATCGGTCGGTCGGCCAGGCCCGACAGCTCGGCGTTTTCGCGCGCATAGGTCACGGACTTCTTGGAGGCGTCGACGTGAGTGACCTCGGCCCCGGCTGCGGCGGCGGCCAGGCTGGCCACGCCGGTGTAGCCGAACAGGTTGAGGATCTTGGGCGCATTGCTTGTTGGGCTATCGCCCTTCGGGCTGCTTGAGCCCGTTTGCCCATCGCCCTTCGCGCTACCTGAAGCGGTGAGGGTCCGGATGCGCTGATCCAGCCATTCCCAGTTGGCCGCCTGCTCCGGGAAGAAGGCCAGGTGGCGGAACGGGGTGAACCGACCGGCGAAGCGCACGTCGCGCCATTTGAGCGGGAAAGCGTCGATGGGGCCGTGCTGGTCGAAACGCCAGCGGCCGGAATCCTCTTCCTCCTGCTGCGGATCGAACACGGCGTTGGCGGCGTCGAAGGCGGCCGGGTCGCGCGGGGACCAGAAGCACTGGGGCTCGGGCCGGACCACGGTATGGCCGCCATACCGCTCCAGCTTCTTGCCATCGCCGGAATCCAGCAGGGCGTAGTCGGACCAGCCGCGGGTCACCAGGGTTTCGGGCGTGGGAGAGAGCTTGGGCGCCATCACCCGGCTGATAGGCGCTCAGGCCGCCTCGCGTCCAGCGCCGTCGACCGTTTCGACGCGATCGCGGTCCCGGTCGTGCGGGGTCTTGTCCCAGACGAAGGGCTGGGTCGCCAGCCGCCAGACGGCGTGGACGAAGGCGACGCTGAGCAGCGCCCAATAGGCGGGCGCGCAGGCCATGTCGGACAGGGTGTAGCCCAGGCCGGCCCGACGCGCGCCAACCGCGCAGCCCATCCAGGCGGCGATGGCGCCCAGCAACAGGACGCCGACGGAGGGGATCGGCACGCCCGGAGACAGGCCCGAAGACAGGCCGATCAATACCGCCGCCGTCAGCCAGGCCAGCGCCGGCGCATGGGCCAGGGCCGAGACGATGGCCATGCCGACGGTCATGACGAAGGCGGCCAGGCCGCGCGCGCCCAGGCCCATCGGTCGCCGCGTGTGGACGCCCCACGTCTGCATATAGCCCTTCAGCCAGCGCGTCCGCTGGGGCAGCCAGCGGTCGAAGCCGCCTGGCGGCGTCTCCAGGGTGGGGCGGGCGATGACGCCCAGCCGCCAGCCCTGTCGCCACAGTCGAAAGCCCAGGTCGGCGTCCTCGGTCACGTTGAAGGCGTCCCACCCGCCGGCCTGACGCAGGGCGCTGACACGGATGTGGTTGCTGGTGCCGCCCAGGGGAAAGGGCAGGCCCAGGCGCGCCATGCCGCGCAGCGTGACCTCGAACAGCGAGGCGTATTCCAGGGCGAATTGCCGATCCAGAAACCCCGATCGCGGAAGGTGCGAGCGGTCGCGGATCCTGAGCGGCGCCTGCAGGCAGCCCAACTCGGGGTCGTGCATGAACCGCGACGCCGCCTCGCGCAGCTGGCCGGGATCGGGGGCGTCCTCGGCGTCGTAGATGGTCAGGAAGGCCCCGCTGCAACGGGCCAGGGCGAAGTTCAGGGCCCGGGGCTTGGTCTGGGGCGCGCCGGGCGGGGCGATCAGGACATAGAGCCAGGCCGGACGGGGCGTCGCCTCGATCGCGGCCAGGGTGGCGGCGTCGTGGGCCTCCAGCACCAGGAAACCCTCCAGCCGGTGCGCCGGGTAGTCGAGACGCGACAGGTTCTGGATCAGCTGCGGCGCGACGTCGGCCTCGTCATGCAGGGCGGCCAGGACGGTGTAGCGCGGCCATCGCTCAAGGGCGGGCGCCCGCGGGATCGGCGCCAGGCTGGCGATGGCCAGGGTGAACCGCCACATCGACGTCAGCACGAAAACGGCCTGAAGCCCGAGCACGGCGCAGGCCAGGGCGGCGGTGGGCGCCGCCAGCAGCGCGCAGCAGGCGAAGGCCAACAGGCTCGTGCACAAAAGAGTCTGGCCGATCGTCACGCCCTCGCGCGCGGCGCTGGTGAACGCGACGCGATCCGTGTCGGCGGCGACTGCGCCCCCGTCCGCCCCCATGGCCGCCTCCCCATTAGCGACAATCCCAGATTGGTATTTCACGCAACCAATTAGTTCAAGCCTTGGCGCTTGCGTGCGGGAATGGGTATGCAGGGCGCCGAACGGAGCTGATCCTTGACCGCCGCAACCCCGCGTTCGAACCGAAAGCCCAAGGGCGAGGGCCATTCGCGCCGGGGCGAAATCCTGGCCGCGGCGGAACGCATCTTCGTCGAGCACGGGTACGAGGGCGCTACGATCCGCAAGATCGCGGACGCGGTCGGCCTGTCGTCGACGGCGCTCTACATGCACTTCGCCGACAAGGGCGAGATTCTGCAGGAAATCTGCCGCGAGGCGTTCGCCCGGCTGATCGCCTCGACGCGGGACCTGGCCGAGACGCCGGCCCCGCCCGAAGTCAGGCTGCGACGCATGATCGAGGCCTATGTGGCCTTTGGCTTCGACCATCCCAACGCCTATCGCCTGATCTACCTGACCCGTCCTGCCGAGGCGCGAGAGGGCGCCCAGACCATGGCGCAGGAGATGGGCGCCGGCCTGTTCGAGAGCTTCGAGGCCGCCGTGGCGGAGGCGGTCGACGCCGGGCGGATGACGGGCGAGCCGAAGGTGATCGCCCAGGCCATCTGGGCCTCGGCGCACGGCGTCGTCTCGCTGATGATCACCAAGCCCTATTTTCCGTGGGCGGAGCGGCAGGCCCTGGTCGACACGACCCTGGACGCCGTGTTCGGGGGACTGCTGAAGCCGTGAGACGGCGGGTCGGCCTGGGGATCGTCGTCGCTGTGGTCGCGGCGGGCACCGCGCAGGCGGAACCGCTGCGCGTGATGGCGCTGGACCAGTGCGCGGACCAGTATGCGCTGGCCCTGGTCCCGGAGGCCGAACTGGCCCTGTCGCCACGCGCCGACGACCCGGATTCCTGGATGCGGCGCCAGGCCGAGGGGCGCCGGCGGATACGGCCGACGCTGGAGGCGGCCGTCGGCTTTCGGCCCGACGTGGTGGTGCGCTACTGGGGCGGCGAGCCGCGCCTGCTGGCGGCGCTGGAGCGGCGCGGCATGCGTGTTCTGACCCTCGACGACGCAACGGATTTCGACGGGATCAGCGCCAATATCGCGCTGGTGGCCGACGGTCTGGGACAGTCCGAACGGGGG
>NZ_DLMO01000010.1 GCF_002479325.1 Brevundimonas sp. UBA7534
AAATGAGTCCGGACCCTAGGAGCCGCGCCATGCTAGGCTCCGGCTTCCTGGGAGCGCGCGCGGCGATTCGATGGTCGATCTGACGTCTGAAATGGCCGGCCTGTGGGCGGCGCTGGGGCCGGCCCCGGCGCATCGCGCGCGCGTCATCCAGTTCGCCTCGGCGGCTTCGGGCGAAGGGGTGTCCACGGTCGCCCGCGAATACGCCCGCCTGGCGGCGGTGCGGGCCCGCAAGCCCGTCTGGCTGATCGACGGCGACCTGACCCAGCAGGGTCAACTGGAAGCCGTGGCGGCGGAGGCGGATCGCTTCGGCCAGCTGGGCAAGCCGGCCCAGGCGTCACCCGACGGATCGTGCTTCTTCGCCGTGACGCCGCGCGTGGTGGGCCGCGACGGCAAGCCGGTGCCGGCGGCGCGCCTGATGACCGCAAGGCCCTGCCTGGGGGGGCGGCTTTGGGTGACGCGCTTCCACATGGAGGCGCTGCGTTCGGGGCACCGGGTCGAGGCGATCGGCGAGCCGCGCTATTGGGATGCGCTGCGCCCCCACGCCGACACCATCGTGATCGACGCCCCGGCGGCCGACCGCAACGACATGGCGATCATCCTGGCGCCTTTCGTCGACATGACGGTGCTGGTGGTCGCGGCCGAGAGCACCGCCGCCAACGAGCCGGTCATCCTTCGCGACGAGATCGAGGCGGTAGGCGGCCGCATCGCCGGCGTGGTGATGAACCGCTCCACCTACAAGGCGCCCGGCTTCCTCAAGCGTCTGGCGGGGTAGGCTCCGCGCGGGACGCGGAGCCCGTCGTCGCTCAGCTTCTGATGAAGGCCAACAGGTCGGCGTTGATCACCTCGGCGTGGGTGGTGCACATGCCGTGCGGGAAGCCCGGATAGATCTTCAGCGTGCCGTCCCGCAGAAGCGGGGCGGACAGCCGGGCGGAATCGTCGATGGGCACGACCTGGTCGTCGTCGCCATGCATGACCAGGGTCGGAACCGTGATGGCCTTCAGATCCTCGGTGAAGTCGGTCTCCGAGAACGCCTTGATGCAGTCGTAGTGGGCCTTGGCGCCGCCCATCATCCCCTGTCGCCACCAGTTCCGAATCACGCCTTCGGAAACGTCGGCGTTCGGGCGGTTGAAGCCGTAGAAGGGGCCTGTCGGGACATCGAGGAAGAACTGCGCCCGGTTGGCCGCCAGGGCCGCACGGAAGCCGTCGAATACCTCGATCGGCAGGCCGCCGGGATTGGCCTCGGTCTTGAGCATGATCGGCGGGACGGCTCCGATCAGCACGGCCTTGGCCACCCGCCCGCCGCCGCCGTGACGGGCGACATAGCGCGCGACCTCGCCGCCGCCGGTCGAGTGACCGACGTGCACCGCATTCTTGAGGTCCAACGCCTGCACCACGGCCGCGACGTCGGCGGCGTAGGTGTCCATCTCGTTGCCCGTGTCGGTCTGGGCGGAACGGCCGTGCCCGCGGCGATCATGGGCGACGACGCGGAAGCCCTGCTGCAGGAAGAACAGCATCTGCGCGTCCCAGTCGTCGGCGCTGAGCGGCCAGCCGTGGTGGAAGACGATCGGCTGGGCGTCCTTGGGACCCCAGTCCTTGTAGAAAATTTCGACGCCGTCGGTCGTGGTCACAAAAGCCATGGTCGTGTCGCCTTCGCGGGTTCGGGTTGTGAGGAAATCCGCCGCCGCGGCGGGCGTGGCGGCGGTCAGGCCAAGCGCCGCGGCGCCGACGAGAACGTCTCGTCGGGCAGGCCCCTGGTCGGTCGGGTACGCGGTCATCGGGCACGCTCCTCTCTGGGCGTCCGGCGGCGGGGAGGCGCGCCGGACGGGATGGGGGAAGCGGGCGTGACCATACCGCAAGGGCTGCGGGTCCGCTCGGAGATTCTCGCTATCCGAAACCCGAGGTGATCAGGGCCGAAGCAGGGCGGCGCCGTATAGCCGGGGCTCGAAGCGCTTCTGCCACATGACCTTGCCGAGGCCCCTGACCGTCCGGTCGTAGGCCTGGGCGCGCGCGGGACGGCGCAGCAGGAACAGCGCCAGCGACGCCAGCCCCCAGACCCCGGCCTGCGCCGCGCCGATCAGCATCCAGCGCGCGACGCCCGCCCAGTCGCGAGCCGCCGCGGCGGTCTGGCTGGGGCCTTGGCCATAGGCGAAGGCGCGGGTCAGGGCGTAGCGCAGGGTGGCGCGGTGGGGCGGGGCGAACTCGTCCACCCAGGCGTCGGCGGCCCAGCCGTAGCGGCCGCCACGCGCGGACAGGGCGGCGAACAGCTTGTCATCCTCGCCCCCCGTCTGGTCGGCGGCGGTGTCGAACGGGGCCGGGCCGGGCAGGGCGCTGGCCCGCACCATCAGCGAGTTTCCGCAGCCCCAGGGTTCGTCCAGCGGGCCGGTCTCGGCCGGGCCGGCGCGGCCGAAGAAGGTCTCCAGATAGGACGTGGTCCAGCCTGTGCTAGCGGGCACGCGGCCCCGGATCGGGCCGAACACCACGTCGGCCCCGGTCTGGACCTGCGCCTCCAGCAGGGCGGCCAGCCAGCGAGACGAAGCGGCCTCGTCGTCGTCCAGGAAGGCGATCAGGGGCGCGTCGGTCGCGGCGAGGCCCGCGTTGCGCGCCGTGGCCACGCCGGGCGCGGGTGCAGCCGCATAGACCAGCGGAATAGGCGCTTGGTCCGTCAGCCGTGCGACCAGGGGCGCCGCCGAGCCGTCCGGGTCGTTGTCGGCGACGACGACGTTGGCGATGCGATCCAGGGCCTCGACCTGGGCGAAGACCGAGCGCAGCGCGCGCTCCAGACTGTCCGGGCGGCGCAGGGTCGGAATGACGATGGCGACGTCGTGCATCAGACCGCCTCTGCGTAAACGGACGCGCGGTACAGACGCAGGGCGAAGGCGCGCGCCTTGACCGGCAGCGGCGCGGCCTCGGCCGCCGCGCGCGCCAGGCGACGCAGGACCGGCAGACCCGGCAGCCGCTTCAACGCCCGTGCGGTGCGATAGCTGGGATAGGCCTGGACGATCTGGGGATGCAGGGCCACGACGCGGGCGAAGTTGCCGGCGCCCTGGTCGAACTTGCGCGCCAGGGCCTGCACCGTGTCCAGGCCCATGTGGGTCGCGGGATTGTCGATGTGGACGACCTCGAACCGGCGCGACACGCGCATGGCCCATTCCACGTCTTCCCAGCCCCAGCCGGAAAAGCCCGGATCGAAGGCCTCGGCGGCGAAGACGTCGCGCCGCACCAGCAGGTTGGACGTATAGACGTACTTCTCGGGCTGCCTGGCCCGCTCCGTGGCGGGCAGGCATTCGGATGCGCCGGACAGGGCGCGATGTACGGCGTAGCGCGGCTCGTTCGGCGCCTGTTCCAGCGAAAAGCCGCCGAAGGCGACGGCCGGATTTCGCGCCGCGATCAGGGCGATCCAGGTTTGCAGGAAATCCGGCGAATCCGGCTTCATGTCGCTGTCCAGGAAAAGCCAGGCGTCGGCCCGCGCCGCCGTCGTCAGCCGGTTGCGCCCCCGCGCGCGGCCCTCGTTGACGGCCAGGGTGATCAGGCGGGCCGGCAGGGCCAACCCGTCAAGCGCGGCTCCAAGCCGGGCGGTCAGGTCGGCATCGCCCGTGCCGTCGTCCAACAGCACCATCTCGACCGCGCCGTTCAAGGCGGCGGCCTCCTGATCCAGTTGGCGGATCAGGTCGCCGGGATTGTCGCCCAGGAACGGGATCAGCACCGACAGCGTCGGCGCAGCCCCCGTCCATGCGGCGTTGTCGCGGACGGCGGCGCTCACGCCACGACTCCGCGTCGGGCGGCGACCAGCCGGGCCAGGGTGTCGCGCACGCCCGCCGCATTCAGCGTCAGCGCGGCCGCCGCATAGATCAGGGCGCCGACCCCGGCGTCCAGCATCAGTTCCACGAAGCCGCCCAGCGCCGGCAGGGGCGCGACCGCCAACGCCATCACGCCCGAGGCGACGCCGCATCGGATCAGGCTGTCCCACGGGATGGGCAGGGCGATGGCGCGCCTGCTGATGATTAGGCAGGCGATCAGGCCGATGGCGAAGCTGGCGGCGGTCGAGACGGCCGCTCCCGTCACCCCCAGGCGCGGGATCAGCACCAGGTTCAACAGCACGTTGGAGATCGCCGGAATCGCCATGGTGACCAGCAGCAGGCCCGTCTTCTTGGCCAGGGTGAAGCCGAAGCCGAAATAATAGGCGATCATGCCCGACAGGAAGGCCGAGACGGCGATCCAGGGCGTGACCATGACGGCGGCCGCGCGCAGGTCCTGGCCGATCATCAGCTCGGCCATCGGCCGCGCCACCAGCCCCAGGCCGACCGCCGCCGGCAGGCCGATCAGGATCAGGGTCGAACCCTGCTCCAGCGCGGTCTGGCGCAGCGCCTCGCGCCCGCCGCGCTCCAGCGCCATGACCATGGCCGGCGCCCCGGCCGCGCCCAGCCAGATGAACATGACGTCCAGGGTGCGGTTCGCCAGGCTGTAGCTGGCGTGATAGGCGCCGACCGCCGACGCGTCCATGAAGGCGGCCAGCAGGAATCGGTCGGTCGAGGCCAGGACGACCGCCAGGGTCAGGGACGCCGCGATCGGATAGCCGTAGGCGGCGTAGGCCTTCAGCCGCGCGCGATCCACAGCGCCGCCCTGTGACTGGCGCAGTTCGCCGGGCAGGATGAAGGGCAGGGCGAACAGAGGCGCGACCGCCAGGCCGACCAGGGGCGAGGCGGCGCCGGCCCCGGCCAGGGCGAAGCCGGCCCCGACCAGAAAGCCCAGGATCGCCACCGCCATGTCCACGGCGGCGGCCTTGGACACCTCTCCGGCGGCGCGGTAACGCTCCTGCGCCAGCTTGGCCAGGTTGCGCGCCGGCGCGCCCGCCAGGCCGAACGCCACCGCCAGCTTCAGCCCTGGCGTCAGCGGCAGCAGCCACACCGTCAGGGCCACCACCGGGATGAAGACGGCGATCAGGGCGAAGGAGGTCCGGTACAGGCTGGCGAAATGGGCAGCCAGGCCCTCGGGCGTGCGCTCGGCCGCCCAGAACCGCGCCATCGACGCCTCCAGCCAGGTGAAGGTCGCCGTGTGCACCAGGGTCGTGACCGAAAAGGCCAGGGCGTAGTGGCCGAAGTCGTCGGGGCTGAGCAGGCGGGTGAAGACGACGATGGTCAGGAACCCGACCACGCCCTGGACGACCTGCGCGGGCAGGTATCCCCAGACCCCGCGCCAGAACATGCGCTTCTCGCTCAACGCACGGCCGCCCGGTCACCCAGCAGTACGGGAAGCGTGACCAGCAGGATCCGCAGGTCCAGCCACAGCGACTGGCGCTCGACATAGTCGAGATCCAGCTGCACCCGGCGGCGCACGTCCGCCGCGTCGTGCAGCGGTCCGCGCGAGCCCCGCACGGCGGCCCAACCGGTCATGCCCGGCTTGATCCGGTGACGGTGGGCGTATTCGGCGACCAGCCGGGCCGACTCGGTCTCGCCGGTCTTCATGCCGATGGCGTGCGGGCGCGGGCCGACCAGCGACATCTCGCCGCTCAGGACATTGAACAGCTGCGGGAGCTCGTCCAGGCTGGTGGCCCGGATGAAGCGCCCTACGCGCGTCACGCGGTCGTCGCCGACCGTCACCTGGCGGCTGGCCGTGGCGTCGGCCGCCTCGTGGCGCATGGATCGGAACTTCCACACCACGATCTCTTCCTGGTTGAAGCCGTGGCGGCGCTGGCGGAAGAAGACCGGTCCGGGGCTGTCCAGCCGGATGGCCAGGGCGGTCAGCGCCATCAGCGGCGCGGCGGCGACCAGGGCGGCGGCGCCGATCAGCAGATCCTGCAGCCGCTTGTTGAAGGCGCGGCGGTCCGGGTCCTGCGGGCCCTCCAGCGGCGCCAGCGGGGCCGAGGCCAGCCGCTCCAGCGCGGCGTCGCCCGTCTCGGAATCGACCAGCACGGTCAGCGGGTTGGGCAGAGTCTCCAACCGGCGGGTCAGTTCGCGAATCCGCGGCCCGCCCTGGGCGTCGATGGCCAGGACGATGCGGTCGACATAGGGCGTCATGCGGTGGTGCAGCAGGGCCTCGGCGTCGCCCAGCACGGGCACGCCGGCGACGCTGTCGGGCGAACGGCTAAGCCGGTCGTCGAAGACGCCCAGGACGTTGAGGTCGCGTCGCTCCAGCGCGCGCCGGATCACCGCCTCGGCGTGTTTCGTGGCGCCGACGATGACGATGTTGGGGGCCAGCGCCCCCTGGCGACGCCAGCGCGCCACGAGCGACAGCCACAGGGCGTGAAGCCCGGCGATCAGGGCGACCGAACCGATGGCCCAGGCCACAGCCGCGTCCAGCGACTGACGCTCCGGGGCCTGCCGGTCCAGCAGCAGGCCCAGGCCGACCGCGAGCACGGCGGCGGCCAGGGTCACGCCCAGAACCGCGGCGACGTGGCTGGCCGCCGAGCGCTCCCGTCCGAAGCGGTAGAGGCCCAGGCCGCGCAGCAGGCCCAGCACGGCGACCACGCCGGCGGCCGTCGGCGCCGCCTCGGCCAGGCTGAGCGACAGCAGGCCGTCGGTAGCCGACATCCCCAGGGCGGCGACGCCCAGGGCGGTCAGCGCCAGCACGTCCGTCGCACGGAAATAATGCGCCGCCAGCCGAACGCCGGACCGTTGGCGCGCGCTCAGCCAGACGTCGGGCCGAAAGGGTCCGCGCGCCGCGCGTCCGTCAGTGGCGCGCCTCGGCGACATAGCCGCGCCCGCCGCGCCCGACCGGGCGGCGGGCGCGTCGACCAGAGGGGAGGCGCAGTCGGGCATCGGCGTCCATGGACGTGGGCGAAGGCGGTCATATTGCCGGCCCCGCCTCTATGCCGCGTTAACGCACGACTTTCTCTCCAAGGCGGATTGCGCGCGACAACGCGCTCCGCTATCGACGCCTTCGCTGGAGACGTGGCCGAGTGGCTGAAGGCAACGGTTTGCTAAATCGTCGTACCCTGTAAGGGGTACCGAGGGTTCGAATCCCTCCGTCTCCGCCAGCCATTCCACCCCCTCTCACCCGCGCGAGACGCGGGCGCCTAGTGACTGTCGCGGGGCAGGCCCAGGGTGTCGACGATGCGGTGGTATTTGATCGCGGGTTCGAGGACGGCGCCGGTGTCCAGTTGGCCGACCATGCTGCGCTGGATTTCCTGCCAGGGCGTCTGGGAGGCGGGGTAGGCGTAGCCGCCGGCCGCGACGAGCGCGGCGCGGCGTTCAGCCAGTTCGGCGTCGGGGATCAGGATGTCGGCACGCCCGGCCCTCAGGTCGATGCGCACATGGTCGCCGGTGCGGACCAGGGCGATATTGCCGCCGGCCGCCGCCTCGGGCGAGGCGTTCAGAATGGAAGGACTGCCGGAGGTGCCGGACTGGCGTCCGTCGCCGATGCAGGCCAGGGCGGTGACGCCCTTCTTGATGAGATGGGCGGGCGGCCGCATGTTCACCACCTCGGCGGCGCCCGGATAGCCGATGGGTCCGGCGCCGCGGATGACCAGCAGGGTCCGTTCGGTGACGCCCAGGCTCTCGTCGTCGATGCGGTGGTGGTAGTCCTCGGGTCCGTCGAAGACGACGACCGGCCCTTCGAAGGCGTCCGGGTCGTCGGGATTGGACAGGTATCGGTCCCGGAATTCCGGGCTGATGACGCTCAGCTTCATGATGGCCGAATCGAACAGGCTGCCGCTCAGGACCACGAAGCCGGCGTCGGCCTTCAGCGCCGTGTCGAATGTGCGGATGACGTCGGGCAGGACGATCTCGGCGTCACGGCAGTTGTCGCCCATCGTGCGACCGTTGACGGTCAGAGCGTCCTCGTGGATCAGGCCGTGCTTCATCAACTGGGCGACCACGGCGGGCACGCCGCCGGCCTGGTGATAGTCCTCGCCCAGATATTTTCCCGCCGGCTGCAGGTTCACCAGAAGGGGCACCTTCAGGCCCTTGGCCTGCCAGTCCTCCAGCGGCACGTCGACATGGGCGTGGCGGGCCAGGGCGGTCAGATGGATGGGAGCGTTGGTGGAGCCGCCGATGGCCGAGTTGACGACGATGGCGTTGTGGAAGGCCTCTTTCGTCAGGATGTCGGATGGCTTCAGATCCTCGCGCACCATGTCGACTATGCGTCGCCCGGTCTCGTAGGCGACCTGCCCGCGTTCGCGGTAGGGGGCGGGAATGGCGGCCGAGCCGGGCAGGGACATCCCCAGCGCCTCGGCCAGGCTGTTCATCGTCGTGGCCGTGCCCATCGTGTTGCAGTAGCCGACCGACGGCGCCGAGGTGGCGACCAGGTCGATGAAGCCCTCGTAGTCGATTTCTCCGGCGGCCATCATCTCGCGGGCCTTCCAGATGATGGTGCCCGAGCCGACCCGCTCGCCCTTCTGCCAGCCATTCAGCATCGGCCCGACGGACAGGGCAATGGCGGGAATGTCCACCGTCGCGGCCGCCATCAGACAGGCGGGCGTGGTCTTGTCGCAGCCGATGGTCAGCACCACGCCGTCGATCGGATAGCCGTAGAGGCTCTCCACCAGGCCCAGATAGGCCAGGTTGCGGTCCAGCCCCGCCGTCGGCCGCTTGCCCGTCTCCTGGATCGGGTGGACGGGAAACTCCATGCAGATGCCGCCCGCCTCGCGGATGCCCTCGCGCACCCGCTTGGCCAGTTCGATGTGGTGGCGGTTGCAGGGGCTGAGGTCCGAGCCGGTCTGGGCGACGCCGATGATCGGCTTGCCCGAGCGCAACTCCTCCAGCGTCAGGCCATAGTTCAGGTATCGCTCCAGATAGAGCGCGGTCATGTCCGGGTTGTCGGGATTATCGAACCAGGCGCGCGAACGCAGGGGCTTCTTCAGGGGAGCAGTCATCAGTTCCAGCCGCCGTCGACGATGTGGTGTTGGTTGGTGATGGCGCCGGCCTCGTCGGAGCTCATGAAGACGATGACGCGGGCGACGTCGTCGGGGACCAGCCGGCGCTTCAGGCACTGGTTCTCATAGATGCTCTTCTCCGTTTCCGGCGTGACCCAGAGCGCGAGTTGGCGCTCGGTCATGATCCAGCCCGGCGCGATCGCATTCACGCGCACGCCGAATTCTCCGAAGTCGCGCGCCAGGGAGCGGGTCAGGCCCAGGACGGCCGACTTCGACGCCGTATAGGCGGCCATGCCGCCCTGGCCGATCACCCAGGAACAGGAGCCCAGGTTGACGATGGCGCCCTTGCCCCGGGCCTTCATGTCGGGAAGGACCGCCTGGGCGGCGAAGAACTGATGCTTCAGATTGACCGCCATGCGGCCGTCCCAATAGGCCTCGGTCACCTCCAGCGTATCGTGGCGTTCGTCGTGGGCCGCGTTGTTGATCAGCACGTCGATGGGGCCGAAGCGGTCGCGCACGGCCTGGATCGCAGCCCTCAGGCCGTCGATGTCGGTCACGTCGCAGGGGACGAACAGCGCGGCGTCGCCCAACTCCGCCTGCAGCGCTTGGCCTCGCGCCACATCGACATCCAGCACCCCGATCCTGGCCTTCTGGGCCGCGAAGGCGCGCACGACGGCTTCGCCGATGCCGCCCGCGCCGCCGGTCACGATGACGACCCGATCTTCAAGGTCGGGATAGAGGGCGGCCATTGGACATCTCCCTGTCGGCGGGCATCCGCACCGGAAACCGGTCTTTCATTCATGAAAGCGATATTGCTGACGAAAATGGCGAGGAGCGGTCGTCGAGTCAACGCGCCTTGCGGACCTCAGGGCTGTGCGACCGCGCCCATGTCGGAAGAGATGGTCTCCACCGCCGCACGAAGGTGATCCAGCGCCTCGTCGATGCCGCAGACCGGCGGTTCGCGCTGGATGTAGGGGGTGATGAGGGTGGCGATCACGCCGTCCGCCCCCATGATCGGAGCGACCAGATCGGTCACGCCCTGCACGAAGTCGCTGGGTCGCCGGACATGGCCCTGCGCCCCCGCGGCCTCCGCGGCCGCGACATAGTCGGCGACCCGCGCCGCGCCGTAGCGGGGTTCCAGCAGGGCGCGCAGTTCCGCGCGGCGCTTGTCGTTGGCCATGCCGTAGAACATCAGGCCGGACGAGGCGTCGACTATGTTTCGGCGGTAGCCGAGCCGCACGGAATAGCCCAGGTCGCCTGGCCCCTCGATTCGGGCGATCACCACGATCTGGTCCTCGGTCGGCACGACCAGATGGCAGGATTGGACCGTTCGACTGGCCAGGTCGCGCATCACGGGGAGGGCGGCCTCGACCAGCGACTTGGCCGGCGCCTGCGCCATGCCCAGCGAGAAGAGGCGGTTGGTCAGGCGATAGCCGTCGGGCGTGGGCTCGATATAGCGCCGAAACTCCAGCACCTGGATCATGCGGAACAGTTCGCTGACCGATCGTCCCAGTTCGACCGACATCTGGGACGGTGTCATCGGTCGACCATGCGCCGACAGCAACTCCAGGACGTCCAACCCCTTCTCCAGGGCCGGCGCGCGGTATTTGCGGTCCGTTTCGTCGTCCATGCCATTGGCTCCCATGCGCGGCGCGCCGTCTCGAATACAGCCTAACCGCTATCATCCGTAAAATCTAAACGCAGATATGAAAAATATTGGACGCCGTGAACGCCATCCCCTAGCGTCGGGTCCAAACAGGTCGGGCAAGGGGAGGCGCGCGTGAAACTGGCGGCCATCGATCTCATCATTCTGGCGATCTATGCGGTCGCCATCTTCGCTCTGGCGCAATGGGTGTCTCGCGACAAGTCGGGCGCGCAGAAGACCTCCACCGACTATTTCCTGGCGTCCAAAAACCTGCCTTGGTGGGCCATCGGCGCGTCGCTGATCGCGGCCAACATCTCGGCCGAGCAGATCATCGGCATGAGCGGATCAGGCTATGTGATCGGCCTGGCCATCGCGTCTTACGAATGGATGGCCGCCCTGACTCTGCTGATCGTGGGCAAGTTCTTCCTGCCGATCTTCCTGCGCAACGACATCGTGACCATGCCGCAGTTCCTGCAGCAGCGGTACGGCCCGACGATCCGCAACGTCATGGCGGTGTTCTGGCTGCTGCTCTACGTTTTCGTGAACGTGACCTCCATCCTGTGGCTGGGCGCCATCGCGGTCCACACCGTCACGGGCTTCAATCAGGATTACGCCATCGTCGCCATCGGCGTCTTCGCCCTGGCCTATCAGCTGTGGGGCGGGCTGAAGGCGGTGGCCCTCACCGACATCGTGCAGGTGGCGCTGCTGGTGTGCGGCGGTCTGATCATCGGCTTCATCGCCTTGTCGACCATCGGCGGGGAGGGCGGCGCCGTCGCCGGCTTCCAGACCCTGCTGAGCGACTTCCCTGAGAAATTCGACATGATCCTGTCCAAGGACAGCCCGCACTATCAGGAACTGCCGGGCGTCGCCGTGCTGATCGGCGGACTGTGGGTCATGAACATCAGCTACTGGGGCTTCAACCAGTACATCATCCAGCGCGCCCTGGCGGCCAAGTCGGTGGGCGAGGCCCAGCGCGGCATCGCCTTCGCCGCCTATCTGAAGCTGCTGATGCCAGTCATCGTGGTTCTGCCGGGCATGGCGGCGCTGGTGCTGGCGCCGAACCTGAGCGCGCCGGACCAGGCCTATCCGACAATGATGAACCTGCTGCCGGTTGGGCTGAAGGGGCTGGTGTTCGCCGCCCTGATCGCCGCCATCGTCGCTTCGTTGGCGTCCAAGGTGAACTCGATCTCCACCATCTTCACCCTGGACCTCTACGCCAAGGTGAAGAGGGACGTGTCCGAGCACCATCTGGTGACGGTCGGGCGCATCGCCGCCGTGGGCGCGGTGGTCATCGGCATCCTGACCGCGCGGCCGCTGCTGGGCGGGTTCGACCAGGCCTTCCAGTTCATCCAGGAGTTCACCGGCTTCTTCACCCCCGGCATCGTGGTGATCTTCATCCTGGGCCTGTTCTGGAAGCGCGCCTCGGAAGCCGGCGCCCTGACCGCGGCCATCGGCTCGGTCGTGCTGTCGGCGATCTTCTGGTGGCTGCAGGAGACGGGGCAGTTCATCTTCCCCTTCATGAACCGCGTCGGCCTGGTCTTCGTGGTGTCGCTGATCGCCGCGATCGTGGTGTCGCTGCTGGTTCCGGCCAAGCCCGACGCCATGAAGATTCGCCTGGACGGCGTCAGCTATCGCACCACGGTCGGCTTCAACCTGGCCGCCGTCGGCGTCGTCGCCTTCCTGATCCTGGTCTATTCGATCTGGTGGTGAGGATGGGACCGTCGGGCGTGTCGCGATGACCGAACTGATCGGAGTCGATTGGGGCACCAGCAACCTGCGCATCATGCGGCTGGGGGCGGACGGCGCGGTGCTGGATCGACGCGTCGACCCGCGCGGCGCGGGCCGTCTAGCCTCGGACGAATTCGTCGGCGTGCTGCAACAGGCGGCGGGCGACTGGCTGGCGCTGGCCCCCGTGCTGATCGCGGGCATGGCCGGGTCGCGCCAAGGCTGGGTCGAGGCGCCCTACGCCTTCTGTCCGGCGGGCGCCGAGGACCTGGCGGCGCGACTGGCCCGGCCGGATGCGGCGCGCGACATTCGCATCGTGCCTGGCGTCGCCCTGACGCCGCGGGGGCTGGGCGACGTCATGCGCGGCGAGGAGACCCAGGCCCTGGGCCTGTTCGGGGCGGGCGACAGCGGCCTGATGGTCGCGCCCGGCAGCCACAGCAAATGGGTGCGGGTCGAAAACGGCGCCATCAACGGCCTTCGCACCCATCTGACCGGCGAACTGTTCGCCGCCGTTCGGCAAGCGACCCTGATCGGCCGCGATATGGGCGAACCCGGTGCTGACGACACCGCCTTCGACGAGGGCGTACAGCGCGCGCTGTCCGATCCAGCCCTGACCGCCCACCTGTTCACCGTGCGCGTGCGGCGGCTGGCCGACGAACTGAGCCAGGGCGCGGCCGCGGACTTCCTGTCGGGTCTTCTGATCGGCGCCGAACTGGCGGCGGAGGGCGCCCATCGCGACCAAACGGTGCAGGTGGTCGGCGAGGCGGCGCTCGCCCAGCGCTATGTCCGGGCCCTGGCCCTGGCCGGTTTCACCGACGTCGGCGTCGCAGCGGGCGAAACGGCCGTGGCGCGCGGGCTTCACCGCATCTGGAAGGCGATCCCATGACCCTGACCGTCGAGACGGCCCTGACGACCCTGCCGCTGGTTGCCATCCTGCGCGGCCTGACGCCCGAGGAGGCGGTCGATGTCGGCCAGGCCCTGGTCGCGACGGGCTTCACCTGCCTGGAGGTGCCGCTGAACTCGCCTGAACCGCTGGAGAGCATTCGACGGCTGCGCGACGCGCTGGACGGCCGCGCGGTGGTCGGGGCGGGGACGGTTCTGACGCCCCAGGCCGTTCAGGACGTCGCAGACGTCGGCGGCCAGCTGGTCATCTCTCCCAACGCCGACCCGCGCGTGATCGAACGCACCAAGGCGCTGGGCCTGTTCTCCATGCCGGGCTTCTTCACCCCGACCGAGGCCTTCGCGGCGCTGGAGGCCGGGGCCGACGTGCTGAAGCTGTTTCCCGCCGAACTGGCCGGGCCGGGCGCGGTCAAGGCGGTGAAGGCCGTCCTGCCCAAGGGCCAGCCGCTTTATGCGGTCGGCGGCGTCGATCCGGACAATATGGCCGCCTGGCGCGCGGCCGGCGCCGACGGCTTCGGCGTCGGCTCGGCGCTCTACAGGCCCGGGCGGACGGCGGAGGAGGTCGGCGCGGTCGCCCGCGCCTTCGTCTCGGCCTGGGCGGGGGGCGGCCGGTGAGCGCGCCGGTCGAACTGGTCTGGGACGTCCAGGCGGAACTGGGCGAAGGCCCGGTCTGGGATGCGGCGCGCGATGCGATCTGGTTCGTCGACATCAAGGGGCGCAAGCTGCACCGCTATACGCCCCGGACCGACGCCAGGGCGTCGTGGGACACGCCCGACCAGACCGGCTTCGCTCTGCCGGCCGAGGACGGAACTCTGGTCTGCGGCGTGCGCGGCGGTCTGCACCGTTTCGATCCCGAAAGCGGGGGTTTCACCCTGATCCAGCCGGTGGAGCCGGACCGCCCGCAGAACCGGCTGAACGACGGGTTCGTCGCCCCGGACGGCGCCCTGTGGTTCGGGACGATGGACGACAGCGAGGAACAGAAGAGCGGCGCGCTTTATCGCTGGGCCGGGGGCAAACTGACGCGGCATGACGACGGCTACGGCGTCACCAACGGGCCGTGTCTCAGCCCCGACGGCGCCACCCTCTATCACCACGACACGCTTGAGAAGACGATCTACGCCTTCGACCACGCGGACGGCGCGCTGTCGAACAAGCGACGGTTCGGCGTGACGGAAGACGGCTACGCCGACGGACCCAGCATGGACGCCGCAGGCGTGTTGCACGTCGGCCTGTTCAACGGCTGGGGCGTGGCGCGTTTTTCTCCGGCCGGAGAGCGGATCGGCAAGATCGAGGCCCCGGTGCAGACGGTGACCAAGGCGGCCTTCGGCGGGCCGGACCTGCGCGACCTTTATCTGACCACGGCCTGGCTGGGGAACGCCGACAAGCGCGCCGCGCAGCCGACGCTGGGGGGCCTGTTCCGGGTTCGTGTGGAGACGCCGGGGCTGTCGCAGAACCTGATCGCGCTCTGATCCGTTCCTCGTCGCCGGTCAGCGGCTCGCGACGCCCATGTCCGGGTCCAGCAGGATGTCGGAGACGGGCGCAGATGTCGCCCGCGCGTGCTGCAGAATCACCGCCAGAACCAGGACGGGCAGGGCCATCTCGCCCAGCTCCTCGATCGCATGGGACACGGTGTCTGCGCGTTCGGACAGGATGACGCCCACCCGCGCCAGCATCCGGGGCAGGCCGTCGATCTCCTTCAACGCGACGGTGAAGATCGCGACCGCCACAAGACCGCGGAACGCCGGCGACCGCTCGGCGGCCATCAGGCGCGCGTCCCTGGCCATCATCCAGCCGGCGACGATCGTCAGCGCC
>NZ_DLMO01000011.1:0-11667 GCF_002479325.1 Brevundimonas sp. UBA7534
GCCCAGGAAGTCGAACTTCACCAGGCCGGCCGGCTCGACCCACTTCATGTTGAACTGGCTGGCCGGGATGGTGGAGCGCGGGTCCTGATACAGAGGCACCAGTTCCGTCAGCGGCCGGTCGCCGATGACGATGCCGGCGGCGTGGGTCGAGGCGTTGCGGTACAGCCCCTCAAGCTCCAGCGCCGTCTCCAGCAGGGTCTTCACCGCCGGTTCGGAATCGCGCGCCTCCTTCAGCCGCGGCTCCAGCTCGATCGCCTGGGCCAGGGTGACGGGATTGGCGGGATTGTTCGGCACCATCTTGCAGAGACGGTCGACCTGGCCGAGCGGCATCTGCAGCACCCGCCCGACGTCGCGCAGCACGGCCCGCGCCTGCAGGGTGCCGAAGGTGATGATCTGGGCGACCCGGTCCTTGCCGTAGTGGGCCTGGACATAGTCGATCACCTCCTCGCGCCGCTCCTGGCAGAAGTCGATGTCGAAGTCGGGCATGGAGACCCGCTCGGGGTTCAGGAACCGCTCGAACAGCAGGCCGAAGCGCAGCGGATCCAGATCGGTGATGGTCAGCGACCAGGCCACCAGCGACCCGGCGCCGGAGCCCCGCCCCGGTCCCACCGGAATGCCGTGGGCCTTGGCCCATTTGATGAAGTCCGAGACGATCAGGAAGTACCCGGGGAACCCCATCTGCTGGATGATCCCGACCTCCCACTCCAGCCGGGTCCAGTAGTCCTCTTCCGGCACGGCGGGGGTGACCTGGGTCAGGCGGACCTTGAGGCCCTCGCGCGCCTGGTGGGCCAGTTCGTCGGGCTCGGAACGCCCGGCGCCGGTGTCGAAGCGCGGCAGGATCGGCGCGTGGGTCTTGACCAGGAAGGCGCAGCGGCGGGCGATGTCCAGGGTGTTGTCGCAGGCCTCGGGCAGGTCGGCGAACAGGTCGCGCATCGCCTCGGGCGGCTTGAACCAGTGCTGGCCGGTGATGCGCCGCCGGTCGTCCTGGCCGGTGAAGGCGCCGTCGGCGATGCACAGCAGGGCGTCGTGCGACTTCGCCTGGGCCGCCTTGGCGTAATAGACGTCGTTGGTGGCGACCAGGGGAACGTCGTAGGCGTAGGCCCACTGCACCAGCCCCGGCTCGGCGCGCTTCTCGTCGTCCAGCCCGTGGCGTTGCAGCTCGACATAGAAGCGGTCGCCGAAGGCGGCGTGCATGGCCTGGAGCGCCTGTGCCGCCTCGGCCGGCTTGTTCTGCGCGAACAGGGGATCGACAGGGCCGTCGGGTCCGCCCGACAGCAGGATCAGCCCCTCGGCGCGGGCGGCCACCTGATCCCAGGCCACGCCCGGCTCGGCCATGTCGCCGGCGTCCAGATAGGCGGAAGAAGACAGGGCGCACAGGTTCAGCCAGCCGGTCTCGTTCTGGGCCAGAAGCACCACGGTCGGCGTCTTGGCCCAGCGGGCGTTGATCTGTCCGCCAATGCCGACGACGGGAAGGGCGCAGGCGACGATGGGCTGGACCCCGGCGTCGCGGGTGGCCTGGCTGAACTCCAGCGCGCCGAACAGATTGGCGCGGTCGGCCACGGCGACGGCGGGCATTCCCGCGTCGGCGGCCATGCGGCCGATCTTGCCCGCCTTGATCGCGCCTTCCAGAAGCGAATAGGCCGAGCGGACCCGCAGATGCACGAACCCCTGACTGTTCACCGCCTCGCCCACGGGACCTCCTTCACGGCGCCGATCCGCGCCGCCTTCACCATCGTGCCCCGAGTCTCACATCCGGCCGCACCGGAACATCACCGGACACCCCCTGCCCCATCCGATCGACGATCCGCCTGTGGATAGGCCGGATGGATCCCGAACCGAAAAAAAACAAGGTGCGAATCGTCTGAATAGTGCGAAATCGAGCGCCAACCCGCTGAATTCATTCAACTGCGATTTCGCACTGTCCGAGTGGTCGGGTGTGAAATCAGGCGGCTGTGACGGTCATCGCCAGCGTCCAAGCCATCCACACAAAGCCGCCGCACGACGCAAGCGACAGCATATCCCTCATCAGACGCGGCATGACCCTGCTCCCGGATTTCAAGAATGTTCCGGTAATGTTCTATGTTCCATATTCGTTCCCGTCAAGGCGGCGTGGCGGGAGGCCTGACGTGACTTCGTTTCGCCCGCTGAAACCATCCGTCTGCGCCCGTCGTATCTCGAAACAGGAACAGGAGAGACGACATGGCCCCCTTCGCCCGCCCGGCCGCAGCTGCGGTGTTCGCACTTCTGCTGGCCGGAACCGGCGCCGCGACATCCAGCGCCGACGCCCAGCCCAATTCACGCCAGCGCCTGCAGACGGCGATCTTCGCGGGCGGCTGCTTCTGGTCGGAGGAAAAGGCCTTTGACGGACTGCCGGGCGTGCGCTCGGCGGTATCGGGCTTCGTCGGCGGCCACACCGCCAATCCGACCTATGAGCAGGTGGTGCGCGGCGGAACTGGCCATATGGAGGCGGTGCGGGTGACGTTCGACCCCAGCGTCGTCAGCTATCGCGCCCTAGCGGACCGCTATTGGCGCACCATCGACCCGACCGATCCACGAGGGCAGTTCTGCGACCAGGGGCCGTCCTATCGCACGGCGATCTTCGCCACGGCCGACCAGAGGACGGACGCCGTCGCCTCGCGCGACGCGGCCATGCGGACCCTGCGAAAGACCTTCACCACGCCGGTCGTCGGGGCCCAGCGGTTCTGGCCGGCGGGCGCCGAGCATCAGGACTACGCCCGTCGACACCACGCCCGTTACGAGGCCTATCGCATCGGTTGCCGTCGCTCCGAACGCCTGCGCGCCATCTGGGGCGACGCCGCCGTGGGGTGACCTAGAGCATGATGGTTTTAGACGGAACCGCTCTGCGGTTCCGTCTGAAGCGTGAATCATGCTCTCGCTTTGATCTAGAGCCTGATTCACCGCATCGACGGATCAGGCTCTAGTAGGCGTGGCTCTCGGCCGCGCGCTGCTCCAGGTGCCCGTCCTTGATGGCGAAGACGCGGTCCATGTGGCCGGCCAGCTCCATGTTGTGGGTGGCGATCAGGGCGGCGACGCCCGTGGTCTTGGCCAGGTCGCGCAAGGACTCGAACACCGACTGGCTGGTCGCCGGATCCAGGTTCCCGGTCGGCTCGTCAGCCAGCAGCAGGCGGGGACGATTGGCCAGGGCGCGGGCGATGGCGACGCGCTGGCGTTCGCCGCCTGACAACTGGGCCGGCTGGTGCGTCAGGCGGTCGCCCAGGCCCAGCGCCGCCAGGGTCTCTCCCGCCTTGGCCCGCGCTTCGGCCAGGGAGACGCCGGCGATGCGCATCGGCAGGACCACATTGTCGCGCGCGTCGAACTCGGGCAGCAGGTGGTGGAACTGATAGACGAAGCCGATGCGCGACAGGCGCAGGCGCGTGCGGGCGCGCTCGTCCAGTCCGCCGACCGCCTCTCCGTCGATGGCGACCGTGCCGGAGGTGGGCTTCTCCAGCAGGCCGGCGGCGTGCAGCAGCGACGACTTGCCCGAGCCCGACGGCCCGATCAGGCCGACGATCTCGCCGGGATAGACGTCCAGATCGACGCCCTTCAGCACCGTCAATCCGCCTTGGGCGGTGGGATAGGTCCGGGTCAGGTCGCGGACCGACAGGATGGGGGCCTCACTCATAGCGCAGGGCCTCCACGGGATCGATGCGGGACGCGTTCCACGACGGCGGCAGGCTGGCCACGCAACTCATCAGCAGCGACCAGACCGCGACCCAGGTGACGTCGACCGGGTCCACCAGCGCTGGAATGGCGTCCAGCATATAGACGTCCGAGTTGAACAGCTGGACCCCCAGCAGCCCTTCCAGGAAGTGCTGGATGGCGCCGATGTTCAGGCAGAAGGCCAGGCCCAGGGCCAGGCCCGCCAGGGTGCCGGCCACGCCGATCAGGGCGCCGGACATGAAGAAGATGCGCAGGATGGCCGACGGACTGGCGCCCACGGTGCGCAGGATGGCGATGTCGCGGGTCTTGTTCTTCACCAGCATGACGATGCCGGAGATGATGTTCATGGCGGCGATGGCCACGACCAGGCCCAGGATGATGCTCATGGCCACGCGCTCGACCTTCAGGGCGCCGGCGAAGGCGGCCATGCGCTCGCGCCAGTCGGTGACGACCGCCCCGGGGCCGGCGGCCTGACGCACGGCGGCGGCCATGTCGCCCACCCGGTCGGGGTCCTGGACCTTCAGCTCGATCACGTCCCAGACGCCGTCCTTGCCGAAGAACAGCTGGGCCTGCTCCAGCGGCATGAAGATGAAGACTTGGTCGAAGTCCGACGTGCCGGAACTGAAGACCCCGCCGACGTAGTAGGTCTTTTCCAGCCCGCCCAGATTGCCGAATGCGCTGTCGGCGCCGGTGGGGGAATACAGGGTGATCGGATCGCCGACGCGCAGGCCCGTCTGGGCCGCCATCGTCTTGCCGATCAGGATGCGGTCGCCGCCATAGGCGCCCTTGCCGAAGCCTTGCCGCGCCTCTGGCGTCAAGCTGTCCCAGACATAGGAGGTGTAGGGCAGGTCCTGTGGACGCACGCCGCGCACCATGGCGCCCGTGGTGAAGTTACCGACGCGGATCAGGCTTTGGGACTCGTTCAGCGGCGCGGCGCTGGTCACGCCGGGCACTGCGGCGATGCGTTTCAGTATGGCGTCCCGGTCCGGCGCGTTCAGCACCGGCCCCTGAACGTACATATGGCCGTTGAACGACAGGGTGCGGCCCAGCAGTTCGCTGCGGAAGCCCGCCATGATGCTCATGACGCTGATCAGCACGGCCACGGCCAGCATGATGCCGACGAAGCTGATGACCGCGATGGTGGCGACGCCCCCCTCCTTGCGCTTGGCGCGCAGATAGCGGACGGCCAGGCCGATCTCCCACGACGAGAAGGGGCCGGCGGGGCGTGACGGCAGGTTCAAGCGGTCAACCTTTCGATCGCCTCGGCCAGCGGCACGGACACCTTCTCGCCGGTGGCGCGACGCTTCAGTTCGACAACGCCCTCGGCCAGTCCCTTGGGGCCGATGGTCAGCTGCCAGGGCACGCCGATCAGGTCGGCGGTGGCGAACTTGCCGCCCGGCCGTTCGTCGGTGTCGTCGTAGAGGACATCCTTGCCCAGGGCCTTCAGCTGCGCCACCGCATTGTCGCAGGCGGCCGAGACCGCCTCGTCGCTGACGCGCAGATTGATGACCACGACATCGAACGGCGCCACGGCGTCGGGCCAGATGATGCCGCCGGCGTCATGGCTGGCCTCGATGATGGCGCCCATCAGACGCGACACGCCGACGCCGTAACTGCCCATGTGGACATTGACGTCCTGACCGTCCGGCCCGGCGACACGGGCCTTCATCGGGGCGGAGTATTTCTCGCCGAAGTAGAAGATGTGGCCGACCTCGATGCCGCGCGCCGACAGGCGGTCGGCCTCGGGCGTCTGGCTTTCGAAGGTGGCGACGTCGTGCATCTCCTCGGTGGCGGCGTACATGGCCGTGCGGGCGTCCACCAAGGCCTGCAGGTCGTCCCAGTCTAGGTCGGCGCCGGGGGCCGGCATCTCGACCAGCTTGCGGTCGCAGAAGACCGCGCTCTCGCCTGTCTCGGCCAGGACGATGAACTCGTGGCTCAGGTCGCCGCCGATCGGGCCGGTGTCGGCGCGCATCGGCACGGCCTTCAGCCCCATGCGGGCGAAGGTGTTCAAATAGGCCACGAACATCCGGTTGTAGGCCTTGCGCGCCGAGGCCTCGTCGATGTCGAAGGAATAGGCGTCCTTCATCAGGAACTCGCGCCCCCGCATCACGCCGAAGCGGGGGCGGCGCTCGTCGCGGAACTTCCACTGGATGTGAAACAGGTTCAGCGGCAACGACTTGTAGGACTTCACATAGGCCCGGAAGATGTCGGTCACCATCTCCTCGTTGGTCGGGCCGTACAGCAGCTCGCGCTCGTGCCGGTCGGTGATGCGCAGCATCTCCGGTCCGTAGGCGTCGTAACGGCCGCTCTCGCGCCACAGGTCGGCCAGCTGCAGCGTCGGCATCAGCAGCTCGACCGCGCCCGCCCGGACCTGCTCCTCACGCACGATCTGCTCGATCTTCTTGAGCACCCGCAGGCCCAGCGGCAGCCAGGCGTAGATGCCGGCCGCCTCCTGTTTGATCATGCCCGCGCGCAGCATCAGCTGGTGCGAGACGATCTGGGCGTCGGAAGGCGCTTCCTTCAGGGTCGGCAGGAAATAGCGCGACAGGCGCATGGTCGGGAATCCTAGGCGTAGAGACAGACGAAGCCTTTAGCCGCACCGGCGGCCCAAAGGCTAGGCCGGCGCGACAATCAAAGCGCCGGGGCGCGCGAGAAGTCGGGCAGCGGCAGCCAGCCGGTGAACAGCAGCACCATCACAAGGGCCCAGACGATGGCCGAGACCCAGGTGGTGGTGATGAACTTGCGCTTCAGGTTCGGCGTCCGGGGCGCGCCCCATTGGGTTCCGTCGGTCGGCGGCTCATGAACCTCCCTGGACGTGCCCAGCGGCAGGACGGCGAACAGCACGGTCCACCAAACCACCAGATAGACGCCGATCATGGTCACGGGCCCGATGGGCATGGGCGATCCTTTCAGGGATGCGGGCGGCCGACGCCGTAGCGGGCCGCCAGATAGGGGGCGATGGCGTGATCCTGGAGGAAGCTTTTGCCGGTCGTTGCGCTGACCTGGGCGTCGGGCCACTCCAGTTCGCCGTCCAGCACCAAGATCGGACAGCCCTGGTGCGCCTCGCCCACCTGGTCGATCACCGGCGGACGCGGCCGGGCATGATCCAGATAGACGACGTCAAGCCGCTCGCGCAGCGCTGGATAGAAGGCCAGGACGCCCTCGATATAGGCCCCGGCCGGGCAGAACCAGGGACCGCCTTGGTCGTCATGCCAGTCGGGATTCAGCAGGAAGAGTCGTTCGGCCATGCCCGTCCGCGCCTTCGCGACAAACTCTATTTGATCGCGTGGAAGTAGCAGCGCGGATTGACGGGGTCGTCAAACTTGTTGTGCGGGTGTTCCGACACCATGACATTGCGGAAGCCGCACCACTTCAACATGGCGATAACCGCCGCCGGATTGGGAGACCAGAAGTTCGTGGGGTCTGGATTGTGCGGCATGGAGTGAAGGAACTGCATCGCGGGATCCTTCACGTCGAGCAGGGCGACGGCCGTTTCTATGATCAGGCATTCGCGCGTGACGTCGGCCGCCCGCTTAAGGATCATCAGCGGGTCGGTGACATGGTAGATCACGCCGGAAAGCAAGACGATGTCGAACACCCCGACCGTCTCGGGCGAGATGTCGGGAACGTCGATCTCCTTGTCCTCGACCTTGGAGCCGAGCGCAGCGCGGGCGTGATTGAAACCTGCTTGGGTGCCCCATCCCGGCCCGCCCCAGCAGAACCAGTCGGTCGCTAGGACGCGAGAGGCGCCGCGTTTCTCGGCTTCGAACGAGAAGAACCCGTCCCAGGCCCCGATGTCGAGCACGGTCTTGCCCTTCACGGGATAGCTGAACACGACATCCGCCTCGGCGCGCAACAGATCGTTGCTCTTAAAGCCAGGCGTGACCACGCCTTCGCCAAGATCGATTCCGTGAAACCACTGTATGTGTTCGGGGATGACGTTGGCCATGGCGATTCCTCCTCGGTTGTCTCAACGGCGTAGCCCAGCGGATTCGACTTGGGCAAGCGAAGACAGGGACTTTCGTGTTTCGCCCTGCTCATGGTGATGCCGACTTGGCGCGAAGTGTGTCGCCGGCCTACGATCGCGTCGTGCTCAGCTATCCCAAGCGTATCCAGGCCTTCGCCGTCGCCGCCGCCGCCCTGGCGGGGTTCGTGGATGCGGTCGCCTTCATTCAGAGCGGCGGCTTCTTCGTTTCGTTCATGAGCGGCAATTCGACACGGATGGGGGTCGGCTTCGCCCAGAATCTAGGCGCGGCGTGGACGGCCCTGGCGCTGATCGCGGCCTTCGTCGTCGGGGTGGCGGCGGGCTCTGCGCTCAACCGCTGGCGCGCGCATGGCCGGCTGGCGGTGATCGTGACGGTGAGCGCCCTGCTGTTCGCCGCCGCCTGCGTCAGCGGGGCGGGCCTGGCCTTCCCCGCCGCCCTGCTGTCGGCCCTGTCGATGGGCGCACTGAACATGGTCCTGGAGGAGAACGGCGAAACCCGTGTCGCCCTGACCTATATGACCGGGGCCCTGGTCAAGATCGGCCAGAAGGCCAGCCAGGCCCTGTTCGGAGGGCCGCGCTGGGCGTGGCTTCCCTATCTGCTGCTGTGGCTCGGGCTGGCCGGCGGCGCGGTGATCGGCGCCCTCACCTTCCATACGCTCGGCGCGGCGGCGCTGCTGATCGCCTCCGCCGTGGCTATGGTCCTGGGCTTGATGCTGCGGCGGGCGACGCCGAGCGACCGCTAGCCGCAGGGAGCCCCGAAACCTGGCGCGCGCAGGGCCAACAAAATGGACGATCGCTCCGCCTGGTTGATCGCGCCCGCCCCTTCCAGCACGCAGCCGACGACGGTGTTGGAGTTCGGCGCCAGCAGGCCGTAGGTCAGCGCCTCTTCGGCCAGTCGCGCCTGCGCGCCCTTCAGCGCCTCGATGGCGCCGGCGACGCGGACCGGGTCGTTCGTGATCCGGGTCATCTCGTGCAGAGCTTCGCCCGAACTCGGAAAGTCGTAAGCGTCGGGCGTGAAAGGCGCGACCTCGGCGGACAGCCGATCCGGGTGTGTGTCGACGCCGAACTTGGCGTTCTGGCTGGCCGAGAAGGCGACGGCCGGGCCTTGCGCCGGGACAACCAGGATGTAGGCGTGGCGTGGGAACAACAGGTATTGCGCCAGGAACTTCGTCACCGGCGCCAGCGGCAAGCCGTCCGGCCCCAGGGCATGGGCGCCGACATAGACGCCGGTCGGCACGCTGCGCGCGTCGATGCGCCCGTTCAGTTGCAGGATCCGATCCACCATGACGTGGTCGAGCAGGAAGACGCCGTCCTCGGCCTCATCCTCCAGAAAGGCGTGAATGGCGGCCGTGTCCGGCGTCGGGCCTAGGTCGCGACCGTAAACCGTCGGAAAGGCGGCCGGCGACATGGGTTGACCGGGCAGCGGGCTGAACCACAGGACGCGCAGTTCCTGAACCGTGCGCGCCAGCGGGTCCTCGCCGCGGAACGTCGACAGGCTGAGCGTCAGGTTGACCACGGCGAACAGGGCGACGAAGCCCGCCAGCCCCTGCCCCGCGATCACCGCCCATCGCCGCCAGCCGCGCAGCGGATGACGGGCGTGTCGCACCCGCTGCAACAGGCGGGTCGCGCGCTTCGGCTTGTTTGACATTGGCGGTCCCAACCGTTCGAGCGCAGGAATGCGCCCGAACGGTCAAGGTTGTATCACAGGCGCAGGACGACCGTTTCCACGATGGGGCGGCGATCCCAAATCTGCTGGCTGGCCTTCTTCAGCGTCCGGGCGACGGCCTGTTCGATGACCATTTCATCCTCAAGCGCCTCGCCCTTCAGGCTGGAGACGACGTTCTCCACGCGCTCGGCCAGGTCGTCCAGCACGTCGCCCAGGGGTTTGCGCAGGTCGCCGGGCAGGCCCACGCTGCGGATGTCGATGTCGCTGACGATACGCCCGCGCTTGTCCAGGCAGAAGGCGACGACCAACACGCCGTTGGTCGAGGCGTGGCGGCGTTCCTTCAGCGCCTCGCCCTGTTCGGTCACCAGCATCCCGCCGTCGACGTAAAGACGCCCGTTCGGCACCTCGTCGACGATGGCGGCCGGTCCGGGCGCCAGGCGCACCATGTCGCCGTTGCGCGGGGTCACCGTCTCCTTGACCCCGACTTCCTTGGCCAGGTTGGCGTGTTCCAGCAGGAAGCGGCGCACGCCGTGGGTCGGCACCGCGATCTGCGGTCGCGCCCATTCGTACATCTGCTTCAGCTCTTCGCGGCACGGGTGGCCCGAGACGTGGATGCCGGGGTGGTCCTTTTCGGTGTAGAGGCGCACGCCCCGGTCCGCGAGCCGGTCCTGCAGCCGGCCGATGGCCAGTTCGTTGCCCGGGATCTGGCGCGACGAGAAGATGCAGTGGTCGCCCAGGCCCAGCTTGACCGTCGGATGGGTGCCGTCGGCGACGCGCGACAAAGCCGCCCTCGCCTCGCCTTGGCTGCCGGTGCACAGATACAGGATTTCGTCGGCGGGCCAGACGCGGGCTTCCTCGTCCGACAGGAAGGGCTTGATGTCCTGCAACATGCCGACGTGCTTGGCCGCGGCCGTGATCCGGTGCATCGACCGGCCGGCAAGGGCCACGCGCCGACCGCAGGCCTCGGCGGCGCGAATGACGCTGTCCATGCGCGCGACGTTGGAGGCGAAGCACCCCACGGCCACCCGCCCCTTCAGTGTCGAAATCAGCTTGCCCAGGGCCACGGCCACGTCGCCCTCGGACCCGGCCACGCCCGGCACAAAGACGTTGGTGGAATCGCACACCATCGCCAGCACGCCCTTGTCGCCCAGGGCGCGGATGGCGGGCGCGTCGGTCATGGAGCCGATCACCGGCTGGTCGTCGATCTTCCAATCACCGGTGTGGAACACCAGCCCCAGCGGCGTGTGGATGGCCAGGCCGTTCGGCTCGGCGATCGAGTGGGTCATGGTGACGAAGGTGACCCCGAAGGGCCCCAGCTGGACCGAACCGCCCAGCGGAACCTCGATGATCTCCACCTGGTCCAGCAGGTTGCGCTCGCGCAGCTTGTCGCGGATCAGATAGGCGGTGAAGGGCGTCGCATAGACCGGCGCCTTCAGACGCGGCCACAGCCAACCCAGGGCCCCGATGTGGTCCTCGTGCGCGTGGGTCAGGACGATGCCGCGGATGTTCTCGCCTTCCAGGAAGGCCGGATCGGGCACGATCACGTCCACGCCGGGCGTCGACAGGTCGCCAAAGGTCACGCCGACATCGACCACCAGCCACTGGCGGTTTTCCTCCGGCCCGTAGCCGTAGGCGTTCAGGTTCATTCCAACTTCGTCCGAGCCGCCCAGCGGCAGGAAGACGAGTTCTTCGTTTGCTTGTTTTTTCATTCAGCCGTCAGATGGGTATTGCGGCGCCAGATTTCGAGAAGGCCGCGGATGGTGAGGTCCGGATCGAACCGGTCGATGCTGTCGGTCGCGCCCTCGAACAGGCTGGCCACGCCGCCTGTTCCGATCACGGTCATGGGGCGTCCCCACTCCGTCCTGATGCGCGCGACCAGTCCCTCGATGAGGGAGATATAGCCCCAGAAGACGCCGGACTGCATGGCCTCGACCGTGCCTCGGCCGATCACGTGCTCGGGCTTCTGGATGGCGATACGGGGCAGTTTGGCGGCCGCCTCGTGCAGCGCCTGGAGCGAAAGGTTGATGCCCGGCGCGATCAGTCCGCCCTCGAAGGCGCCGTCGGCCGCCACGATGTCGAAGGTGGTCGCCGTGCCGCTGTCGATGACGATCAGGTCGCCGGGATAGAGCAGATGCGCGCCGATGGCGTTGACCAGACGGTCGGCGCCGGCCTCGCTGGGCTTGGCGATGCGAACCTCTATGCCCAGGTCGACGTTCTCGCCGATCACCAGCGGCTCGATCCGCAGATAGCGCCGCGCCAGGTTGCGCAGGTTGAAGATCGACTGCGGCACGACGCTTGAGATGATGCAGCCGCTCAGCGCGTCGAACTGCAGCCG
>NZ_DLMO01000011.1:11706-14332 GCF_002479325.1 Brevundimonas sp. UBA7534
AGCATACTCATCGGCCGTGCGGCTGGCGTCGGTCGCGGTGCGCCATTGGGCGGTCCACTCGTTTCCGTCGTGGATCGCGAACAGCGTGTTGGTGTTGCCCTGTTCGATGGCCAGCAGCATCAGGCCGCCACGATTCTGGAGCCAGGCCCGAAGAAGACGTCGCCGGCCGAGATGATGCGGTGCGACCCGTCGGCCAGTCGCAGGCGAAGCGCGCCGTCCGCCTCCACGCCTTCGGCCACGCCCTCCAGCGTCTCATGCTCCAGCCGCGCGGTGCACGGTCCGTTCAGTCCGACCAGTCGGCTGGTCCAGGCGTCCAGGATGGGGTCGAAGCCCAGGGTGCGCCAGCGGCCCCACCAGACGGCGAAGGTCTCGGCCAGGATTTCGGCCGCCGCCTCGACCGGCGGGGCGAAGCCCAGGTCGCCGCGCAGACGTTCCGCCACGGCGGTCGCGCCGCGCTCGGTCTCGGCCGGGGCATGGGCCAGGTTGACGCCGACGCCGATGGCCAGCCACAGGCCGCCAGCCGGATGCGGGCCGCTTTCGACCAGGATGCCCGACACCTTGGTTCCGTCCAGCAGGACGTCGTTGGGCCATTTGATCGCGACCAGCGCCGGCGAGACGAAGACGTCCAGCAGGTCCGCGACCGCCAGGGCCGCGACGAAGGTGGCCTTGGCCGCCTCGCCCGCCTTCATCGGCGTGTGCAGCAGAAGAGTGGCGGCCAGATTGCCCGGCTCGGTGCTCCAGTGACGACCGCGCCGGCCACGGCCGGCCGTCTGGCGGCGGGCCACGATCCAGCGGGGTCCCGTCTCTCCGGCCTCGGCCAGGCGGCGCGCCTCGGCGTTGGTCGAGTCGATCTCGTCGAGGATGACGAGGGGGGCGGCGTTCACCGCCCTACCCGTTCCCGAAGCCGGCGGCGGCGGCCTTGGTCACCGGCTCCAGCCAGGCCAGGGCGCCCAGGACCAGGGGGAAGGAGAAGGCCGCGGCGGCCCAGCCGATCCACTTGGCCTCGATCGGCGCCTTGTCGGTCGCGACCTCGTCGGCCGGGGCGTCGAACCACATCAGCTTGATGATTCGCAGATAGTAGAAGGCCGCCACGACCGAGGCGACCAGGCCGATGGCGGCTACGATCCACAGCCCGGCGTTCGCGGCGGCGCCGAAGACATAGTACTTGGCCCAGAAGCCCGACATCGGCGGCATCCCCAGCACCGACAGCGACAGGACCGTCAGGGCCACCGCCGTCAGCGGCCGGTCCTTCTTCAGCCCGGCCAGGTCCTGGATGCGACGGATCGGGCGACCCGACTTGGACAGCGACAGCAGGATGGCGAAGAAGCCGATCTGGTCGATGACGTACAGGGTCATGAAGATCAGCATGGCCTGCAGCCCCGCCGAAGTGCCGGCGGCCAGGCCCAGCAGGGCGTAGCCGATGTTGGCGATCGACGAATAGGCCAGCAGGCGCTGGATGTCCTTCTGGGCCAGGCCGCCGAAGGCGCCGACCGCGAAGCTGACCAGGGAGATGGCGACCAGCACCTGAGACCACTGGGCGTGGGCCTCGCCGAAGCCGCCTTCCAGCGCACGGGCGATCAGGACCATGGCGGCCATCTTGGGCGCGGTGGCGAACAGGGCCACGACCGGCGTCGGCGCGCCCTCGTAGACGTCCGGCGTCCACATGTGGAACGGCGCGGCCGAGACCTTGAACGCCAGGCCGCAGATTAGGAAGACCAGGCCGAAGATCAGGCCCGGGCCGGGATTGTCCACGGCGAAGGCGGCGATGTCCTCGAACCGCATCGACCCCGCGAAGCCGTAGATCAGGCTGGCGCCATACAGCAGCAGGCCCGACGACAGCGCGCCCAGGACGAAATACTTCAGGCCCGCCTCCGACGCCTTGGCGTCGTCGCGGTGGAAGGCGGCCAGGACGTAGAGCGCCAGCGAATGCAGCTCGATGCCCACGTACATGGAGATCAGGTCGCCCGACGACGCCATCATCCCCATGCCGACCGCGGCCAGCACGATCAGGATCGGATATTCGGTCTTGGCGATGCGGGTGCGCCGCATCCAGCCGTCGCCCAGGACGATGGCCACGGCCGAGGCCAGATAGATGACGCTCTTGCCGTAGATGGCCAGCGGATCGGCGACATAGGCGCCGTTGAACGCCTGGCCCCAGGGGCCGGTGATGGCGATCACCGCGCCGGCGATCAGCAGCAGGACGGACAGCAGCGACACCAGGCGCGTGCTCTTGTCGCCGGCGAAGGCGCCGACCATGAGCAGCACCAGGGCGCCGACCGCCAGGGTGGCTTCCGAGGCGGCGAGGTGAAGGGCCGAGGAGAGGTCAATCATGCTTCAGTCTCACCCGCCGATCGCGACGCGATAGGCATTGGTCAGGGCCTCGACGGCGGGCCCGGTGTAATCGAGGACGGCGCCCGGATAGACGCCCAGCCAGAGGGTGCCGACGATCAGCGGCACGAACAGCAGCAGTTCGCGCTTGTCGATGTCGGTGATGCTCTGGAGCTTCGGATTGGTGATCTCGCCGAACATCACGGCGCGATACAGCGTCAGCGCATAGACCGCCGAGAAGATCACGCCCGAGGCCGCGATCAGCGCCGCCCAGGTCGAGGCGCGGTAGGCGCCGGTC
>NZ_DLMO01000048.1 GCF_002479325.1 Brevundimonas sp. UBA7534
AGGGGCCCCCCGCGGCGCCCATGCCGTGGCAGGAGGCGCAGTTGGCGTTGAAGAGCTTCTCGCCCTCGGGGATGTCATCAGCCGAGGCGGCCGCGGTGACCTGCGTGGCCGCCTGCGCCTGGTTCACGGTGCTCGCGACGGAGTACAGTCCGCCGGTCACCAGGAGTCCCAGCAGGAGGAGCGCCAGCCCCATCAGGGGATGGCGTCGGTTCTGCGAAAGTGCCTTCACGGGGGTTTCCTATCGTTCTCTTCCGGGGCGGGCCGCTCATGCTGCCGGCCCGGGCCTGAAGTCGGTGCGGTGAGTGGGGGTCGTCTTACTTCAGGAAGTAGACGATGAAGAACAGGGCGATCCAGACGACGTCCACGAAGTGCCAGTAGTAGGACACGACGATCGCCGACGTCGCCTCGTGGTGGCCGAAGCGGCGGGCCATGTCGGCGGCGGCGTAGATTTCGTCATTGCCCGACACGCCGGCGGTCAGGCGGGTCAGCGGCTCGGGACCCGCCCGCTTTGGCACCAGGTTGAAGGCCCCGCCCACGCCGCTGCCGCCGGGCGCCGCGCCGTTCAGGAAGGCGGTGGCGCCGTGAAACACCTCCACCCGCTCCACCAGTTCGGCGGCCACGAACTGGCGCGGCAGCACGCCGTAGAGGCCGTTGTAGGTCATGTCGTCCGAATAGACCGGGAAGCCGCGGATGACGTACAGCTCCTGGAAGTTGCCGAAGCCCTTGGAAACCCGCACCACCGGATCGTTCTGCAGCACGTCGCCGATGCTGCGCGCCTGTTGATCGCGCACCAGCTTCTCGGTGTAGCTGGTGGAGGCGAAGGGTGTGTCCATCGCATCCAGATTGCCGAACAGGCCGACCCGCCCGCCCGTGGCCACCTGGCCGCCCGCCGCCGCGCCCGGCAGCCGCACTTGCGATCCCGTCACCACGATCTCGTCCAGTTGCGTAGGCTCCGCGCTCCCGGTCTGGGCCAGGGCGGGCGTGGCCAGGACCAGCGCCAGCAGGCTGGCGGCGCAGGTGAAACGGCGGCGGGAGCAGCAAGCCATGGATTGCAACGCATTCTCAAGATGGGGAAGAGACCGCGCTCTCTACGCCGTATTGCGATTGCTTTGCAATACCGCCTCACCGCCTGCGACGACATGCGCGAGGTCGCTTGCAATTAGGGTTTTTCCTAATTAGGAAGAGTCCTATGAACACATTGTTCAAGGCCCTTTCCCACCCGGTCCGTCGCCGCATCATCGCCATGCTGCGCGGGGGCCCGTTGGCTTCGGGCGACATCGCCGCGGCCTTCGACATGAGTTGGCCCACCATCACTGGCCACCTCAACGCGCTGAAGGAAGCGGGCTTGGTCAGCCCCGAGCGCGAAGGCCAGACCATTCGCTACCGCCTGGAAATCTCCGCCGTCGAGGAGGCCATGTCCTTCCTGATGGACATTGCGGGGGCGGGAAACCGCGAACCCGCGGACCGCGCACTCAAGCCTCAAGGGACCCCGGAATGAAGACCTATCGCTTCAGCCTCTTGGACGTGGCCACCGCGATCGTGACCGTCACGATCCTGGCGATGGCCCTTTGGACCGCGACCCAGGCGCCGGATGTCGCCTATCCGATGCACTTCAATGCGCGGGGCGAACCGGATCGTTGGGGCGACCGCAACGAATTCGCGCTGCTGCTCGGCTTCATGTCCGCCATGACCGCGATCACGTCCGGAATGATGGGTTGGTACGCTAGAAAAGCGGAGGCCCCTGCACGTGGTCGGGGCCTGCGTGCGGGTCAGTTGGTGTCGCTGCTCAGCATCGGCGGCGCGACCGCCCTGATCCTGTGGTTCACGGTGGGCGCCCTGACGGGGCAAACGCCGCCCTCCACCGGCTGGATGATGGCCCTGACCGGGTTGATCCTCGCCCTTGTGGGCGGGGGGCTGGGCCGAGTCGGTCCAAACCCGGTCATCGGCGTCCGCACGCCCTGGAGCTACAAGAGCCGCCTGGCTTGGGATCGGTCCAACCGGCTGGCGGGACGGCTATTCTTCTGGCTCGGCCTGGGGCTGATCGTCACCGCGCCCGTCGCGCCGCAACCGGCCATGGCCCTCGCCATGCCCGTGCTCATCCTGGGCGCAGCCCTATGGGCCGCGTTCGAAAGCTGGCGCGTGTGGCGCGCCGATCCAGACCGCCAGCCCTTCTGACATCCCCAATCGACGGAGCTTCGACCATGCTGACCCTGCTCGCCGCGGCCGCCTTGCTGGCCGGACCGACCGCCGCCGATGTGACCCTGCCGGCCCAGCCCGCGCCCTTGGCGGGAACCCTGCTCAGCCCGGAAGGCGCGACCTCGGCCGTCGCCGTCGTCCTGCCCGGCTCAGGCCCCACCGACCGCGACGGCAACCAGACGCCGGCCATCCGCGCCTCCACCTATCGCCTGCTGGCCGAGGGGCTGGCGGCCGAAGGGATCGCCACCGTCCGCATCGACAAGCGCGGGATTGGCGCCAGCGCCGCCGCCGGCTTCGACGAAACGAAGCTCCGCTTTTCCGATTACGCCTTAGACGCCCGCGCCTGGGCCGCCGAGGCCGCGCGCCTCACGGATCAACCCTGCGCCTGGCTGATCGGGCACAGCGAGGGCGCCCTGGTCGCCCTTCAGGCCGTGCAGGAGGGCGATGACAAGATCTGCGGCCTTGTTCTTCTGTCCGGCGCCGGCCGCCCTGCGGGGGTGGTGCTGCGCGAACAGTTGACCGCCCTGCCCGATCCGTTGAACACCCAGGCCTATGACGCCCTGACCGAGCTGGAGGCCGGCCGCACGGTCGCCGAGCCGCCCGCCGCCCTGGCCGCGCTGTTCCGCCCGTCGGTCCAGCCGTATCTGATCTCGTGGCTGCCGCTGGACCCCGCCGACTTGCTCGCCGCCTATGACGGCCCGGTCTTCATCGGCCAGGGAACCACCGACATCCAGGTCGGGGTTGTCGACGCCCAGGCCCTGGCCGCCGCCGACCCGGACGCGACCCTGAAGCTGTGGGACGGCGTGAACCACGTCCTCAAGACCGCCCCCGCCGACCGCGCCGGCAACCTGGCGACCTACGCCGACCCTGACCTGCCGCTGGCCCCGGGCGTGACGCGGGACGTGGCGGCCTTCATCAGGACGAACGCCGCCCGCTGATTTCGGGCAGGACACGAGCGCGGTAAAAATCCGCTTGACTCATTTCGATGATTAGCTAATCATCACATCATGAGTTCGGTGTTCAAGGCCCTGTCCGATCCCACCCGTCGCCGGGTGCTCCAGCTCCTGCGTCAGGGACCGATGAGCGCGGGTGAGATCAGCGACCGGTTCGACGTCTCCAAGCCCACCATGTCGGCGCACTTCGCGGTGCTGAAGGAGGCCGACCTGGTTCATGCGGAAAAGGCCGGAAAGTCCGTCCTCTATCACCTGAAGCTGTCGGTGCTCGAAGAGGCGCTGCTGGGCTTCGTCCAATCATTTGAACCCGGCGCGGAAACGCCCCGGTCCGCGGAGGAGACCACACGATGAGACAAGACCTGATCCCCAGCCTGATCTGGGCCGGCGGCCTGATCGCCCTGGCCCTGGCCGCCTCGACTGCGCGCAACATGGGCTATCTCGACGGCGACACGGTCAACCGCATCGTCCTGGGCGCGACCGGCCTGCTGATCGCCTGGTACGGCAACCGCCTGCCCAAGGCCTTCGCCCCCAGCGCCCACGCCCGCCGCGTCAACCGCGTCGCCGGCTGGTCGATGGCGGTCAGCGGCCTGACCTACGCGGCCCTGTGGGCCTTCGCCCCCTTCCCCGTCGCCCTGATCGGCGGCTGCGGCGCGGTGATCGCCGGCATGGCGGTGACGCTGGGCTATTGCCTGTCGCTGCGGGCCAAGGCGCGGACGGCTTAGGCGACGCGGAACGGCCACCCGTTCTGACGGTCAAAGGGCCTCCAAACAGGCGCTCAGAATGTCCGCCAAGGTTGGTTGGCGGACTTTCAACGGCTCAGCGTTTTGACAGAATGCCCCGTTCCTCCAGCCAGGTTTCCAGCAGCCCGGGCCAGACCGTGTCCGGGCTGTGATTCCGCCGCAGGCCGAAGGCATGCCCGCCGGTGGAGAACAGATGAACCTCGGCCGGAACCCCGGCCTGATCCAATGCTCGCGCGTAGAGCGTGCTGTTGCAGATCTCATTCGTCGGATCGTCCCACGCGGCGATCAGAAAGGTTGGCGGAGCCTCTTCGGTCACCTTCAGCCCGGGATCAAAAACACCGCCACGACGGCAGATGTGGCCGGGGAAGAAGGCGATGGCGAAGTCGGGTCGGCTGCTGACCTGATCGATCTCATCGACGGGCGAATAGGCGGGCTCGAAAATGTTGCTCGTCTGCGCGACCAGATAGCCGCCGGCCGAAAAGCCCATCACCCCGATCTTGGTAGGATTGATCTGAAGTTCTCGCGCCTGTGAGCGGACCAATCTTACGGTGCGCTGCGCGTCCTGAAGGGCGCGAGGCACTCGCGGCGTCACGGCCCGGCCGAGGTCGTCATCCCAGTAGTGATTGCTACGCGGAACGCGGTACTTTGACAGGATGCAGGTGACGCCTCGCGCAGCGATCCAGTTGCAGATTTCCGTCCCCTCGACGGTAACAACCACCGCACGGAATCCTCCGCCGGGAAAGACGACGACCGCCGCCCCGGTGTTTTTGCCCTGCGGGGGGAAGACAGTCATCGTAGGTTCGGTCACGTCGAATACGGCTTGGGACACGTCGCCATCAACGGCTTCGGGCGTCCTGCGCGTCAGAACGCTCTCGGACGGCTGGCTCACGTCTTCCATGTCCGGCGCGCCATTCGGCCAGATCGGGATTTGGCGGGCGCCCCCCGGAGCCTGCCAGAGGCCTGTTGTGCGGCCTTCCACGACAGCTTGCGCCGATCCGACGTCAGAACCGCGGGTGACGGCGAAGCCGCTCGCGAGCACCGCCGCCCCGATGAGCCCTCCCAGAGCCACCCATGTCCGACGCAACATCGAACCCCTCGCCTGACGCGATACCCGGCCGATAATTACGCGCTGAATCTTTGGCGCGAAAGCTTTACGAATCGGTCAGACCAGACCGCGCCCCGGCCGGTTGGCGGTACGGTCCGCAGCGGGTCGATAGCGGCGCCCGATCGCCCTCCTTAGACGTCTTCCTCCTCCTCCGCCTCGCCCCGCGCCTGATCGGCCAGGGCGAAAAACCGGTCGCGCACTTCGGCGGCGAAGGGGTTGTCGCGTTCGATGGCGCGGAAGACGGCGGGGCTGTCGTGGCGGACCATGTCGACCGCCTGCATCAGACGCTCGAAGCTGGCCGTCGTCATCCGCGTGGGCAGCGGCTCCATCTGCAACAGGACGCGCGCGATCAGATGGGTCAGCCCCTGAACGGTCGCGGCCTCGCGGTCGTGATCCTCGGGCGTGACCTGAAACACCCTGAGCTTCAGCGCGCGCCGGCAGAAGGCGGCGACGCGGCGCGCGTCCTTGGCGCCGCGCACCTCGCACACGGCGATCCTCAGCCCCGCGATCCCGTCTCGTGCGCTCTGCGGGCCGAACAGCGGATGCGTGCCGACGATCCGCACCGTCTCGGGCAGGATGTCCGCCATCAGGCGCCCCGGCTTCACCTTCACCGAGCCGACATCGATCACCAGGGCGTCGGGCCGCAGGTGGGGCGTGATCGCGCGGAGCGTCTCTTCCAGCGCCCCGACCGGCACGGCCAGGATCACCACCGGGCAGGCGGCCGCGGTCGCCAGGTCGGCCAGGGTCGCGACGCCTTCGCCGTCCGTCGCGGCCGGATCGTGGGCGCTCACCTCGAACCAGGCCGACAGATGTCGCGCCGTCAGCCGGCCGAAGGCGCCGAAGCCGATCAGGCCAAGCCTTTCCTTCACGCGCCGAGCGTCTCCATGAACCGCACCGGCCGGCCGTGCGCCGATCCGATCAGTTCGCCGTCCTGCATCACCACCCGGCCACGCACGATGGTCGCCATCGGCCAGCCGGTCGCCTCGACCCCGTCGAAGGGGGTCCAGCCGCAGCGCGTGGCCTGCTGGTCGTGGGTGATCGTACGCTTCGCCTTCAGGTCCACTATCGTCAGGTCGGCGTCATAGCTGACGGCCATCCGCCCCTTGTTCGCCGTGCCGAACACCCGCTGCGCCCCGCCCGAGGTCAGGTCGATGAAGCGTTCCAGCGACAGGCGGCCGTTCGCCACGTGGGTCAACATCAGCGGCACCAACGTCTGCACCCCCGGCATCCCCGACGGAGAGGCCGGATAGGGTTTGGCCTTTTCTTCCTTCGTATGCGGCGCGTGGTCGGACCCCAGCACGTCCGCCACGCCCTGCTGCATCCCCCACAGCCATAGCGCATCCACATGCTCCTGCGACCGGATCGGCGGGTTCATCTGGGCGTAGCTGCCCAACCGCTCATAGGCTTCCGGCCCGACCAGGGTCAGGTGCTGGGGCGTGATCTCGACGGTGGCGACATCCTTATGGAAGCGCAGATATTCCATCTCGTCCCTGGTCGTGACGTGCAGCACATGGATACGCGCGCCCGTCTCCTTGGCCAGGCCGACCAGGCGCCGGGTCGAGCGGATGGCGCTCTCGGCGTCGCGCACCTCGGGGTGGCTGGTCCAGTCGCCGGTGCGGGCCAGGCCGCGCCGCTCGACCAGCCGGTATTCGTCCTCGGAGTGGAAGGTGGCCCGGCGGCGCACGTTCGACAGCACCTTCCTGACCCCCTCGTCGTCGGCGATCAGCAGGTCGCCGGTCGAGGCGCCCATGAACACCTTGACCCCGCAGCATCCCGGCAGCCGCTCCAGCTCGGCCAGATAGTCGGCGTTCTCGTGCGTGCCGCCGACGTAGAAGGCGTGGTCGGTCCACATCCGGTCCTTCGCCCGCGCCAGCTTGTCCTCCATCGTCGCCGGGTCGGTGGTGTTCGGATTGGTGTTCGGCATCTCGAACACCGCCACCACGCCGCCCAGAGCCGCCGCGCGCGATCCGGTCTCCAGGTCTTCCTTCCATTCCAGCCCCGGCTCGCGGAAGTGCACCTGGGTGTCGATGACGCCGGGCAGCACGGTCAGCCCCGTCGCGTCGAACGTTTCCTCGGCCGAGGCCTGCGACAGGTCGCCGATGAAGGCGATCTTGCCGTCGATCACGCCCACATCCGCCAGGCCCCGCCCGGCATGGTTCGCCACCTCGCCGCCGCGCACGATCAGGTCATAGGTCTGGGTCATCGCACCGTCCTCGCATCCATCACCGTCATCCTCGGGCTTGACCCGAGGATCGGACCCTCCGCATCGCGACAGGCGATGCATCGACGGCTGCTTCTACCGGACTCCACCGCGCTTGCGGAACCCTCGATCCTCGGGTCAAGCCCGAGGATGACGGCGGGAAAGGTCACCCCTCGCGCAACACCTTCTGCGCCGCCTTCAGCACCCGTTCCCACGGCAGGTCCATCATGTGCTGGATGGCCTGATTCAGGTTCGGGTCCAGCTTGCGGAACTCCTCGAAGCTGCGCGGCCCGCGCACCGCCACGCCCTTCCACGGTCCGCGCGTCGTCTCGTCGGACGGCCCGAAGACCGCCACCACCGGAACGCCCGCGGCCGTCGCCAGGTGAGTCCAGATCGAATCCGCCCCGACATACAGCCGCGCCTTCGACAGGGCCGCCGCCGTCTGCAGCCGCGTCAGCCTGCCCTGCAGCTCGATCACCCGCGCGCGCGGCACGGCGTACCGGATGGTGTGGGCGGCTTCGCGGTCGATTTCCTCGCCGACGATCATCAGACGCCCGCCCGCCAGGGGGCCGTCGTCCGCCAGCAGCTTTGTCGCCACCTTGGCGTAACGTTCCGCCGGCCAGCGCTTGCCCATCCAGTCCACGCCCGGCCCCACCGCCAGGATCGGCCCGTCGCCGCCGCCGGTCGGGACCATCGCCTCGACCTCGGCCAGGGTCTCGTCGCCGACATAAAGTTTCGGCGCTGGCGTCTCCTCCGGCTCCAGCTTCAGCACCCGCGCGGCCGCCTCGACCGCGTGCAGGCCCGGCTGGTCCTTGCCCCTGACGGCCCGCTTCTGGCGTCTCAGCTTGCCCGACAGGGCCGAGCCGCGCATGTCCACGACCAACCCCCACTTCGTCGCCCGCACCTGGTTCCACAGCGCCAGCCATTCGAAATGGCCCTCGCGCTCCAGCACGAGCAGCTGATCCAGTCGCGGGGTGTCGGCGAACAGCGGGGCCGAGGCGGCCGATCCGACGACCGTGAAGCGCGCCTGCGGCAGGCTCTCGACCAGATGCGCCAGCACGCCGGACGACAGCACGGCGTCCTCGGCCTCCGCCTCGGCGATATACAGGATGGGAAAGCGCCCGATCATTCGCCGAACGACTAAAGGGATTCTGCCCCGAGTTCAGCGCCCGCGCGGGGTTTTCCACTGTCGTGAAGATGCGATACAGCGACGCGATGAAGACCGCCCCCGACCCCGCCGCGACCGCCGCCCTGGAACGCTACCGGGAACAACGCGTCACCGCCATCCATCGGCTGGACCTGATCGCCAGGGGCGCGACGCTGAATTACGAGGACGGAACGCCGGTCGACATGGCGTCCGAGAAGCGGCGTCTGGAAGAGATGGTCGCCGACAGGGACCGCCGCATCGCCGCGCTCGAACGCGACCTGGGCCTGACTTGAGCCTGCCGCTCCTGCCGGACCGGACTTGCGGCGGCTGCGTCGAATGCTGCCGGGTCATCCCGCTGGACCTGCCCGAACTGGCCAAGCCCACGGGCGAACTGTGCGCCTACTGCGTCGACGGCGCCGGCTGTTCGGTGCATCAGGTGCGCCCCCAGACCTGCCGCGTCTGGTTCTGCCTGTGGCGGGCGGTGGAGTTGTCCGACGACTGGCGCCCGGACCGCAGCGGCGTGATCGTCCGCCCGGACGGGGTCGAGGACGGGGTCATCACCCTCTACGTCGTGCGCCCGTCCGACTTTCTGGGCTCGATGGAATTCTTCGCCACCGTGGCGGGGTGGATCGCCGAAGGGATCGAGGTGGCGCTCAGCATCCCCGGCCCGGTGGGAACCTATCCGGCCCGCGCCGTCGTCACCGACTGGCTGCGCCCGGCCGTCGAGGCGGGCGATCCCGCCGACTTCCTGGCCCGGACCCTGCGCGCCCTGGACCGGTTGGGGGAGCACGACTTCCAGCCGGACGGGATCGAGACGCGCTACGCCGTGATCTGAAGACGCGATTCCGGGGACGTGTATTGGCGGGACAGAGGACGGGGACTGTGACGACATTTCCCCCGTCCACCTGGCGCCCCGCCGCGCCGTGTTAGGATTTCGCCGGCCACATTTGTGGACATTTCGACATTTCCGTCGCCGGAGGAACGCCCCTGACCGTCGAGACGAACATCCGCGCCGCGCACGCCTTCTACGACCTGATGTTCAACCAGTGTCGGCCGCGCGATGCGGTCGAAGCCCACGTCGGCGACCGCTACGTCCAGCACAATCCGGTCGTTCCCGACGGCAAGGACGCCTTCATCGCCTATTTCGAGCGGATGGCCCGGGACTACCCGGGCAAGCGCGTCCATATCGTCCGCGCCCTGGGCCAGGACGACATGGTCGTTCTGCACACCCGCCAGGAATGGCCGGGCGACGGCGACTGGGCCGGCATGGACATCTTTCGCTTCGAGAACGGCCGCATCGTCGAACACTGGGACGTGCTGCAGCGCGTGCCCGAACAGGCCGCCCACGCCAACACCATGTTCTGACCCGAACTCCGTCCCGCCATCCCATCCACACCGTTTTTTGCACACGGCGCCGTCTGGAGACATTCGCCGCCCGCTCCTATCTAGCGCCCATGCCCGTCGCCCGCCTGTCCAGCCGCGCCCTGATCGCCGTCACGGGGGCCGACGCCCGGCCCTTCCTGCACAATCTCCTGACCCAGGACGTGGAGACGCTGAGGGACGGCGACCTGCGGTTCGGGGCGCTGCTGTCGCCGCCGGGCCGTCTGCTGTTCGACCTGTTCATCCTCGGCGCGGACGACGGCGTCCTGCTCGACGTCGCCGCCGACCGGCGCGACGCCCTGCTCCAGCGCCTGTCGATGTACCGGCTGCGCGCCAGGGTTCAGATCGCAGCCGACGACCGCCCCGTCTTCGCCGCCTGGCCCGACACGCCCGCCGGTTTCCTGACCGACCCGCGCACCCCGCTGATGGGCGGACGCCTCTATGGCGACGCGACGGCCGACGCGACCGAGGCGGACCATGACGCCCACCGGCTCTCGGTCGGCGTGCCCGATCCGGCGAACGACGCTCCCGCCGACAAGACCTATCCGATCGAGGCCGACTTCGACCTGCTGAACGGCATCGACTTCGCCAAGGGCTGTTTCGTCGGCCAGGAAACGACCTCGCGCATGAAGCGGCGCGGAACGATCAAGAGCCGCATGGCGCCGCTGGACTTCGACGGCCCGCTCCCGGCCTTCGGCGCCGAGGTCCTGAAGGGCGACCTGCGCGCCGGCCAGGTGCTGTCCGGGCGCGACGGCTCGGTCATGGCCCTGCTGCGCCTTGACCGCCTCGACGGCGACCTGACCGTGGAGGGCCGCCCCGTGCGCGTGCGCCGCCCGGCCTGGATGACCGCCGACGCCTTCGCCCCGCCCGAAACCCGATCCTGAAGACAGAGCCTGGCCCATGAACATCGCCGATCAGATCGTCCTCGTCACCGGCGGCGCGCGCGGCGTCGGCGCGGCCGCCGTCCGCGCCTTCGCCCGCGACGGCGCCCGCGTCGTCGTCAATTGGCGCAACAGCGGCGAAGCGGCGCAGGGCCTGACCGCCGAGATCGGCGAACGCGCCCTCGCGCTTCAGGCCGACGTCTCCGACCGCCCCGCCGTCCAGGCGATGGTCGAAAAGGCCGAGGCGCATTTCGGCGCGCCGATCACCACCGTCGTCAACAACGCCCTGGACTATAGCTTCAACGGCGACGCCCGCTCGATGCTGGCCGACATCGGCTGGCGCGAGCTGGAGAACCAGTTCTCGACCGTGGTGCGCGGCGCCCTGAACGTCATCCAGGCGACCGCCCCCGGCATGATGCGCGTCGGCTTCGGCCGGGTGGTGAACATCGGCACCAACCTGTTCCAGAACCCGGTCGTGCCCTACCACGACTACACCGCCGCCAAGGCCGCCCTGCTCAGCCTGACCCGCACCGCCTCGGCCGACCTGGGGCCGGTGGGCATCACCGTCAACATGGTGTCGGGCGGCCTGCTGCGGACCACCGACGCCAGCGCCGCCACTCCGGACGCCGTCTTCGACCTGATCGCCGGAATGACCCCGCTGCGCCATGTCACGACTCCGGAAGAGTTCGCCGACGCGGTCCTGTTCTTCGCCTCCCCGTGGAGCCGCGCGGTCACCGGCCAGAACCTGGTCGTCGACGGCGGCCTGGTCCGCGACTGACAGGCCGTCCTTTTCCAACTCACGGGCGCGGACGTTCCGCGCCCTTCCCTTTAGCGAACAAACCGGCAACATCGACCCATGACCGACTCACACGCCGAAGGCCGCTGCGGCTGGTGCGGGACCGATCCGCTGTATGTCGCCTATCACGACCAGGAATGGGGCGTGCCCGAACTCGATCCGCGCGCCCTGTGGGAAAAGCTGGTTCTGGACGGCTTCCAGGCGGGGCTGGCCTGGATCACCATCCTGCGAAAACGCGAGGGAATGCGCGACGCCTTCGACGGCTTCGACCCCGAGATCGTCGCACGCTACGACGAGGCCGACATCCAGCGCCTGCTGGGCGACGCCCGCATCATCCGCTCGCGCGCCAAGATCAACGCCGCGATCAAGGGCGCGCAGATATGGCTGCAGATGCGCGAGGACGGGGAGGATTTCTCCGCGTGGCTCTGGTCCTTCGTCGGCGGCCAGCCGATCCAGAACGACTGGACGAATTATCGCCAGGCGCCGACGCAGACGGCGGAATCCGTTGCGATGGCCAAGGCGCTGAAGGCGCGGGGCTTCAACTTCTGCGGCCCTGTCATCGTCTATGCGTTCATGCAGGCCGTGGGCATGGTCAACGATCACCAGACGACCTGCTTCCGTCACGGCCAGGTTCGTGCGATGGCGGGGCATGGCTAGACCTCCCGCCAAACCGAAGGCCTTCCCGACCCTGGCCCTTGAAACCGTGCTGATCCAGCGCGTCGCCGGCCCGGTCTGCGGTGTGGACGAGGCGGGGCGCGGCCCCTGGGCGGGGCCGGTGTCGGCCGCGGCCGTCATCCTGAACCCGGACGACCTGCCGCCCGGCATCGACGATTCCAAGGCCCTGACCGCCGGCCGCCGCGAGGCCCTGGAGGTCGAGATCAAGGCCCGCGCCGTCGCCTGGGGCGTCGGCTTCGCCTCGGTGGAGGAAATCCACGAACTGAACATCCTGCACGCCACCGGCCTGGCCATGTGCCGCGCGGTCGAACAGTTGGCGGTCCGGCCGGTCGCGGCCCTGGTCGACGGCAACTACCGCTTCAAGCTGCCGTGCGAGATTCAGACGGTGGTAGGGGGCGATGGCCTGTCCCTGTCGATCGCGGCGGCGTCCATCCTGGCCAAGACGGCGCGCGACCGGCTGATGATCGAGTTGGACGCCCAGTATCCCGGCTATGGATTCGCCAGCCACAAGGGTTACAGCGCTCCGGCTCATCAGGCGGCGCTGAAGACCCTGGGTCCCTGCCCCGCGCATCGGCGCGGCTGGTCGCCGATCAAGGCCCTGCTGGAAGAGGCCTGAGGCCTCAGACGTGCATGAACCCGCCCAGAAGCGCGCCCATCAGGGCGGCGACGGCGGCCCCGGCGATGGCCAGCATCCAGCGGGGCGGCGGCGTCAGTTGAGGTTCGACGTCCAGATCCGGCTCGGATGTCTCGATCTCGACCGGGCGGCTGTAGCGTTCGGCGTTGTGGGTGAAGACGTTGCGCGTCGCTGGGCCGGTTTCCGGGCGCGGCGCATCCCACGTCCAGTCCGCCTCGGCTACGCGGGGCGCCCAGGACCGGGGTTCGGCTGCCGGGCGCACACGATAGTCGTCGGCGCGGGAGGCGGGTCGGACAGGGTGAACGGGCGGTTGCATAGGCGAAGAACGGCAGGACGCGATTCGCGTTCCCGGTCTGGATTGTGTTGTTTTCCCGGCCTGTAGCGGAACGAGCACGCCCGGATCACGGCGCGCGGCGTCCCAATAGCGCGAAATCAACGCCCACGGACCAATCGCCGCCGATCCGTCACGGCAACGTCGCAGGGGCGAATCCACACCGTCGCCGGCCCGACATTACCGCCGGTTAGTCATCGCCATTCTTGCCAAGCCTGGGGATGAGACATGGCGATCCGACTGAAGACGCGACTGATGGCCGCCGCGGCCGCGACCGGGGCGATGGGCCTGGCCCACGGCGCCTTGGCCCAGGAGACTGTCGCCCGCGACGCCACGCCCGCCGAACTGGGCGAGATCGTCGTCACCGCCCAGTTGCGCGAGCAGGACCCGATCGAGGTTCCGTTCGCCCTGACGGCCTATTCCGGCCAGTTCCTGGAAGACCTCGGGGTCCAGGAGTTCGACCAGCTTTCGGCCTTCGTGCCCGGCTTCCTGGTGCAGAACCAGTCGCCCAACAATCCCGGCTTCGTGATGCGCGGCATCACCTCCGACTCGGGGGCCGCCACCGCCGAGCCGCGCGTGGCAGGG
>NZ_DLMO01000153.1 GCF_002479325.1 Brevundimonas sp. UBA7534
CCAGCGCCGCGCGGATGGCCGCGTCGCGCGCCGTACCCGGCGGGGCGTCGGCGATGGCCGGGGGCGGCGCGACAAGACGCATCTTGGGCGCGGCCAGGGCGGTGGCCACGGCCCGTCCCGCGCCGGCCCCAGCTCCGGCCTGAGCCTGTCCGGTCGCATCGTCCACGCGGGTCCGGGCCTGGTCGATCTCGGCCTGCAGCGCGTCGCGGACGGCGCCGGCAAGACCGGACGCGGCCGGGCCTTCCTCGATCAGCGCCACGGCGCGCACGGGCTCGGACGAGCGGATCAGAACGGGAATGGCGCCGCCCAGCACGGCGAACATCGGAAAGGCGAGCAGCGACAGCCAGAAGCCCACAGTCTTGGCGTAGGCCACATATTCGCGGCGCGCGATCAGGAGCGTGCGGTTCATCGGGCCGCCTCCGCGGTGTTGGAAGAGGACTGGGGCTGATCGGGATGATCGCCGGTCAGGCCGATGAAGGCGTCGTGCAGCGTCGGCTCCTTCAAGGCGAAGCCGCGCACGTCCAGGCCCGTCAGGAAGGCGGCCTTCAGCGTGTCCTGGCCGCCCGCGCCCGACGCCAGCGCCGCCTTCAACCGCCGGGTCTCGCCGGCTTCTTCCACCAGTTCGACCCCCGCCACGCCGGGCAGGGCGGCGACCGCCTGGGCCGACAGGGCGCCGTCCAGCTCCAGAAAGCGGGGCGCAGTGGCCTTGGCGGCCTCGACCGAGCCCTCGAACGCCTTTCGCCCGCGCGCCAGCAGCACCACCTTGTCGCACAGCCGTTCGGCATGCTGCATCACATGGGTGGAGAACAGGACCGTGGCCCCTTGCGCGGCCAGGTCGCGGATCATGGCTTCGAGGCCCTGCTGGTTGACCGGGTCCAGGCCCGAAAAGGGCTCGTCCAGGATCACGAACTCGGGGCGATGCACGACCGAGGCCAGAAGCTGAACCTTCTGGGCCATGCCCTTGGACAGCTCCTTCATCTTCTTTTTCTGCGAGGCGCCCAGCCCCTGCTGCTCCAGCAGGGCGACCGCGCGCTTGCGGCCCTCATGGGCGGGCAGGCCCTTCAGCGAACCGAAGAAGGCGATGGCCTCCACCGGCGTCATCTTGCGATACAGACCGCGCTCCTCGGGCAGGAAGCCGATGCGGTCGCGCACCTCGCGCCCGTCGGCCGCGCCCAGGATGTCGATGCGGCCGGACGTCGCCGGCTGCAGGCCCAGGATCATCCGAAGGGTCGAGGTCTTGCCGGCGCCGTTCGGACCCAGGAAGCCGCAGATCGAGCCCTTCTCCACCTGGAAGCTGAGATCACGCACGGCCTCGAACGTGCCGTACCGCTTTCCCACGCCCTCCAGCGTCAACGCCGCCGCCATGTCGCCTCCCGTCCCTTTGCGGCGAGCCTAGCAAGGACGACGCAGAAGGCCAGCGGCAAACGACCGACCCGTTAGGGCGCTCAGGCCTTTGCGGCTACCGAGAAGCTGCGGCCCACGACCTTGGCGGGGTTGACCTGGGCGTCGTTGCGGCGGACCTCGAAATGCAGGTGCGGGCCGGTGGAATAGCCGGTGGAGCCGACCAGGCCGATGCGTTGGCCGGTCGTGATCGCCGCGCCGCGCGTCACGTCGATGCGGCTAAGGTGGGCGTAGAGGGTGCTCATGCCGTTGGGGTGGCGCACCTCGATGAAGTTGCCGTAGCCGCCGGCTTCATAGCCTGTGCGGACCACGCGCCCCTCGGCGGCGGTGAAGACGCCCGTGCCCTTCGGAGCGGCGATGTCCACGCCCTTGTGCGCCCGGGCCTTGGCCTCGATGGCCAGTTTTCGAAGCCCGAACTTGGAGTTCACCGCATAGCCGCGGACCGGGGCGGCGAAGGCGATCTGGCGCATCACCGGACCGGCGTCCTCGACCTCGGCCTTGACGGGCGGCGCGACGGGGGCGGCCTTGGCGTCCGTCACGGGCGAGGGCGGCTGGGTGGCGACGTTGGGGGCGGCCGCGGCGGCCAGAACGGCCACGGCGGCGAAGGCGGCCGTCTGGCCGGAGTGGATCAACAGGGATTTCGCCCGCGTACCCGCCTTTTCCAGGGGGGCGGACGAGAACAGGCGTCGCATTCGGCGGCGTCTCCGACAACAGGCGCGGGAAGGGCGCGGGGACAGGGACGGGGCGGCGCGGATCGCGCGGCCATCCCGGTGACGAGGCGCGCTTATGACAGCCGCATGGGGCGACTTTGGGACGGGAGAGGCGGCGCATGGTCGCACCAAGGGAACCCGCCGGCGCAAGGTCCGTCAGGCGATGATGTCGGGCAGGATGCGGTCTTCGATCTTCACGATCTCGTCCTTGATCGACAGCTTCTTGCGCTTCATCCGGGCGATCATCAGCTGGTCCGGCACGGCGGCGGCGGACAGGGCCTCGATGGAGGCGTCCAGTTCGGCGTGTTCTTGGCGCAGCAATTTGACGCGGGCGTGAAGCGCCGCCTCTTCCTCGCTGATTTCCGGAACGTCATCGTTCATGTCGAATCCCCGGCGGGCTTATACGTCAGGGCGATTCAAGCCGGAAGGGCCTCGGCCAGGCGGATCAGGGCCGAGCGCGGCGTAACCCGCGACCACAGACGCGTCGTGGCGGTCAGGCCGTCGATCGTCGGACGCGGCGCGCCAGCCGGCGCGGGGGCCAGCGCCTCCAGCGCTTCCAGCAGATGCCGCTCGGCCTCCAGTTCCAGGGCCTTGATGCGCTCGCGCACCGACTGGCGCGGACCGTCGTCGATGTCGGGGACCGGCGCCTTCAGGGTGCGGCGCACCGCGCGCAGCGGGGCCACCACCACGCCGTCCCAGGCGCGGGCGGTGTCGCAGGCGGCCTCGATCGTCTCCTCGTCCGGGCGTCGGCCCGTCGCGGCGACCCAGGCCGACCACAGCAGCAGCGGGACATTCTGCTCGTGGTGGTCCTGCAGCGTCAGACAGGCCTCGGCGACGCCGGGCGCGCCGTAAGCGGCCACGGACCAGTCCCAAAGGTTGCTCACTTCAGGCCGTCCCAGCGGCGCACGGCGCTCCAGTCCAGGCCGAACAGGTCCAGGGCTCGGCCGACGGACTGATCGACCATCTCCGGGATCGACGCGGGTCGGGCGTAGAAGGCGGGAAGCGGCGGGGCGATAACCGCGCCCATTTCGGCCAGGGCGGTCATCGTCCGCAGATGGCCCAGGTGCAGCGGCGTCTCGCGCACCATCAGCACCAGCGGGCGGCGTTCCTTCAGCGTCACATCGGCGGCGCGGGTCAGCAGCGAGGACGTCACGCCGGTGGCGATCTCGCTCATCGTCCGCACCGAGCAGGGCGCGACGATCATGCCCAGGGTGCGAAAGGAGCCGGAGGCGATGCTGGCGCCGACATCGGCCAGTCGATGCGTCACCGCAGCCTTCGCCGACAGGTCGTCGGCGGTCAGATCCGTCTCCTGCGACAATGTGAGCAGGGCGGCCTTGGTCACGACCAAATGGCTCTCGACGCCCAGGTCTTTCAGCGCGTCCAACACGCGCGCGCCGTAGATCGCGCCGGAAGCCCCTGAAATTCCGACAACCATCCGAGGCGGCGAATTTCGTACGGCTCCGTTCACATCATCGACCATTTTAGGGGTCAGCCTCCCTGGTGTCCGGCGCGGCGGGTCGTCACTGGAATGTGATTCCACAGCCCGTCGAACCGGGCGCTCACTCTAGTGGTCCCTAACCAACGGAGGCGCAAGCCATGACCATCGAGGCTCGTATTCGCGAACTGGGTAATCGTCATCGCACCCTGGATGAGACCATCCAGAAGGAGATGACCCGGCCGTCCGTGGACACGCTGCAGGTCAGGGAGTTGAAGCAGAGGAAGCTTCGGCTGAAGGAAGAGATCACCAGCCTGGAGGCGCGAACCCACTAGCGGTTCCCGACCTCCCGAAAACGACGACGGCCCCGGAGATCGCTCTCCGGGGCCGTTTTGTTTGCTTCTCTTCGGCAATCCGAGGAGCGGGACTGCGATCAGTCGCGCGGACCGAAGACGGAGTCGGCGGTCGGTTCGGCGCCGCGGACCTCGGGCTCTTCCGGGGTGAATTCGGGCTCGATCTCCTCGGCCACCGGCAGGATGGTGCCGCCGCCGTTCTTGGCGTCGTCCTTGGCCTTCTTCTCGGCGGCCTTCCTGACGATTTCGTCCAGCGCCAGCTGGCCGACCAGGCCCAGGGTCACCGGATCGACCGGCTTGATGTTGGCGGTGTTCCAGTGGGTGCGGTTGCGCACGCTCTCGATGGTGGACTTGGTGGTGCCCAGAAGCTTGGCGATCTGGGCGTCCGTCACCTCGGGGTGATTGCGCACGAACCAGGCGATGGCGTCCGGGCGATCCTGGCGGCGCGAGACGGGCGTGTATTTCGGCGCCGGCTTGGCGGACTTCAGCAGCTCGGCGTGGCGGCTGACGACGGCCTTCATGCGGTAGTTGGAATCGGCCTGGGCCTTGTCCAACTCCTCGCGCGTCAGCTGGCCGCCTGTGACCGGATCGACGCCACGGATGTCGCGGGCCACGTCGCCGTCGGCGATGCCGCGCACTTCCAGCGGGTGCAGGCCGCAGAAGTCGGCGATCTGCTCGAAGCTGAGGGAGGTGTTGTCGACCAGCCAGACCGCGGTGGCCTTGGGCATCAGGATGTCGCTCATGGACTTGGGTCCCGGTTCTTCAAGGGCCCGCGCGGCGCGATGCGGCGGGCGTTGGATACGACGGCGCCCGGCCTTTCGACCGGGCGCTGATGACGCCGATATAGGCCTATTCGGAAGAAAAGAAAACGTCGCCCGACACGGGCGTACAGCAAAGGTTCATGTGCGCTGCGCAACCTTGGCGGTCCTGAAGTCTTTGGCATTCGGGAGAGAGAGGAACCAACCCATGTCGATTCTGCTTGGCGCGGCCATGGCCGCTGCGATGATGGCCCCCGGACACGGGCCGACAGACGTTCAGCAACGGGTCGCTCCGCGTGGCAGCTACGCCCGGAGCTGCACCGGCGCCTATGTGAACCAGGGCCGCCTCTACGCCGATTGTCGTGACCAGCGCGGCCAGCCGCGCGGCACCTCGATCGAGCTGGCGCGCTGCTCCAGCGCCGAGATCGCCAACAGCAATGGTCTGCTGGTCTGCGGCAACGTGCGCGGGAGCTATGAGGACAGCCGTCCAGGCTATCCCGGCACGCCGGGCCGCCCTGGCCGTCCGGACCGTCCGGACCGGCCGGGCGACGGCTGGGGCGGCGGGCGCAACTCGATCACCGTCTATGAGGACTCCAACTTCCGTGGTCGCTCGATGAGCTTCAACAGCGAGGTGGCCAATCTGGAACGCTCGGGCATGAACGACAGGATCAGCTCGATCCGCCTGCGCGGGCGCTGGGAGGTCTGCACCGACGCCTACTTCCGCGGCTCCTGCCGAATTATCAGCGGCGACGAGCGCAATCTGGGCTCCAGCGGCTTCAACGACCGCATCTCATCGCTGCGTCCCGCGCGGCGCTGGTAAGCCAGACGGCGGCGCGTCGACAGGCGCGTCGCCCGCTTGCGCCCGTTCGTCATGGCCCATTCGTCCCGGTCCGGCTTTGTGATAGGACTCGGAATCCGGCCAGCGACGCGAGGAGAAGGCCATGTTCGAGGATCTGGAGCCGCGCCCGCGGCGCGACGAGGCGTTGAGCGCCTTGCGACGCGAGGACCTGGACGCCTATTCGGTGGAGGATCTGACTGAACGGGTCGCCGAACTGGAGGCCGAGATCGCCCGGTCGCGCGCGGCGATGGACGCCAAGCGTGCCAAGAAGAGCGCGGCGGACGCGCTTTTCACCTTCAGGCCCTGACGCCGGTGCGACAATCGTGGCATGACCGTTGCAGTCCGTGCTCGGAGTTCCGGCTCCCGGCCGATTGCAGGACAGGCGTGCGTTTTCCCGATGAAGATGTCTGAGTTGACCGTGGGCGATCCTTCCTTTTCCGAACTTCCGGCCGGACCGGACCGCGCCCGCACGGTGCGCGACTTCGCGCGTTCCGAACTGTTCGACCGGACCTTCCGCGAAGGCATGGAGCTGGTCGAGGAGACGGCCGCCTATCTGGACGGAGAGGGGCGGCGCGAGTCCCGCATCCTGTCCCGCTCGGCCGCCCTGGCCTATGCGGCGGAAAGCATGAAGCTGACCACGCGGCTGATGCAGATCGCGTCCTGGCTGCTGGTCCAGCGGGCCGTGCGCGAAGGCGACATGACGCCCGAAGCCGCGTGCGAGCCGCGCTATCGCCTGAACGCGCGCAAGATCGAGGCCGAGCCCAGCCACGCCGAACTGCCGATCGCCCTGGTCGAATATCTGGTGCGGTCCGAAAAGCTGTTCGACCGGGCCCTGCACCTGGATCGCCGGATGTACCTGGGCGACGCCGAGGAGACGCCGCCCAATCCGGTGTTGAGCCAGCTGGGAATGCTGGAAGCGGCCTTCCGGGGCTGATCGAGGCCGGGCCTACGGCCCGACGTCGTTCTCGTCCTTGCGGCCGTCGTCGACCACGCGCGGCAGACTGACGGCGATGCCCAGCGCCTGGGCCAGTTTGGCGTCGCGCTCATAGACGTCCTCGCGGAAGGCCACGCGCCCCTGACCGTCGACGAAGGCGGTCCAGTACAGCAGACGCACGCTGATCTCGCGGCCGGTGGTCACGCGGGTGGTCTCGCGCGTGTCCTGCGCAACGTCGAACTGTTCCAGCTTGGCCGGGTCCGGCGACAGCAGCAGGCGGGCGAACTCCACGGCGCCCTGAACGCGCACGCAGCCGTGGCTGCGCTGGCGCATGGACAGGTTGAACGCCGCCTTGGACGGCGTGTCGTGCAGGAAGATGGCGTAGCTGTCGCGCAGCTCGAACTTCACATAGCCCAGCGCCGACTTCGGCCCGGCGCGCTGGATGACCGTGCCGTTCGACACATACATGTCGTTGGCGGCCAGATAGCCGGGGCCCTTGGGCAGGATCTCGCGCCGGGCGATGCCCGCCGGCACATACCAGGGCGGGTTGGCCACGACCGAAGCGAAGGGCTTTTCCAGGCTGGGCGTCTGGTTGTCGTGCGAGCCGACGACGACGCGGTTGGAATGGACCGGCTTGGCGTCCTTCCAATAGACCATGATGGCCGCGGCGGTGTTGACCTCGATCCGCTCGGGCGCGACGTCGCGTTTCAGCCAGCGGCGGCGTTCCAGGTTCAGGGCGATCTGGCGGGCGCGGTCCTGGGCCGAGGCGCCCAGGGAACGCTGGGTGGCCGGGCCGACGCGGCCGTCTGCGCCCAGGCCGTGACGGGTCTGGAAGCTGCGGACGGCGGCCTCCACCTCGGAATCATAGACCAGCCCCTGGGCCTTGAGGCGCGCGCCGTCAGCGGCCGACAGGTCGCCCTCGGCCGTCAGACGGTCGATCAGGGCGGGTACGCGGCGGTCGCTGGCGCCGGGCTCGATGGTCGCGCCGGCGGCGAAGGCGGGCCAGCCGCCCTGGTTGGCCAGGCGGCTGTAGCGGACATAGCCCGCCGACAGATTGGTGTAGCCGATGTCGGTGGGGGCCAGGCCTTCGTACCAGTCCAGCAACGCGCCGCGCGACAGGGCGTCGTTCAGGCCGCGCGGCAGGTCCACGCGGTTCTTCTGCATTTCCCACAGGTCCTCGACCGTCTCGGGGCGCACCTTGCCCTCGGCCAGGATGCGGGCGTAGGCCAGGGCCGCGGCGGTGGTGCGCAGGTCGGAGGTGGCCGGGTCGGCCGCCAGGCCGACGAAGTCGAACTGGTCCGCGCCGGACAGCCCGTGCCGTTCGGCGCGGGCGGCGACAGCGTTCAGGTCGCGCAGCCGCTCCCGCGTCCACACCGGGCGCCAGCCGTTCAGTTCATAGAAGGCGCGCACGTCCGGCTGCTGGTTCTGGGGCAGGCGGCCGATCTGGTCGGTGAAGCTGTTGTAGAAGGCGGTCGCCTCGGGCGAGCGCTGCATATAGACCTGCTGCGCGCGCGCCGCCGAGCCGAGGGCCAGTGTCGCCGATGCGACGCCGAGGCCCAATTGCCGTCTGTTCATGACTCTTCCGCTTCTTTCTCGTTCCGGCCAGCAGCGCCGGAGCCCCTGGAACCCGAACGCCGCCATGTTATCGGCGTTCCGGCCAAACAAAAAGCGCCGGTCGCGTGACCGGCGCTTTTCGAGACCTGATTGCTGCAACGTGTCGCAGCCGGGTCGCGCTTACTTCTTGATGAAGCCGGCGAACTTGTTGTTGAAGCGCGAAACGCGGCCGCCGCGGTCCATCAGGTGGGCGTTGCCGCCGGTCCAGGCCGGGTGGGTGGTCGGATCGATGTCCAGGTTCAGCGTGTCGCCTTCCTTCCCGTAGGTCGAACGGGTCTTGTAGGAAGTGCCGTCGGTCATCACCACGGTGATGAAGTGGTAGTCGGGGTGCGTATCCGCCTTCATGGTCGTCGTCCGGTCTCTGGCGCGATGACGATGCCGACCGTCGCTGCGCATGAAATGAGAAACCCGCCAGAACTCCGGCGGGAATGAGCGGCGGCGTTTACACCGGGGGGCGTTCCGGGGCAAGAGGCGGGCGCAATGACCGACCGATACGACGCCACCGACTATTCCGCCCGGGCCGAAGCCCAGGGGCGTCCTGGCGCCGGCGCGGTGCTGGCCGAGCAGATGGCCGAGGCCGGAGACAAGCGCGCGCGCCGCCGCGACATCCGCCCGCTGGCCCGGTTGATCCCCTTTGCGATGCGGCACAAGGGCCATGCGCTGGCGGCGCTGTTCTGGCTGGTGGCCGCGGCTGCTTCGTCCCTTTCGCTGACGGCCCTGGCCCGCGGGGCCATCGACCACGGTTTCGAGGACGGCGGCCGACGCCTGAACTTCTGGTTCCTGCTGCTGGGGGCCAACGCCCTGTTCCTCGGCGTGTCCTCGGCGGCGCGCTATTATTTCGTCACCCGCACCGGCGAACGGACCATCGCCGACCTTCGCAAGGGGCTGTTCGGGCGCATCCTGACGCTGGACCCGTCCTTCTACGCCCGGATGCGGACGGGCGAGGTGCTGTCGCGCCTGACCACGGACATCGCCCTGGTCGACACGCTGATGACGACCTCCATCTCGTTCGCGCTCAGGAACATGCTGACGCTGATCGGCGGCCTGGCCCTGCTGTTCGTCGTCAGCCCCAAGCTGATGGGACTGGTGCTGCTGATCGTGCCCTTCCTGCTTGGACCGATCTTCCTGTTCGGACGCAAGGTCCGGAAACTGACAGTCGCCTCCCAGGACCGGTTCGCCGGGGCCGTGGGCTTCGCCGGAGAGAGCGTGGACGCCATCGAGACGGTCCAGGCCTTCGGGCGCGGCGAAAGCGCCATCGCCCGCTTTGGCGCGGCGGTCGAGGACGCCTTCGACGCCTCGCTGAAGCGGATGAAGGCGCGCGCCCTGATGACGGCCATGATCATCGTCGTGATGTTCGGCGGCGTGACCCTGGTGCTGTGGCTGGGCGCGCAGGACGTGGTGTCGGGGGTCATGTCGCCCGGCGCCCTGCTGCAGTTCGTACTGCTGTCGGTGTTCACGGCCGGGGCCGTGGGCGCGCTGGGCGAAAGCTGGGGCGACGTGCAGAAGGCCGCCGGCGCCATGGAGCGGATCGAGGAGCTGATGCGGGCCACGCCGGGCATCGCCGCGCCCGCCCATCCGCGCGCCCTGCCGCAACCCCCGCACGGCGAGGTGTCCATGTCGGCGGTGCAGTTCGCCTATCCGGGCCGTCCCGACCTGCCGGCGCTCAAGGGGTTCAGCCTGACGGTGCGGCCGGGCGAGACGGTGGCGCTGGTCGGCCCGTCCGGCGCGGGCAAGTCGACGGTTTTCCGCCTGCTGCTGCGCTTCTACGATCCGCAGTCGGGCCTGGTGTCGGTGGACGGCGTGGACGTGCGCGACGCCGACCCGGTTCAGGTTCGCGATCGCTTCGCCTGGGTGTCCCAGGAGACGCCGCTGTTCTCGGGCTCGGCCTTGGAGAACATCCGCTTCGGCCGAGAGGACGCCACGGTCGAAGAGGCGCGCGCGGTCGCCGACAAGGCCCAGGCGCTGCAATTCCTGGACGCCCTGCCGGAAGGGTTCGACACGCCGCTGGGCGAACGGGGAAAAAGCCTGTCGGGCGGCCAGCGCCAGCGCCTGGCCATCGCCCGCGCCCTGGTCCGCGACGCGCCGATCCTGCTGCTGGACGAGGCCACCAGCGCCCTGGACGCCGAGAGCGAACGCCTGGTGCAGGCGGCGCTGGACCAGGCGATGCAGGAGCGCACCACCCTGGTCATCGCCCACCGCCTGGCCACGGTTCTGCGCGCCGACCGCATCGTCGTCATGGACGACGGCCGCGTGGTGGAGGAGGGGACGCACGCCGAACTGGTCGCGCGCGGCGGCCTCTACGCCCGATTGGCGGAACTGCAGTTCCGCGAGGGCTGAGCGAGGCGGAATTGCACTGCACCTCCGAAAAGGGTGCAAGGTGCAATAAGGTGCAATTTCGCGGCGGCCGCTGGGCGTGACGGGTCATGGCGACCAGTCTGCACCGCTTTGGAACCCAGGTGCGTCGGTGGCGGCCTGGAAAGTGCAGAGCGTGGAAAAGGCGTCGGTTTTTCCGCGAAACTAGGATGGCTGGGTGCGGCCGGCGCGCCTATTTCGCCTGGTCCAGCGCTTTGCGGGCCAAGCCGGGAAAGTCGGTGAACAGGGCGTCGACGCCGGCGTCGGCCAGGTCTCGGACCAGGCCGCCCATGTCGCCCGGCTCGGCGAAGTCCTGGCCCCGACGACGCTCTGTCGGCAGGAAGGCGTTCTCGGCACGCACGGTCCAGACCACCACCTTCAATCCCGCCGCATGGGCGTCGGCGACCAGGGTGGAAGGGGCGGTCGAGCGGCCCTCCGCGTCGCGCGGCAGCACCAGGGTCGTTTCCGGCGCCAGCCAGTCGGCGTAGCCGGCGACGGCGCCCAGGCCCGGGGGCGTCAGCATCTCGGCGTAGGTCAGGCCGGGTCGGTCGGCCGGTCCGCCCGAGGGCGAGACCAGCTGCGCCAGCGGGGCGTCGATCCGGCGCGACAGCCGCTCCAGCGGGCCGACCTCGAAACACTGGACGATGATCGGGGCGTCGGCGCCGGTCAGGCCCAGCCGCTCCAGTTCGGCGACGAAGCGATCCTCCATCGGCAGGCCGATCGCGGCGAAATAGGCGGGGTGCTTCAGTTCGGGGGCCACGGCGATGGTCCGCCCGGTCCGCGCCGAAGCCTCGCGGGCGATGGCCACGACCTCTTCAAACGTCAGGATCGGCTCCTGCCCGTCGAAGGCGGCGCTGGCGGGGCGGAGGGAGGGCAGGCGCTCGCGGGCGCGCAGGGTCTTCAGTTCCGCCAGGGTGAAGTCCTCGGTGAACCATCCGGGGGTTTCGACCCCGTCGATGATCCTGATGGTCTTCCGGTCCGCGAACTCAGGCCGATCCGCCACGTCGGTCGTGCCGCCGATCTCGTTCTCGTGCCGGTCCACGAAGACGCCGTCCCTGGTCAGGACCAGGTCGGGCTCGATAACGTCCGTGCCCTGCTCGACGGCCAGCACATAGGCCGCCCGCGTGTGCTCGGGCCGCTCGCCCGAGGCGCCGCGATGGGCGATGATGAGGGGCGACTGAGCCACGGCGGGCGTTCCGGCGAGCAGGACGAGGGCGGCGACGATGGCGCGGATCATGCCCGCTGCATAGGGCCCGCCGGCGACGGGGCGATGACGGTTACGACGCCTGCAGCACCTTGCGCAGAGCCGGGTGCAGTTCGGCGTTGGTGGCCAGGATGGCGGCGCCGGTCTTGGGGTCGCCATCCTGTTCGATGGTCGTGACCGTGCCGCCCGCCTCGGTGACGAACAGGATGCCCGCCGCCACGTCCCAGGGCTTCAGATTGCGTTCGTAAAAGGCGTCGTACCGGCCCGCCGCGACCCAGGCGAAGTCCAGGGCGGCCGAACCCAGGCGGCGAATGCCGGCCACGCGCTGGCCCACGGCGTGGATGTCCTTGATGGCCTGGGCGTGACCCGTCTTGCCGATGAAGGGCAGGCCGGTGGCGACCAGGCTGTCGGCCAGGTCCTTGCGGCCCGAGACGCGGATGCGCTGATCGTTCAGATAGCAGCCCTTGCCCTTTTCAGCCCAGAACAGCTCGTTCATCACGGGGTTGTAGGTGACGCCGGCGACGATCTCGGACGAGCCGTCCGGCGCGCGCCGCTCAAGCCCCACGGTGATGGCGAAGTGGGGCATGGCGTGCATGAAGTTGGTGGTGCCGTCGATGGGATCGACGATCCAGGTGTGCGACTTGTCGGTGCCCTCGACCAGGCCGCGCTCCTCGCCGAGGAAGCCATAGCCGGGGCGGGCCTTGGTCAGCAGTTCGAACAGCGTCTCCTCGGCCTTCAGGTCGGCGGCGGTGACGAAGTCGCCGGGCCCCTTGCGCGACACCTGCAACTGCGACACCTCGCCGAAGTCGCGCATCATCGGGCGCGCGGTCTTGCGAACCGCATCGGTCATGACTTGAAGCAGGGCGGAGGCGAGGGCCATGGGCGTTCAGGGTGACTCGTGAATCGTGATTGGTGAGGGGGTTTCGCGATGGGGTTAGCGCACGTCGCGATGACTAATCACGACTCACGCTTCACCAATCACCTCAATCGGCGCGGCGGACGTATTCGCCGGTGGTGGTGTCGACGACGATCTTCTCGCCGGCCGACATGTACGGCGGGATCATGATGCGCACGCCGTTGGAGGCGAGGGCGGGCTTGTAGGAGGACGAGGCGGTCTGGCCCTTTACCGTGGGCTCGGTCTCGGCGACTTCCAGCACGACCTGCTCGGGAAGCTCCAGGCCGATCGGACGCTCTTCGTGCATCTCGATGACGACCTTCATGCCTTCCTGCAGATAGGGAATGCGTTCGTCGCCGACCCAGTCCTTTTGCAGCTCGATCTGCTCGTAGGTGGCGTCGTCCATGAATACCAGGCTGTCGCCGTTGTCGAACAGGTAGGAAAAGTCCTTCTGCTCCAGGGTCACGCGCTCGACCTTGTCTTCCGAGCGGAAGCGTTCGTTCAGCTTGTTGCCGGTTTCGAGGTTCTTGGCCTCGACGTTGGCGAAGGCGCCGCCCTTGCCGGGCTTGACGTGGCTGGCCTTGGTCACGACCCACAGGCCGCCGTTGTGCTGCAGGACCATGCCGGGCTTGATGGTGTTGCCGTTGATCTTCATGGATTCACATTGGGAAAGAGCGGGCCGCGCGGCCGAGGCGGCGGGGCGAACAGGGCGCGATCCCTAGAGGAAGCCCTGGCAAAGGGCAAGCTGACGCGCGTTCAGTGCAGGGTGCGTTCGCGCGCGGCCTCGTCGGCCTTACGGTGCAGGAAGTTGCCAAGCCGCACGCCTGAACCGGTGGGCGAGGCCATCTTGCCCGCGCCTTCGTCCAGCTTGCGCGCCTCGTGGGCGAAGGCGGCGGCCAGGCCGGCGGCCGACATCGCCGCCGCCACCTGTTTCCACATCGAAGACGGCCGCAGGCCCAGCCAGACGGCGTTGACGGTCTGGGCGGCGGCCCACAAGGCCATCGCCACGGTGCGCTCGCGCCGCGGCGGGGCGTTCCAGACACGCACCGCCGACAGGGTGGTCGCCGAGAACACCGCCGGAAGGATCAGGCTGAACGCCCCGCGCGGCTTTTCCGTCACCGGCAGGTCGCGGTTCCTGACGTGCTTCAGGGTCCGCTTGGGTCGAAGCGCGCCCGAGGCGATGCCCGACGCCAGCAGGGCGAAGCCGACCGTCAGGGCCACGCCCATCGCGACATGGCCCACGCTGCGGCCCTCGCTGTTCAGGAAGTCCGTGGCGGCGTCCTTCACGTCGTCGATGGCGTCGTCGATATCGGTCATGGTCGGCTCCCAGCTGCCCCTACGAAAAGGGCTAATGACCGGGACAGACCCGGGTTCCGTCAGCCGCCGGTGGCGGCGCCCTCGGTGACGATCTCCTTCATCGCCGATTGCAGGTAGTTCTGGGCGCCCATCAGTTCGATCAGCTTGTGCTGGTTCTCGAGGAAGTCGATGTGCTCCTCGGTGTCGGCCAGGATCTTCATCAGCATATCGCGGCTGACGTAGTCGCGAGCCTCTTCGCATTGGGTCACGGCGGCCGCCGTCGCGGCGCGGCTGTCGATCTCCAGCTGCAGGTCGGCGCTCAGGCATTCGATCGGCTCCTCGCCGACCTTCAACTTGTGCAGATCCTGAAGGTTGGGCAGGCCGTCCAAGAATAGGATGCGCTTGATCAACATGTCGGCGTGCTTCATCTCGCCGATCGATTCCCGGTAGATCACGTCGCCCAGGTGCGCCAGGCCCCAGCTTTCGAACATCCGGGCGTGCAGGAAATACTGGTTCACCGCCGTCAGTTCGTTGGTAAGCACCGCGTTCAGGGTGCGGATGATCGCGGGATCGCCCTTCATGGGTATCGTCCTTCGTCGCGACGGGCCAAGCGCGCCGTCATTCGAGCCGTGGATATCACAGTAAAACCCGCGTTGTTTATTTGCGAGTTTTTATCACTGCATTGATAGTGCGAGTGATTTTCGGACGCTGTAAGACTATTCCGCAGCCAGGGCGAAGGCTTCGTGGCTGTCCTGGATCATCTGGCGCATCTCGCACACGCACTTGGCGCACTGGGCCTGGCATTGATGACTGGCGAAGATGTCGCGGGGTCGGCAGGCGCCCGCCTCGATGGCCTGGGCGACATCACGCTGGCGAAGACCGTTGCAGTTGCAGACGTACACGAGGGGATCACGCGTTCGATGAGACTGATAATGGTTCTCTATAACGATCATAAGGGCGATTGCAAGTCGTTCGCACACCTGCGCCGTTGACGCAGCGCGCGGGGCGGCGCAGGGCGAGGGCATGGCCCGCCAAACCCGCACACCCGACCGGCCGCCGTGCCGGCTGTACCTGATCACCCCGCCCGTGATCGCCGATCTGCCGGCGTTCGCCGATCGTCTGGAGACGGCGCTGGCCGCGGGCGACGTCGCGGCGCTGCAAATCCGGTTGAAGCCCGCCGACGACGACACGATCCGCCGCGCCGTGGCCGTGCTGGCGCCCATCGCGCGACGGCATGGCGTCGCCGTCATTCTGAACGACCGGCCAGACCTGGCGCGAGAGACGGGATGCGACGGGGTGCATATCGGGCAGGAGGACGCCACCCTGGCCGAAGCACGCCGCATCATGGGGCCGGACGCGATGATCGGCGTGACGTGTCATGACGACCGCGACCTGGCCTGGGATGCGGCCGAGGCGGGGGCTGACTATGTTGCCTTCGGCGCCTTCTTTCCCACAGACACCAAGGCGACCACGCACCGGCCCTCGCTCGACCTGTTGACCGAGTGGCAGGAGACGGTCGAGGTTCCCTGCGTCGCCATTGGGGGCGTAACGGTCGAAACAGCCGGCGCTGTGGCCAGGGCCGGCGCGGACTTCGTGGCGGTCAGCGCGGGCGTCTGGAGTTACGACGAAGGCGAAGCCGCCGCCGTCAAGGCGTTCAATCTTGCGTTGAAAACCTGATCTCAGGGGAATCTTAGGGAAGATCGGTCACTCTGCGGAACAGTTCAGTTCAGCGAGTTCCGCATGACCATGAGCCCCGCGCTCGACGTCAAGTCCAAGGTCCGCCCCCCGGGCGCCCCGGCCGTGGCCCTTGAGGCTGGCCGGATCGACCTGTTCGCGCACCCGATGGTGCCGGTGGCGACCGGAATGGCGGTGGCGGTCCTGGTCGCCCTAGCGGTCGGCTATGCAAGGACGTCCGGCCTGATCGTCGGGCTGTGGGCGGCGGGCGGCGTCGCGGTCGCCGTCTGGCTGAGGACCAGCCGGGGGCGGCAGCACGATCTGGCCCTTGGCGCCATCCTGGCGGGCAGCATTCTGATCGGCGAGATCGTGGCCGGAAATCCTCCGGCCCTGTCGATGCTGTTCACCGCCGCCAACATGATGGAGATCGTCACTGTCGTGGTGCTGGCGAGGCGGTTCGCGCCCACGTTGAACGTCTCCAGCCTGACGGGGATCGTCCGCTTCCTGGGGTGCGCGGCGCTGGCGCCTCTGCCGGCGGCGGTGCTGTCCGCCGGCGCGCTGAGCCTGTTCGGCGCCGGAGACTTGGTGGAGGCGGCCCAAACCTGGTGGTTCGGTCATGCCCTGGGAATCGCGCTGATCGGTTGCCTGGGGCTGTCGTTGACGCGCTCGACCCTTCGGGGCTTCGCCCGGCCGGCGCGCGCGCTGGAGGCGCTGGTCCTGCTGGGCGGGCTGTTCCTGATCTACGTTCTGGCCTTCATGGCCCATGTGCCGATCGGCGTCTTCTTGGCGCCGATGCTGTTCGTCATCGCCGTTCGTCTGGGCGTGGCGGGCATGAGCTTCAGCCTGCTGGTGGTGGCCGTCCTGGCCATCGGCGGGGCCATGGAAGGTTACGGTCCGTATTCGGAAGGGCTTGCGCCCAGCGAGCAGGTGCTGCGCGCGCAGATGCTGGTGCTCATCGCCTTCGTGCCCGTGATGATCGTCGCCGCCCTGTTGGAAGAGCGCGACCGCCTGGCGGACCGCGCCAAGCTGGGCCAGATCCGCGCCGAGAAGGCGTCCGAGGCAAAGTCGCGTCTGCTGGCCAACGTCGCCCATGAGATCAAGAGCCCGGTCGCCGGCGTCATCGGCATCGGCGAACTGTGGGGCAAGGGTCAGTTGGGCCCGGTCACACCCCAGCAGGCGGAGATGGCCGACATGCTGGTCAAGACCGCCCGCCAGGTGGAGGCGCTGGCCCACGACCTGCTCGACGTGGCGCGGGCCGAGGCGGGCGCGGTCAAGGTGGAGCTGAGGCCGACGGACGTACCCGGTCTGCTGGAGGACGTGCGCCGCTCGGCCATCCTGCGGCCAGAGGCGGGTAACGTCGCGATCGATCTGCTTTGCGAAGGCGACGGGCTGATCGCGCTGGCCGATTCCCAGCGGGTGGTGCAGGTCGTGGGGAACCTGGTGACCAACGCCCTGAAGTACGGGGCGGCGGGCGAGCGCGTGCGGATGCGGGCTTCGCGGCTGGATGAATGGATCAAGATCGAGGTCACGGACTTCGGGCCCGGCCTGACCGCACAGAAACAGGCGCAACTCTTTGAGCCTTTCAATCGCCTGGGGCTGGAGCGGTCGACGATCGAGGGACATGGCGTCGGCCTGGCCCTGGCCAAGCGGCTCGTGGAGCTGCAGGGCGGTTCAATCGGCGTGATCTCGGCGCCGGGCGAAGGCGCGACCTTCTGGATCCTGCTGCCCAAGGCGTGAAGCGGTCCGGCCCGGCGCGCGCCTGGCCTTGCCGTCGCCGCAGTCGCGGGTGATGGTCGTCGCATGACAGTGCTCGCTCTCGCCGCCCTTCTCCTTTCCGGCCAGGCCGCGCCGCCGGCGCGCTCCGCGACCGACCTGACCCGCGACCTGAACAGCGCGCCGCCGAGTGCGACGATGACGCCCGCGCCGGTCCGGCCGGCGGAGCCGGCGCCTCAAGTCGAAGCACCCGCAACGGCCCCCCGATCGACGCCCCCGCGGGCCGCCACGCCGGCTTCGGTCGCGGCCCCCGAACGCCCCGGGGCGTCGCTGACGCGGGACCTGAACGGCGCCCCCCCCGCCGCCATCACGGCCGCCCCGACGGGCACCCAGACCCGGGAGTCGGCCCCCGAGCCGACGCCGGAACCCGCGGCCGCACCGGCCCCCGTCGCGGCCCCGGCGCCGGCCGCCACGGCGGAAGCGCCTGTGACGAGGCCCGCGCCGGCGGCGGCCAACCCGGCCGATGCGGCAGCGGCCCTGCCGTTCAGGATCGACCTGCCGGCAGGCTTCACGATCGAGCCTTCGGACGCGGGCCCGCAGGCCAAGGTCTATGCGGTGAAGCGCGACGGGCGCAGCTTCGTGATGATCTACCAGGGCCCCGCGTCGCAATTCCCGATCTATGACGGGCAACTGATCGACGCCGGCGGGCGCGCCTCGGTGGTGATCGAGCAGGACGGCCGCCGCCGGGCGGTGGAGCACCTGTTCGCCAAGGACCTGGAGTCACGCGAGACCCACGTCTGGCTGTCCTACCTGGACGGGGAGGACAGTCTGCTGGCCGAACAGATCGCCCAGTCGGTCGAGCCGCGCTGAGCCCTACGTCTCGGACCACACCGCCAGTTCGGTTCCCGCCGGGTCGGTGAAGTGGAACCGTCGGCCGCCGGGGAAGGCGTAGATCGGCTTCACCACTGTCCCGCCCGCCGCCTGGACCTTGCCCAGCATGGCTTCCAGGTCGTGGGCGTAGAGGACCGGAAGGGGCGTGCGCGTTCGCTCGGCCGGGTCGGCGTCGAAGCCGCCGTCCAGCCCCTGGTCGAAGGCGGCGTAGGTCGGGCCGTAGTCCTGGAAGGTCCAGCCGAAGGCGTCGGCGTAGAAGGCCTTGGTCGCGCCGATGTCGGCCGCGGGCAGTTCGAGGTAGTCGAGTTTTCCGTCTTCACGCACGGTTGATGCTCCTGTCGATCGCCACCGACGATCCCACGCTTGCACGACGGGCCGATCCGCGCAAACCTGCTAACGGTTCGCAATAGCAGGAGTCGGCATGATCGTGATGACCGGATCGACGGAGCTTCTGGCCCTGATGCGAACGGGGCGGGGGCGTGCGGCGCTCCCAGCGACCCAGCGGCCCGCCAACGACCGGGCTCAGGCGCCGTCCAGGAACAGCCGGCAGGCCGGATTGTCGGTCTCCTCCACGTAAGGGTAGCCCAGGACCGCCAGGGCGGCGTCGAACCGCGCCTGGTCCTGGGGCGGGGCGCTGATGCCGGCCAAGACACGGCCGACGTCGTCGCCGTGGTTGCGGTAGTGGAACAGGGTCAGGGCCCATTCCGGCTGCAGGCTGTTGAGGAAGCGCAGGAAGGCGCCCGGCCGTTCCGGGAACTGGAAGCGCAGGATGCGCTCGTGCGGCAGGCCGACGGTGCGGCCGCCGACCATGTAGCGGACGTGGAGCTTGGCGGTCTCGTTGTCGCTCATGTCCTCGACGTCGTAGCCGGCGGCGCGCAGCGCCTGGACCAGCTCCAGCCGTTCATCCTGTCCGCCGCGCAGGGCCACGCCGACGAAGATCTGCGCCACCCCGTCGCCGGACCAGCGATAGTTGAACTCGGTGACCGACCGGCCGTCCAGGCTGTCCAGGAAGCGGCGATAGTCGTCGCGGTCGTCCTTCATGGTGACGGCCAGCAGGGCCTCGGCGCCTTCGCCCAGTTCGGCCCGCTCGGCCACGTGGCGCAGCCGGTCGAAGTTGACGTTGGCGCCCGAGTTGATCGCCACCAGGGCGCCCGCGCCGGGATGATCGGCCGCCCAGGCCTTGAGGCCCGCAAGGGCCAAGGCCCCGGCCGGTTCGGCGATGGCGCGGGTGTCGTCGAAGATGTCCTTGACGGCCGCGCAGATGGCGTCGGTGTCGACCAGGACGATGTCGTCCAGCAGGTCGCGGCACAGCTGGAAGGTCAGGTCGCCCGCACGGCGCACGGCCACGCCATCGGCGAACAGGCCGACCTCGTTCAGGCTGACCACCTCGCCCGCGGCGATGGCGGTCTTCATGGTGGGGGCGTCGACCGGCTCCACGCCAATGATCTTCGTCTCCGGGCGCAGGAAGCGAAGGATGGCCGCCACGCCCGCCGCCAGGCCGCCGCCGCCGATGGGCAGGAAGACCGCTTCGATCGGATCGGCGTGCTGACGGGCGATCTCCAGCCCGATGGTGCCCTGGCCGGCGATGACGTCGGGATCGTCGAACGGGTGGATGAAGGTCGCGCCGGTTTCGGCCTCCAGCGAGCGGGCGTGGGCGTAGGCGTCGTCGAAGCCGTCGCCGTGCAGCACGACCTGGCCGCCCAGGGCGCGCACCGCCGCCACCTTGATGCCCGGCGTGGTGGTGGGCATGACGATGGTCGCCGCCGCGCCGCGCCGGGCCGCCGCCAGCGCCACCCCTTGCGCGTGATTGCCCGCCGAGGCGCAGATGACGCCCCGGGCCAGTTCGGCGTCAGCCAACTGGGCGATGCGATTGTAGGCCCCCCTTATCTTGAACGAGAAGACGGGCTGCAGATCCTCGCGCTTCAGCAGCACCGGACGGGACAGTCGGCCGGAAAGGCGCTTCAGCGGGTCGAGGGGCGTCTCCTCAGCCACGTCATAGACGCGGGCGGTGAGGATGCGGCGAAGGGTGTCCTGCATGAAAATGTCGTCGTGGGGCCGTGTGTCGGAATGAACGCGCTGTTCGTCTAGGCGATGTCGGTCTGTCGGGGAAGGTTGTTGCGGCGGATGGCCGGGTGAACGCTTCGGCGCCCCGCGCCGAAAAACACAGTCTGAATAGTGCCAATAGTGCAAAATCCGCTCGGCGACGTCCGGGATTTCAGACGCGGAACAGAGTCTGAATAGTGCCTATAGTGCGAAATCCCTTGGCTCTTCAGGACCGGATGGCGTGACCAGCATCGCACGGTTTCGGACAGCGAAAGGTCGATGCCGATTCTCGGGCGTCATCTCGTTGTTAAGGTGGGAATTATTCCAATAAATTGGGAGGGCTGGCCGTGTCCCGGCGTTCAGAGGGGCGAGGCGACGCCGCGTATCGACGAATGGGGCGAGGGGTTTGGGCTTGCGCGGCCGTGCGATCGGCCTACATTGGTCCTGCTTATGCTAACTTTGAGCATAAGGGTCTTGGGAGACGATCATGGCCGATGGCGCCTTTGGTCTGACGAAGGAATTGGAGCGGGAGACCGCCGGCGTCTGGGACAAGGTGAAGAACCACGTCACGCCGCTGGAGTGGCCCGAGCAGGCGCGGCTGATCAGCGAGATCAACCGGCTGAAGCGCGAGCGCGACGCGGTGATCCTGGCCCACAACTACATGACGCCGGAAATCTTCCACGGGGTCGGCGACTACGTCGGTGACAGCCTGGGCCTGGCCAAGGAGGCCGCGCGGTCGGACGCCAAGGTGATCGTCCAGGCGGGCGTGCACTTCATGGCCGAGACGTCCAAGATCCTGAGCCCGGAAAAGACCGTGCTGATCCCCGACCTGCGGGCGGGATGCTCGCTGGCGTCGTCGATCACGGGGGCCGACGTGCGGCTGATCAAGCAGCGCTATCCGGGCCTGCCGGTCGTGACCTATGTGAACACCACGGCCGATGTGAAGGCCGAGACTGACATCTGCTGCACCAGCGCCAACGCCGTTCAGGTGGTGGAATGGGCGGCCAGGGAATGGGGCGTCGACCGCGTCATCCTGATCCCCGACGAATATCTGGCGCGCAATGTGGCGGCCCAGACGACGGTCGGGATTATCGCCTGGAAGGGTCATTGCGAGGTGCACAAGCGCTTCACCGTCCAGGACATCGCCGACATGCGCGACGCCTGGCCCGACGCCGAGGTCCTGGCCCACCCCGAATGCCCTGAGGAAATCCTGGCGGCCTCGGACTTCGCCGGATCGACGGCGGCGATGACCGACTATGTCGAACAGCGCCGGCCCAAACGGGTGGTGCTGATCACCGAATGTTCGATGGCGTCCAACATCAAGGGCGACGTGCCGGGCGTCGAGTTCGTCGGACCGTGCAACCTGTGCCCGCACATGAAGCGCATCACCCTGGAGAACATCCGCGACTGCCTGTTGCACATGCAGTTCGAGGTGACGGTCCCGGAGGAGATGCTGGAGCGCGGGCGACTGGCGGTGCAGCGGATGATCGACCTGCCGCCGCCGGTGAAGCCAGCGCGCTATGACCTGGTCAAGGCGCGCCACCACGTCGATGTGGAGCTGATCTGAGGCGCGGCGTTCGGTCCCGTCGCCGGGACCGTGCGCGACGCCCATCTGAACCGCCATGAGCGATACCGAAAACACCGTTCCCAAGCCGGGGCGCGCCCCAGGCCCCTGGGACGCCAAGCCCGAGGCGGCGCCCGCCGCGGCGCCGACCCCCGCCGACCGGACCTCGGACCGCAGCCAGGCGCCGTTCGAGAAAGACCAGAGTCTGGTCTGGGCGGCGGCCTCCACCCTGCTGATGGCGGGCTTCCTGTGGTGGATCACCGGCAGCGTGATCGTGGCCGGCGCCATCCTGTTCGGCCTGTTCGTGCACGAGGCCGGCCACGCGCTGGTGATGAACCGTGTGGGCATGGGACCGGCGCGCATCTACATCATCCCCTTCCTGGGTGGCCTGGCCCGCGGCCGGCGCGAGCCCAAAAGCGAATGGGACGGCGTGCTGGTGTCGCTGGCGGGGCCGGCGTTCGGCCTCTTGGCCATGATTCCCTTCGTCGCCGTCGGGCTGACGACCGG